>DBTJ01000168.1 GCA_002306985.1 Verrucomicrobia bacterium UBA1319
GGCGGTTTGGCCTGAACTCATTCCGGTAGCCGGCATTCTACCGCTCACCACGGTCGATTTCCCGGGGCGGTTGGCGTTGACGGTTTTCACCCAAGGCTGCCCTTGGCGGTGCGGATACTGCCATAATGCGAGTTTGCGCCCGATCGAGGTCCCCGGGCGGTGGCGGTGGCGGCAAGTTTGCGACCTGCTGGATCGGCGCAAAGGCTGCCTGGAAGCAGTGGTTTTCAGCGGCGGCGAACCCACTCTGCACGCGGGCTTGGAGGCGGCTGTGCGAGCGGTTCGTGAGCGGGGGTTCTTGGCGGGATTGCACACCGCCGGCATGTTCCCGGAACAGCTAAGCCGCTTGCTACCCCTGCTCGATTGGGTGGGACTCGATATCAAGGCGCCCTTTGACGATCGCTATGTCCGGTTGACGGGCGACTCTTTAAGCGCCATAAAAGCGAGAGCCAGCCTGGACTTGCTGATGGCGGCTGGGGTTCCTTTTCAATTACGCACGACGGTGAGTGAGGATGCGGACGGAGAGGACCGGTTCGCGGCGGTCCACCGGCAATTAAGCTGGCTGGGGGCGCCCGAGCCCGTCAAACAATGCCTGCGCTCCGTTAACGCGATTCCAGATGCCACTTTATGATCTTAAATGACACACAAATAGCCCGTCTTGCCCGCCAAGGCATGATCAGCCCGTTCACTCCCAAACTGGTGCGGCAGGTGGCCGGACGGCTGGCGCTTTCGTATGGATTGTGCAGCTTCGGCTACGACCTGCGTTTGTCTCCCAAAGAATTTAAAATCTTCCGCCACGTGCCCGGCAAAGTCGTGGATCCCAAGGAGTTTTCGCCCGCAAATTTGGAGACGGTGGAACTTCATCATGACGCGCATGGGCACTTTTTCATCTTGCCGGGGCGCAGTTATGGTTTAGGCGTGGCCATCGAGCGGATGCATTTGCCGGACAATGTCAGCGCCCTCTGCGTGGGCAAGAGTACCTACGCGCGCTGCGGCATCATTGCCAACGTGACGCCGGCGGAAGCCGGCTGGCACGGCCACCTGACGTTGGAATTCTCCAATAGCAGCGCCGCCGATTGTCGCGTTTACGCCGGCGAAGGCATCGTGCAAATGGTCTTTTTCCAAGGCGAGCGCTGCGAAACCAGTTACTCCACTCGCGCCGGAAAATACCAGAAACAGAGCCAATGCATCACCTTGCCCTGTGTATAACCTGCGGATGCCTGGCAATGTCTCGGATGGGTTTTTTCGAGGAGAAGACGGCTGCCGGCATTTGGCTCGTTAAGCTCACGAGCAACTGGGTTGCAAAATTGTAATAAAGAAATGCTTGCCGTTCATACCGGCAAGAATTAGATTTTGGTCGAAGTGGAAAGGGTGCGTTCATATATCTCGCTACGAAAACCGCAAGGCAAGAGCCTGGTTTCGTTGTTGACGCTCGTATTATTCCTCTTCGTTTCCGCGCTGGCGTCTTCTTCCGGCCTGCATGAATTCTTCCATCAGGATTCAACGAGCAGCCAACATCATTGCGCGGCTACTTTGCTGTCCAATGGCAAAGTGGATGCGGCGCCAGTAATCACCTCGGTGCCAGTTCCGGTGGTGTTAACGCTCGATGTCGGGTCCGCCGAGATTCTTCCCCTTGTCTCAAACCGCTCCTCGCTCCCGCCAGGCCGCGGGCCGCCGCAGTCTCTCGCCTGATATTCCAAAGATCTGGTCTGTCCGAGATAGGAGAGGTATGCCCATACGCATCCGCCTACTCATGCCGGCCAGGGAGAATTGTTCCTAATTATCATTCAGGTCCATTGCGCCTGCGGCGGGCTTGCGCCCGCCGGTAACGCAATCACATATCCATGAGAAAAGTCGCGGTTTTGCCGCGCCCGGGCGGCGCCTTTACGTTGATTGAATTGTTGGTGGTGATCGCCATTATCGCGATCCTGGCCGCCATGCTCTTACCCTCATTGTCACGGGCCAAGGAAAAGGGCCGCCAGACGGCCTGCCTGAGCAACCTGCGCCAGATCGGCATGGCCATGCGCATGTATGCCGAGGACAATGGCGGTTGGCTGCCCACCACGACCCATGGGGGCACCACCAACGCATCGTGGATCTACCAATTGAGCGGCCATCTGGCCAATGTGGACCGCATCCGCATTTGCCCATCCGATGGCAAACGCGACGCGCGCCTAGCGGCGCACGCCGCCAGTTACACGTTGAATGAATACACGTCCGTGGACCAAACCGATCCATTCGGATTATTGCTCGAAACGTATCGCAATCTGGACCGGCTGCGTAATCCCACCGCAACCTTGATCGTTTTCGAAATATCCGACACCGCGGGCGTTAGCGTCATGAACGATCATACGCATTCCCGGCAATGGCTGCTCGGGTGGAGCGCTGTCACCGCGGATATCCAGCCCACCCGCCACGGGGCTTCGGCGAATTATTTGTACGCCGACGGCCATGTTGAAAGTCTCGCCGCGTCGAAACTCAGAGCGCGCCTCGACGCCGGTGACAATTTTTCCAAGCCACCCCAATGATGGCCCTTCGCGCGCGGCAATCGCGAGTTAACCATAAAAATCAAAACAGTATTTGCTCCTTTTTATATGAATCTTATTCGAATTAGCCGGATGCTGGTGGCTGGCGCCGCCGCTTTGGCGCTCCCCGCGCAGGTGGAGGCTTTGCCGGTGCTGACTTCGGGACACACCGATGTGGGCGTGAATTACGAGAATGGCGCCTGGGATTTGCATGTTCACGCCGAGGATCTCGGTGAGGAATACGAACCCGGCGGGGTCTGGATCAAGGTCGGCGCGACGTCGCGCACTTCCATCCCCGGATCGGCGGCCTTTAGCTTTTTAGGCGCCTCCGGCTCGCCGATTTGGGTGCTGCCCGCGGTGCAAAAATCCGATTTAGTGTTTCTGGGGCTGGGCACCGAAGAACTCGCCGCCGGCGTGTTCTCGAACAACGTGGTGAATCTGGCTTTAAAAAGCGTGCGGGGTCCCGGCGGTTTGGTCGTGTACCAACTCGACACTTTCGGCTCGCCGGTGGTTTCATTCAATAGCCTGGACGGGATTGACGCCAATGATGCGCGGGCGCTTGCGGCAGGCGGACATACGCACGTCAATTGGGTCTTTACCGCCCCGGGCCAGTATCGGATTGGTTTTCAGGCTTCCGGGATGCTGGCAGCCACCGGGGAAACAACCACGAGCGAAATCGTCGAATACTTGTTCGATGTCGGCGAGGGGCCCGCGCTCAAAATCACTCAAGCGGGCGCGGAGGCGAAGTTGGAGTTTCTGTCCGAAACGAATGCCACGTACCAAATCCAATATTGCGCGGCGCTGGGGACAAACGTCTGGGAAAACCTAGGCTTGGCCATTACGGGCACGGGTAGCAAGGTGGAGGAGCGGTTCGCGCTGCAGTCTCCCGGCGGATTTTATCGGGCGCAAGTCAACTATGGCGCCGGAGTCAATCTGGGCGTTTTGGCGCGCTTGTTTATTGCGGACGCAACCAATGCGGCGCTCTCGATGATCGATCTCGAAACCGGCGTGGTCTCGCCCGAACTGTTCACGCTAAACTCGCGGGCGACCTTGGGTTCCACTCCGAATGCCCGATATTGCCTCGCCGTCGAACTGGATGGCGATAAGGCGGAGTTGTTCGATAGCGGCATTTACGTCGAGGATCACGGCGATCATTGGCATTATTACCAAGAAAACGCCCATCGGATGTCGATCTCCCTCTTAGGTGATAATCCGGTGCATACGGTGTCGCGGGGCGGTTGGCTCACTTTGCATTGGGACCTCACCGGGCGGGTGGATATTTTCAACGAAACCCAATTGGCCGTGCTCGGCAACGCCTACGTGCCGTCGGTGATTATGGCGGGAGCGCAACACGGGTCCGCCGTGCCGGTGGGCACCAACCAATTCTTCGCGATCAGCAAACCCAATCCGTTGTATCCCGTTACCGTGCCCAATCCGCTGCCGGTGGGCGTGGACGTTTGGGACTTGGCCACCAGCAATCGGGTGCATTCGGTGTCGGGTTATTCGAATATGCATGGCGAGGCCGGTAACGGCCGCACCGCCGCGTTTGGGTTTACCCAAGGGGTGCTACTCCTCTGGCAAAGTGAAAACGGTTGGACGAACTATATGGTTACCAACCCGCCGACCATGCCAGCGAGCTACCGCATCGGGGATTTGCGGGGACACGATAGTTCGGAGTGGTACTACGGCTTGTCATTCCTGAGTGAAACCGCGGGGGATATGTTTTTGATCAACGCCACCAACCTCAGCATGGAGAAAGTGGCGTTGCCCGGGGATTCGTTCGCGGTGGCCTATGAATTCAGCCCGGATGGCGCAATTTTCGGCGTGGTCCTGGCCAATGGAGATTTTCTTAAACTTGACGCTAAAACCGCGCGGGTGATCGGGAGCCGGACCAGCCTGATCGCCCCCAGCACGCGTCATGAAAACCACGGCCAATATCACCCAGGGTTGGCGATGGGATTGGGGCGCGCGTACATAACCGATCCCGCCGGGCAGCAGGTTTTGGAAGTGGATCTCGAGACGTTGAGCACGTTGCGGACTTTCCCGCTCAACGGCATGCCTACCAAGGTGACACTGCACGGAGTGCTTGTGGCTCCGACTAGATGAACCAACATTTAGCCTCGCGCGCCGCGTAACGGCGACGGGGGAGGGAACCCCACTATAACAAGCGCGGCCGCCCGGGTGGCGACACTCCGGGCGCCGCATATTTTCGGATTATTATGGAAAAAATATTAAAGTATTTGATTGCGGGCGCGCTCGTGTTTCTAGCGCCGTCCGTTTGGGCGCAGTGCTTTTATTTCACGGAGGAGCACGTTGATTTGCTGGGGGTGACCTGGAATAGCGCCAGCAACCAGCTCAGTTTGATGGCGTCCGATGACACGCATGGCTTGTCGTACGCCAGCAACCAGTGTGTGGTGGTTTGTCCGGAATCCATGAAGTTCACTTTGCCCGCCGGTATGCCCTTGGGAAACGAAGGGGATAACTTGTGGATCTTGCCCCAGAATTCCTATGCCGGTACGCCATACGTTGGGGTCTCCGCCCAGCAAATTCCGGCGGGCGTGTTCTACGATCCTTTCGTCATCCGGCTTACGAGAATGGAAGGCCCCGGACAGTTTATGCTATGGCAGGCGACGACCTTCGGATCGCTCGATCTCAAAATGGACACGCGCGATGGCATTGGCACGAATGACGCGGTCAGCCCGCTAGTCGGCGCGCATGAGCACTATAATTGGGGGTTTACGACTAGCGGGGTGTACCGACTTTACTTTCAAGTGTCGGGCCTGCGCATGGGCGAGGCTACCAACACGGTGTCTCCGGAAACGCCATTCACGTTCCACATTCTGCCGTTGAGTCCGTTTGAAAATTGGACGGCCACCAACTGGCCGTGCGGTTGCGATACCAATCTCATTGCCGCCACCGCCGATCCCGACGAGGATCGGGCGCCTAACGCTTGGGAGTATGCTAGTGGCACGGATCCCAATGCCGTCGCCGCGCGTCCATCCGCCGCGTTCAGTTTCGTCTATACCAACGGTTTGGCCTATGGCGCCATGACGTTCACGCACGCTAAAAGCGCCACCGACGCCACGTTTGAAGTCGTGGCGGGCGGCGGGCTGAAAAATTCCGGCTGGGAAGTTTTAACCAACGTTCATCTTTCCGTCGATTTAGGGAGTACGGAGCGCATAACGCTTCGCGATAACGCGCCGGTGTCCCCCGACGCGACTCGCTTTTATGAGTTGCGATTGCGGATACCATGAGTTTGCGCTATGGCATTAACCCTATTCTATTGCGTCGTCTTGTTTGGCGTTTCCATGGTTGGAGGAGCGATGCCGGAGTGGTTTCGTCCGCGGCATGATCGACTGCAAACCGCCCTCAGTTTTGTCGCCGGCTTGATGCTGGGCATCGCCCTCTTGCACATGATCCCCCATGCCATTCATGAATTCGGATCGGTGGATCGGGTGATGCGAGGAGTACTCGCTGGTTTTCTGACCCTGTTTTTCTTACAGCGGGTGTTTCATTACCACAGCCATGAGACGTTCGAGCAGCCGCAGGGAACGTGCGGTTCCGGCCAGCATTTGGAAGCATCCCGACCGGTTTCCTGGATGGGCACGGCGACCGGATTGGGTTTGCATTCGCTATTGGATGGTTTGGCGTTGGCGGCGGCGATAAAGTCCGGGAGCGCGGGAGGTCTAGGCGGATTCGGCGCGGCCCTGGCAATTATTTTACACAAACCGTTCGATTCCCTGGCCGTGATTACCTTGATGCAGGGCGCGCGCTGCTCCCGTTGGCAATGCTGGCTCGTAAACCTGGCTTTTTCTTTGATTGCTCCCTTGGGCGCCTTGTTGTTTGCCCTGGGATTGAACGAGGTAGTGGAGGCGAACCATTTGATTTTAGCTGGGTTGCTGGCGTTTTGTGGCGGCAGTTTCCTGTGTATTGCCGCCAGTGACTTACTGCCCGAACTGCAATTCCATTCTCATGACCGGCTGCGACTTTCGGTCGCATTACTCGCCGGGATTGGGGTCGCCTGCGCCCTAGGTATCTTCGAAGGTGAGGAATGCGGCCACGCCAAGACCACCCAGGATTGTCATCAAGGGCTAGGTGACACAAAGCTTGGCTACCGGTTGAATGCTCGGGACAAAATACTCGCGAGACGAGTGTTTTGGGGTGGCGGGAAGGAGGTGTAAGAACTTGCAACTAGCTTGATACGAGTTAATTAAGCGATGGATTCAGAAATTCTCGAATTTGGTTGATCGGGACACAAAAAGTCTTAGCGTTCCCCTCAAGGAGTACGGTGGCCTTACCGTTTCCAAACTAAGATCTTTTATTTTATGTTCCCGTTCGCTTTTGATAAGGGGGATGGCGCCGCTTCTTTCCCTCGAATATTCCTGGCAGGTTGGCTCAGGATGTGGTGTTGCCTGATAGCGGCAGGCGGGCTGTTGGCGGGCTGCGCTCCCGAAGTGGAGCGTTCCGAAGGCGTGCGCCTGATGTTGGTGGAGAATACGCTGGATGCTGGCACGACGTTCGAGTTGCGCTTCGATGAGGCCGTGGTGGCGGATTCGGAAGTGGGACGTCCCGCAACGAACTCGCCGTTAATAATCCAGCCGCTATTGGCGGGGCAATTCGTCTGGCTAAGTCCGCGTAGCGGGGTTTTTACCCCGGTGGAGCCGACGAAATTGGGCGCCGAATATCGCTTGTCGCTCCGTTCGGGATTAAACGATGCCCAAGGACGACGATTAGGCGCGCGGTTGTTGCGCAAAGTGCGGGCGCCCGATTTTAGCGTCATCGCGCACGGGCGGGTTAATTTTTCCCCCGAGTACGTGCCGGCCGAACCGGAGGTTTTGGTTCAGTTCAATGCGCCGGTGGATACGAATGTCGCCGCCACTTTTTTCGCTTTCGCCAATACCAACGGCGTTTTAATCCGCGCCAGCGTGGCGCCGATTTGGGAAACTGACGAAGCGTCGGACATTACTTCCATCGGCGGGGTTTCCAATCCCAAAATTTGGGTGGAACAGTTTCAAGCCTGGCAAACGGCTAAACAGATCACCAACGAGAAGGCGGCGCGAAAACGCCAGAGCGACACCACCACCAACTCGATTCTAGCGCCGATTCCGGGAAGATTCAGCGTCAAACCCGAAAAACCATTAATCGCAGGCAATGCCTGGGAGTTGGTCATCGACGCGGGTTTGCCATCGGCGGACCGCGCCGGTTTACGCTTGAAAAAGCCGTTCGTCATTCCGATTGGCGATGTGAAACCCTTTGTCGTGACGGAAATCGAATGCGTGAATCGGATTAATTCGGGCCGCCGATTGCGGCTTCAGTTTTCCAAGTCATTATCCCAAGAACTCACGGCTTCTAACTTGACGGAGTGGATTCAAATAACGCCAACGGTCGAGCCAGCCGCAATGCGGCTAATGGGTAGTGGCATCGAAGTGGATGCCGATTTTGATTTGCACAAATCCTACCGGGTTCAAGTGAAAGCGGGACTGCCCGCCGCCGAGCCTTTCGTGTTAGGCGAGGCCGTGGACCAAGAGGTCGTTTTTAAGCCGGTTCCTCCGCGGATATTTCTTCCGAGTTTTTCCGCCGAGCAGTTGAGCGGCGGGGGCCGGCGCATCGAGTTGTTAAGTGTCAATGTGGCCAGCCTGCGCGTGCGCGCGAAATGGCTGGACCAAGACCAGTTGATCCACGCTTTGCGAGGTTATAAGGGTTATTTTAAGGAACGTTCCTGGGATGATCAAACGCGCGAGCCCTACAAGGAAGTGGACTTTAATCTTCTGGCGGGGAAAACCGTGTTCCGGACGAATTTAGCCCTGGAGGCATCGCAAGATCAGGCCCTGAAAACGGTGCTTTCCTGGGATAGCATCTTGGGTGGCCGCACGCATGGCGCGGTGTTTATCATGGCTGAATCCAGCTCACCCGCCGACCCGGTGGATGACCCCGGAGCGGGTGGGCGGCTTTCCAAATCCCCCTTAGGTTCGCAAACGCTCTTGCAGTTAACCGATCTCGGCCTCTATTGGAAAACCACCGCCACGCGGCTGTGGGTGACGGTGTTTTCATACGCTTCCGGCAAGCCCGTTTCAGGCGCCAGCGTGCGCCTCATGGATAACGATGGACAGAGCGTGGCGGAACAGACTTCCGATGCCAATGGGGTTGCCATTTTCGAGTCCGCTCCTCAAGCCGCTTGGCTGCTCGCGAAGTGTGGCGGCGATTTGCACGCGACAGCGTTGGATGCCGCGTGGGAAAATCGCTTGCCGGTGGATTACTCCATTCCTCGGGAATGGAACGAAGAACACCATGAATCGCGAAAGTTGATGCTGTTTACGGATCGCTCGGTCTACCGGCCGGGAGAGACGCTCCATCTCAAGGCGATTCTCAGGGATTTTAAACAAGACGCACTGGAGGTGCCTTTGAGCGCCACCGGCAAACTGGTGTGCCTCGACGCCCGGCAGCGGACGTTCTGGGTGACGAATGTGGTGTTTTCCACCAATGGCTCCTGCGCCACATCCGTGGTATTGCCCACGGAATGCCGGGGCACGTATCGGGCCGATTTGGCGGTCGACACCAATCTAGTCCATTACCAGCAATTTGAAGTGCAGGATTTTCAGCCGAATAGCTTCGAAATCATGCTCGACGCGCCAGCCGCCTTCGCGGCGAGTGAAGCCGTGGCGGTGCCGGTGCGCGCGAAATATCTGCATGGCCGGCCAGTGGCCAAAGCCAAGCTGGCCTGGTCATTTGATTCGCGTGATGACGGCTTTGCCCCGGAAGGCTGGGAAGATTTCCGGTTTTGCAATCATGCGGAAGTATTGCCCGGGCAAGGTTCCAGCTCGGTGGCGATGAATGGCGAAACCAATTACACCAGCGCACCCGGGTGGGCTTTGCGACCGGAAATCGCGATTAATCCCGTGGTGCCGCAGCCCAGGGCGGTGAACGGTTTGGTCGAATTGACCGATGCCAGCCAACAGACTTTGGCTCAGGCCACCCGGTTTATCCGCCATAGTTCCGAGTTTTACCTCGGGATTAAAAGCCTGCCATCGGTGGTGGCGAGCAATACCCCGACGCCGGTTTATCTGGTGGCCACGCGTACCGATGGCACGCCTGAGACAAACGCGGTCAAAATTCAGCTCCGCTTGCGGAAGGTTGACTGGCGTTCGGTGCGGATGCAAGGCGCCGGGAAGACCATCCGGTATCAAAATGAGCCGGAATTCCAATTGATTAACGAGCAAGAAGCGGTGGCATGCCCCGTGGTTCGCGATGGAGAAAAGTGGTTCGCGGATACCAACGCGGCACCCTCGGCCGTCCTAACGCCGATGATTGCGGGCATGTATTTGCTTGAAGCCATCGCGACGGATAGCGCCGGAAGGCGGGTCGTCTCGGCTCTCAATATACAGGTGACTGGCGATGGGCGGTTGGGCTGGAACTACCGGAATGAGGTGCAAATCGAACTCGTCCCGGACCGGAAAACGTATTTGCCGGGACAGACGGCGAGCTTGCTCGTTAAAACCCCGATTTCCGGAATGGCGGTCGTCAGCGTAGAGCGTGATCGCATTCTCACTTCTTATGTCACGAACCTCACCGGGAATGCTCCGGCAGTACAAGTGCCCATCCCGCCGGCATACGCGCCCAATGTGGTGGTAACGGTTTTTGTGGTCCGAGGCGCATCGAATAGCCCGCATGAATTCAAAGATCCCGAGTATCGGGTGGGATACGCCAATCTCACAGTCGAAAACCCGGCCACCCAGCTCCAAGTCGAAATGGGCGCGGATAAAACGGATTACCAGCCGGGACAACGGATTGCGGTTCTGGGAACGGTGCGCGATGCTCAAGGACTGCCCGCCGTCGGCGCTGAAGTCGTTTGCTACGCCGTCGATGAAGGGGTACTGGCCTTGAATGACTATCAGACACCGGATCCGGGGGCGTATTTTTGGAGCCAGCGGCCTTTGGGAGTATTTAGCCATTCCTCATTGCCCTCGTTAATGCCGGAGGATTCCGGCTTGTGGCAATTCCAGAATAAGGGCTATTTAGTGGGCGGCGGAGGCGAGGCGACGGCCAGTGGGTTGCGCAAACGCTTTTTGCCCTGCGCCTATTGGAATCCGAGTTTGATCACGGATGGGCTGGGACAATTCACCGCGAATTTTGTCGCGCCGGATAGCCTCACGCGGTACCGGTTGATTGCCGTTGTGCTTCGCAGCGGCGGCCAGTTCGGTTTTCAGGAATCCCATTTCCGGGTCAATAAACCGCTAATGCTGGATCCGGCGTTGCCTCGTTTCGCTCATGTTGGGGATCAATTGATCGCGCGCGCAGTGTTGCACAATCTTACCGGCAAAACCATCGAAGCCGAAATCGGATTAAACTTGGATGACAAAGTCAAAGGCGCCGGACCGGCGTTCAACGGGGCGCGCGCCACCCAGAAAATCACGCTGTCTCCCACCCGTGAAACCATCGTGGAATTTCCGGTGGAGTTCACGCGGATAGGCTTGTCGCGATGGGTTTGGGAGGCCAAGACGTCCGCTTCGCAAGCCGGGCAAGATCGGGTTGAATCTACGGTGCCGGTCGAATATGCCACGGCGCTGATTCATGAGGTTTATCTCGCTCGGGTGACCACGACCGCTACTAATTTACTGGCGAAGGCCAACCCCCAACTCTTCGAGAGCCAGGGCACGCTAACGGTGACCGTGGCCAACAGTCGCATGGCCTCGCTGGGTGAAGCCGTGGCCAGCCTGCTGCATTATCCCTACGGTTGCGCGGAGCAGACGTCATCCAGCTTGCTGCCCTGGATAGTCTGGCGCGATTTCATGCCGTTCTTCCCCGGCGTGCATACGAATCAGGCGGAGGTTGATCTGGCCATTAACAAAGGGGTTGCGCGATTGCTTTCCATGCAAACGGAAAGCGGCGGATTGGCTTATTGGCCGGGCGGTAAAAAGGCTGAGTCATGGGTGAGCGCCTATGGCGGAATGGCGCTGGCGCTGGCTAAAAAACAAGGGCGCAGCGTGCCCGATGGGGAGTTCGATACTCTTCTGAAGTATCTTTCCCAGAGCCTTCGGGAAAGTCCGGCCGGGTGGCAAAATGAAGGCTTATCCGATCGTTGCTTGGCATTATACACGCTGGCTTTGGCGCGAAAATCCGAACCCGGATATCATGAGCAGATGTTTGAAAAGCGAGATTTGCTATCCGGCGAATCGCGAGCCTTACTGGCCCTAGCCATTTTGGAAAGTGACGGCCAGCGGGAGATGGCTTTGGAATTATTGGCCCCGAAAGTCGGGCCTCCAGCGCAAGGGGATCTTGGGTTCGGTTGTCCCGAACGCGAGTTGGCGGTTCAGTTGCTGGCTTGGTTGCGCGCGAATTCAGAGGGTGCGCGCGTGGAGTCGCTGGCGGAGGAATTGTTCCATTCCCAAAAATTAGGCCGTTGGTCGACCACCCAAGGCAATGCCTGGGGATTGATCGCGCTGGCCGACTATGTGCGCAAAATCGAACTCAACCATTTTGAGTCCAGCGGGCAATTGATGTGGCAGAACGAAAAACGGGAATTTAAGCTTTCGGCCCAGCCAGCGGCGTTGGAGATGGTTTTCCCTTGCGCGGCAAAGAGCGCTAGTCGCGAATTAAACTTGGAAAATCCGGGCCAGCATCCACTGTTTGTGCGCGTGGCGGCGGAGTTCCATCCGCTGGTCCAGCGGCAGCCTCGCGAAAATCGCGGTTTTGGGTTGCGGCGGGAATACGCGTTGGTTGATGACGAGGGCAAGGTGGGGGAATACCGGAACGCGCGGGTGGGCGATCTGGTATTGGTGACGTTGAATTTGGAATCATCGCAAATGGCGCATTACGTCGCCATCGACGATGCGCTCCCCGCCATTCTGGAGCCGGTTAACCCGCGGTTTAAATCGCGTGAAACCCGAGTCGGAAATGCTTTGGATAATGAATGGGAGGATGATTTTCATGAGTTGCGCCAGGATCGAGCCTTATTCTTTCGCAATTATCTAGCCCCGGGGCAGTACACTATCCGGTATCTAGCGCGGGTGCGCGCGGCGGGGACGGCGATTGCCCCCAGCGCCAAAGTTGAGGAAATGTACCATCCCGAGCGGTTCGGCTTGTCGGAAACCCAAGACCTGCAAAGCCGCGCCTTGGAGTAAACCCGGGGAGGAACTATGGGGTGTCCGAACCACAGCCGAGCCGCCGTCCGAAAACCCGCCCACAAATGGGCCCGGCGCCTTGGGATAGTTATTGCCGCCGGGTCGGTTGGACTGGTGGTTATGGTGGTGCTCTTCCAGCTATTATTACGCTGGGTGCCGCTGCCAGCGGTGCTGTTTGAACCGCCCCAACCGGCGCTGGAGTTTACGGATCATGAAGGCCGTCTATTACGGGAGGCCGGAGTGTCCGCGGCTTGGGGCAAGGTAGCGGTGTTAAGGGATATTCCGGGTGCTTTAGTGGATGCCACCCTGGCGGCTGAGGATCGCCGGTTTTGGCGGCATCATGGGGTTGATTGGCAGGCTACCGCGCGGGCCGCCTGGAGTTGCGCGAGGCATGGCCGGGTGGTGTCCGGGGGCTCCACGATCACGCAACAGCTGATCAAATCCTATGTGAAACGCCCGCGCGCGCCGCTCGCCAAAGCGATGGAGGCGCTTCAGGCTTTGCGATTGGAACAAATCTGGAGCAAAGAAAAAATTCTCGTCACTTACTTGAATCGGCTTGATTACGGGAACCGCCGCCGGGGACCGGTTAGCGCGGCCCGCTACTATTTTGATCTGCCGCTGTCCGACCTTAGCAAAGCGCAAGCGGCCTTTTTGGCCGGGTTGCCGCAAGCGCCGTCACGGCTGAATCCACGTCGCAATGTTGCCGCCGCTCAAAAACGACAAGCCTGGATATTAGATCGCATGGCCGCCGTTGGCTTCCTCAGCGCGGCCGAGCATGCCCGGGCGCTGGCGGAACCTCTGCGCCTGGCGGCCGCGCGGCGGAATTTCTGCGCGCCTCATTTTGTGGATTTGATTCTGCGCCGCCATCGCGAGGGGTTGGACTTGATGAATGGGAAAGTGGCCACGAGTTTGGATTTGGAACTGAATCAGGCGGCGGAGAAAATACTGCGTAACCAATTATCGCGCTTGCAAGCGCAACACGTCGAGAACGGTTCGCTGGTCGTACTGGATAATCGCACCGGGGAGGTGCGCGCGCTGGTGGGTTCGGAAAACTATTTTGCGCCCGGTGATGGGCAGGTCAACGGCGCTTGGGCGCCCCGGTCCGCCGGATCCACCTTTAAGCCGTTTACCTACGCGATCGCGTTGGAACAAGGCGCCACTCCCGCGACGGTGGCGGCGGATATCCCCACCCAGTTTGCCACGCCTACGGGAATATTCGCGCCCGTGAATTACCGGCGGCGATGCCATGGCCCCATGCGTTATCGCGAGACGCTGGCGAATTCGCTGAACATTCCCGCGGTCAAAGTGCTTGAATCCATCGGCGGCGCCGAAGTGCTCCAAACCCGGTTGAAAAGCTGCGGGCTGACGACTTTGAACGCGGCTCCGGATTATTACGGCTTAGGTTTGACGATTGGCAACGCGGAGGCTCGTTTGCTAGAGCTGGCCAATGCCTACGCTTGTCTGGCCAGACTAGGCGTGTGGAAACCCTATCGCTTGCTGACTGGATACGATGAAACGAACGGCTATCCGGCCGCCGCCCGGTTGTTCGATGCCGGGACGGCGTATCTCATCGCCGATATTTTGTCCGACAGCCAGGCGCGCGCGCTGGAATTTGGGGGAGATTCCCCGTTGCGATTCAGTTTTCCGGTGGCCTGCAAAACCGGGACCAGCACGGATTTTCGGGATAACTGGGCGCTAGGTTATACGCCTGAGTACACCGTCGGAGTATGGGTTGGCAACTTCGATGGCTCGCCGATGGAACAAGTCTCCGGCGTGACGGGCGCGGCCCCTATGCTGCATGAGATGTTTATGGAATTACACCGCCGGTTTGGCACCAGTTGGTACGCCAGACCTGATGGCTTGGTCGAGTGCCGGGTGCATCCTATCACGGGCAAACGGCTGAGATCGCAGACGTCTGGCGGCTTGAATGAAAAATTCCTCGCCGCTTGTTTACCGGAGGTTGAAAGCCCCGCTGATTACGATTCCCTGGGCCGAGTACGTTTGCCCGAAACGTACCGCGATTGGTTCGCCTCAGGCGAAAACGGGTTAGGCGATCAAGCGGTGATCGATTTAAGCCCGGGAAAACAACTCGCGGCGCGAATTATCACTCCCTTGCCAGGGACCGTCTTTTTCTTGGACCCCGATCTGCCAGATCAGGGCCGCCGGCTCAACTTGCGGACCGAAGGACTGGCGAATCCCCAATGGTTGAGCAGTTCGTTGCCTATTACCAATGGCGTTCGCGAAACCATCGCCTGGTTGGCGCCGGGCAAGCATGAGCTCAGGGCGGTGGATCGCTTGACGGGAACGTCACTTCGCACTTGGATTGAGGTCAGGAACCGCTGATCCATTTGTGAGCGCCGGGACTGGAATAGGGGCTTTAATCGCGACCGTATTCGTGGGGTTGAGTTGACGAACGGGAAGATATTTTTGCCGTTGGTGGAATTCGAGCAGTTTGAGTTCCCCGAGCAAATGACGCAAGGTCAAGTGATTGCTCACCGCGAGTAGGGTCGCGATGCTAAGGAGCGTCAAAAGCACCAAAATCGCCGAGCCGCTTTGGCGTTGCCGGTGATGAGCTGGCGGGGTCGCTTTCATGGTGAGTGCGCGGGGGCAAGCTGAGTGGGAGGGTTTTCAAGCGAAGCCAGGGCTGGAGTGCCATTCGTCCGTGTTGGCGGCTGGACCACCAAGAATGAGAACCAGGGGATAAATTTGGCCTTTTTACGCGTGGCCACCAACCGCAGATCCCAGCGCCAGGCTTGTACGTGGGTGCGCGAATCCGCCACCATGCTCGAGGTTTTAACATTGTTGAGTAACGGCAGCCCCCGCGCATGCTCATCCTCAACCCGCCAGAGTTCGCCGCTGGAATATAAGTAAGTGATCGTGTGCCGGGCTTGGTGAATATGGAGGGCTTGCTCGGTTGGGGAAGTCTCGAGTGTGGGCGGTTCGGTTGCCGCCCGCACATCCGCCCGCCAGCGCTCGCCCGCTTTTAAGGCCCGCAAAATATCCTCGCTGCAACGAGTGATGTTACGATGATGGGTCAGGAGGCTGAAAAATACGGAGAAGGCGATGCCGGTCACGATCATAAGCACGGCGATGTAAACCAGACATTCGACCAGCGAAAACGCGGATGTTTTGCTAACGGATATGGCTGGCTGGAGTTTCATGGCAAGGTCGCCTCCCGCCAAACGACGCCGCCGTGGAATGGTTTTTCCGGTTTCCATTCCAGGCGGATGGTGTGCTTGTTGACCGTCAGCGTGAATTGACCGGGCGGCAGATTGGTGGCGGCCGAGGCTTTCACGCTATAGACTTGCGGGCCGGGTTTAAAAGTCTGCCATTCACCGGCGGCAAGCACCTCCATTTCCCCATCCACCAGACCAATGGCCAAAGCGCGATGATATCCCGCGAGTAAGGTCTTTTGTTCGCTAAGCAAGGATAGTTGCCAGGGGAAAAACACGGCGGTGAGGATGGACATGGCGACCACTAATTCCCAGATTAGCATTCCCGAACACCGGGTTGGACGGACATGGATTACCATAACGCGGCTTCGTCGATCATTAAAATCAGCATTTGGAAAAAGGCGATGGCCAGCGCGGCCACCAAAAGGCCATTGATCAGCACCAAACCCGTGGAGGTGGCTTGAACAAAGGTTTGTTCCAGCTGAAAGGCTTTTGCCTCCAGCGCCTCTTGCCAGCCTCTCAAGGAGGCGGTGAAGCCGGTTGGTGAGGCGCACGCGTTGGCCAACCGCCAGTGGAATTCCGGCTCCTGGCTCAGCTTCGACAGGGCGCGAGCCAAGGGTTCGCCAGCGCTTAACCGTTGAGCGGCTTCCTCAGCCCGCCGCTGGCAGACTAGGTTGCCGGTGCATTGGCCGGCTAAGACAACCGATTCAGATTCCGGGATCTGGGCGTCGAGCAGAGCCGACAAGGCTCCCGTGAAACTGCGCTCGCAACGGTGGCGATACCAAGGCAACCACAGGAGCAACCGGTCGAAGGTTTTGGGCAGCCCGCTCAAAAGCCAGTGGCTGGAACTGGGGCCGCCGATATATGTGATAATTGGCAGCATAAATAATAGCAGGCAAACGCCGGTGCTGATGGAGACCGCGGCATAGAGCTTCGCATGGTGGAGAATCGCCTCGAGATAGCCCGAATCGGAAATGCCAAAATCGGTCGCTATGGCGAAAAACTTCGGCGCCACAAATGTCAACAACAGCGGCACCAGCCATAGCAACCCAATGGTAGTTAAGCATAGGGGCGCCAGAGCGAGATAATTTTGGGCTTTTAAAAACTGCGGTCCGGCGCCGCTGGCCAAATCCCGGCAATCGACGAGCACACGGGCTAAATTGCCGGTTCTTTCTCCGATTCTCAAAAACGACAGAATCGCTGGCGGCAGCAATCCCGGGGTTTTATCCAAGGCTTCCGAGAGGGTGAACCCTTTTTCTAGCCAGGTAGCCAATAAGTGAAAGCGCACGTTCAGCGCGGGATCGCGGCTTTGTGAAGCTCCGATAATCGCCTGTTCCACCGGCATCCCGCGCCGCAGTGCTTGCGCGAGGAAATCCAGGAAAAATCGGGCGCGTTCCTCGCGCCGCAAAGGCAGGTTGATGAGGTGCAATAGCAGCCAAACCCAGATTCCAAACAACAAAGTCCAGTAACAAAACGCGGCCACCTGCAGGTTCGCGCCAGGATTTGAGCTACATAGCATGGCTAAGTGGTTTGCGGGTTGAGTAGGTTAATGCCGGGTGGGTTCATGCGATCCTTACGAGCCTAGCCCGTCCATCATGGACACTAGCGGCAAATACAATCCTAGTACGGTTATGAATAAGCAGTAAACCTGGATGGCGATCATAGTTCCCAGCACTACGGTGGCTACGGGCAACGCCGCGTAGAGGATGAAATCCCGGGCGCGGGTGGCGCGGGTGCGGTATAAGTCGGCGGCTTGTTCAAATCCGCCGGGTAAGTCTTCACCGGCGCTGGCCACCAGCCATTTAAAAAAAGGCGGCAGTAATCCAGGGCCGCCGGCAATGTCCAGGAACTTGGCGGCGCCCCCTTGCATGCGCGTTTCCCAAGTCTTTAATTCGCCTCCCAAGCGGTTGCCGGATTCGAGCTGGCCTATGAATGCCACGCATTCCCGCAAGGGACACCCTCCGCGCAGCATGAGACCCATCGTGCCCGCGAATTGGGCCAATCCCGCGTCGCGCAGGATCGGGATATAAAAACGCAGCCAGCGGCGGAGGCCGGGCAGGGCGAGGGCCAGCATGATAGCGAGCAACAAAACGGCCAGTACAAACGCGGGCGTCCAAATCGCAAAGGCTAAGACCCCGCGATGGGAGAGGACAAAAGCTGTGAAACTGGGTAATGAAGCCCCGCCCAGCAGACAGAGAATTTCATCGCTTGTGCTTTGGACTTCCTGCCGCACCAATTGCGTGAAAAACATGCCGGATAGGGTGGAAAGACACAGGCAGCCCACCAGCACGAAGGCTGGATAGATCATTAAACCTTTCAATCGGGCCCACAGGTTGTGCTGCTCATAATAGTAATCCGCCAGCAGGGTGAGCATGCGCGGCAAATCCTGTCCTTGCACGCCCGCGCGCAGCATCCGGGAATAAAGTTCGGGCAAGTGGCGCGCCGACAAGGCGCGGTCGATGGGGGTTCCCTGAGATAGATCGGATTCCAAGGCGCTCAATTCATTGCGCAGCTCGCCGCGCCGCATTTCGGAGCACAACTGGCGCAAGCCGCTCTCCAGCGGAACGCCGCTTTTGAGCATGGCCGCCAACTGACGGTTTACAAAGGCTAGATCTTCCGATTTCATGCGCCGAGTTCCCATTGGTTATGCCACCATTGCCTACGATAGAAATTAGACTCGCCTCGCGCGTGAACGTCACGGATAAGAATACGGCACGCATTAGCGTTTCAGCTTGATCGGGGTGGATACGGTATCCCGGAATTTCTCGCGTAGACAATAAATCGGCCAGGCGAGCACCCCCACCCATCCCGCCAGGAACACAGCCGGCGAGGCGAATAGCAGGCACGCGCGGTTCTCCTCATTCCATCCGGCGACATCGCAAATCACCCAAACGGCGGTTTGGTATAAGGCCATCACAGCCGAGGGTAGGACCATCACGCCGAGTACGCTTTGGACAATGGCTTTACTTGTGTTGGCCATGCGCAGGCCGCACCAGAGGCCCATCCAGGATAACGCATAGAGATCCATTATCAGCCATAAGCTCAGGGCGCAAAAAAGGGCGATGAGCAAGAGTTGTGACATGGGCTTCAATTGGGGCAGGCCGGTCACCACCAGTAGTCCTTGGAATCCCAACACCAAAAGGGTGGGCGTCACGTATCGGCGCTTGATGGCTAGCAAGTGGCCGCGAACGATCTCGCTCTCACCGGGCGGAGTGACCAGCAACAATTCCAGACCGCCCGAGCGCCGTTCGGTGCTCAAGGAGTGGCAAGCCTCGGCGGCGACCGCGAATTTCAGCAATAAGTGAGTCAGTAGAACCGCGGCCGGGAAAACCGGTGGCGAGAACCATGCGGAGGGCATGGCGTCAGAGGATATCCAGCCGGTTGGAAACAGCCAGCCTTGGGGGTAGGCAAAGAGCAGAACCAAGAAGGCTAGAAAAAGGATGCAGAACCGGGCCGTGGGCGATGATTGGCGTAGATCAAAGCGGATCACCGTTTCAAAAAACGGGTTAACTTCCCACCAGGAATCCGATTCCAAGTCTGTCCTCGCGCGCCGCCGCTGGGTAATTGAAATGGGGCGAAAAAAGAGTTGGTGAAGGCGATTCTCCCCATTTCCGGTTTCCCGCACTGAACGCGCTAAACGTATTCCCGCTAAAAGGAGCATCAGCCAGGCGAGGGCATGGTTAGCCCAAAAGGCGAGGCTTTGAACGGGGATGCCCGTCGGGGAAGCCGGTTGGGCGTTCAACCGCGAGGCGAAAAGAATGATGGAGGGCCCCATGCTGATGAGCGCGCTGGGAGAAATGGAACTCGCCCCGAAGGACTGGCCCATGATAACGCACGCAGGCGCGGCAACGCCGAGAGCCAAGGCTAAACTTAAGGCCATCGAGAAAACGCGTTTTTCATTTTGGCTGAACACCGAAACCAACAATCCCAAAGCGGTGAAAAAGAACAAGGCGTTGGCCACGCTCGCCACCGCCGTGAAAAACTCCAGCAAGGTGACGCCGCCCAAGATGAAAACGAAGGCGAGCGAGGGCATCGCCGCGAGCAAGCAATAGATCGAATGGCTGAGACGAGGGAGGGTTTTCCCCCAAATGACGTCGAGCGAATTCAGCCGGGTCAGAAAAAGCAGTCCAAGGGTGCCATCGCGTTTCTCCTGGCTGATGCAATCACAGGTGGATAGCGTGCCGTAAAATACCGCAAAAGCGTAACCCGCCAGAATCAGGCATTCGAAGAAGCTGCGTCCCGCGGTCGCGGGAGGCAAATATTGGAACATGCCAAAATATAACGCATAAATCCCGAAACCAATGGCGCCCAAGGCCGCCAGCATTCGGGCAATATGAGTCGCGCGGCGGCGGGCGGCGGCGCGCATTTCGCGGACGAGCATGGGCAGAATGGTGGTCACCTGCGAGTCAATAAGCCAGCTGTTGCTTTACGACGAAACCAATCCAAGCCTCCGTCAGCAGGGCCATGCCAGCCAAGCCGGAATATGCCATGGATATTCCCGCCAACGCCCAAGGTCTGGCTGGGTTCCAAGCTAGGGTATCATCGTGGCAATACGCATGCCAACTCGCCGCCAGTTGGATCGCATAGCCGATCATGACGATTAGCAGGAAGCCTCCTAGTCCGAACAAAACCGTGTAAGTCCCCGCATAGAGCAAGGCGATCAACCAACCGGCGCGAACCCAGGTGGGGCGCCAAGGATCGCCCGTGTCATGGGCCACTTTTCGAAACAAGGAAATCGCCAAAAGAGCGGGCACCGTCCCTACGATGGGTAGTAGGCCCACCAAGCCGAAACGAAAGCAGCGCAAAGAACGCTGGATCGTGCGCGAGCGGTCCGTGCGAATCAGGTCGGCGGCCGGCGGGACAGGCATAATGGTGATTAGACTCCCGGCAATCTAAATCCTCACGCGGTTATTTATTTCGGCCGCTGGCCCAAAACCAGCTGGCGGGCGGCCGAATCGAGGGCTTGCCAGGTTCCAGCCGGGAGTCCCGCCAAAGTGAATGCGCCTATTTGCCTGCGGATCAGGCGCAAGGTGGGGTGGCCGATGGCGGCGGTCATGCGCCGGACCTGTCGGTTTTTGCCCTCAATCAACTCCATAGCCAGCCAGCAGTCGGGCACCGTTTTGCGAAACCGCACGGGCGGCACCCGGGCGGGGATTTCCGGGGGTGGCTCCAATATCCAGGCGCGGCACGGCAAGGTTCGATAGCCTTGAATCGAGACGCCGCTTTGCAGTTCAGCGAGGGCGACGGCATTTGGAATCCGTTCCACTTGCGTCCAGTAGGTCCGGCAATGTCCTTGACGGGGATGCAGCAGGCGTTCGTTCAGGGCCGATTCATCACTAAGTAGCAACAAACCTTCCGAATCGGCATCGAGGCGTCCGATCGGGTAGACGCCTGAAGGAAATCCGAAATCGGCCAAAGTCCGGTTTCCCGGACCTTCCGGTGTAAACTGGGAAAGCACTCCGTAGGGTTTGTTAAAGGCAATCAGCATGGCCCGGGGCTTTATATGGGAAATAAGTCGGGCTGGCAACCGGGCGGTGTCAATCTAGCCCGCGGGCCTCCAGATCGGTCTCATCCAGCCCCAGATAGTGGCCTAGTTCGTGTAAGAGCGTGGCGCGCACTTCTTGACGATAAGCGGATTCGTCGCCTGCGCAGTAATCCCAAAGGTTATCCAAAAATAGGAGAATTTGAGGTGGCAGGGGATCGTAGCCCGACGCCATATCCGGCAGGGCGTCCCCTAAAAAAAGGCCCAGCGTATCGGCGTCGATTCCGTCTTCGATCATCTCGGCCGAGGGGATGCGTTCAAACGTGATCGGGAGGTGGAGAACTTCCTTTTTAATCGCCGCCGGCAGGGAAGCCAGCGTGGCTTTCACTTCGGCTTTGGCGACGCCGACCCGTTCGTTCCAGCGGTTATGATTGGCCTGGTCCAGAGACATTCCACAAACCTTAAAACCCGGGCTGACGGTCCGCAAATAGAATGATGCGTCTAGCGGCCCATAAACGGAATGCGCGACGGCTTGCCCCGTTCAATAATCGCAGGCCAGCTCGATGATTTGACCACAAACGCATTGCACGCGAATTTGCGTGATGCGATCCCCTTCCTTTTTCAAGGTGATGACGGGTTGGGCGCCGCCAGCCGAGCAAGACGCGGGCCCGTTAAACGGCGAAAAGCCGGTATTGGCCGGCGGCGGGGCAGCTGGTTTTAAGGCGGTCGGGGCCGCTTCGGGTTTCGCGGGAACCATGGCGGCTGGCTGAAGGGGGACAAAATTACTGGCCATAAGAATTAGGAGTTTTTATCGTTACCCAGGCGCAACATAACGGTGACGCGCCGGTTGATTTCTTCCTCCGGGGCGTGGTTTTTCAGCGGCATGGTGTCGGCATAACCGGACACTTTGCGGATTTGTTCCTCGCGCACGTCGTTAAAAATAAGTTTCCGGCGGGCGGCGTTGGCGCGGTCGGCGGATAACTCCCATTTACCATAGTCAGGTCGGGGGGCGACATGGCCGCGTTCGGTATGCCCTTCCAATTCAATGCTGAAGCTTTTGTAGCGCCGGATTTGCCACGCCAGGGTCGAGAAGACCCAGTTGCCGTATTCGGTGAATTTGGTGGACTCCCGCTCGAAGATGGGTTTGCCGCTGCGGTCAAAAATACTGATGCTCAACTGGTCGTTTAACAACTCCAACTCGACCGACTTGTTCTCACTATCATCCGGTTGCAGAGCTTTAGACAAATCCTGATTCAATCGGCGCAGCCATTCATACTCCAAGGCGTTGCCTTTGGGAGCGGGAGAGGGTTTACCCGCGGAGAGTTCGCTTTGGGAAATCAGGCCCATGCCGCCTGGTTTCAAGGATTGCCAGGGGTGCCGGAAGGAGCGTTCGACGGCTTCCTTGATTTTGGTGTCTTGCGAAGTCAGCCAAAGCACGAGGAAGAGCGCCATCATCGCGGTTACGAAATCCGCGTAGGCGACCTTCCAAGCTCCACCGTGATGTCCTCCATGCTTTTTTGACACAAGCTTATTTCTTGACTGGCGCGCTCAACGCTTTGAGCATGGCTTCCAGTTCTTCGGCGTTGGGGCGCACATCACTGCCCAAACCGCGCCGGGATACTTCCACCGCCATAATCGGCGCCATGCCGGTGGCGAAACCGATCACCGCCGAGGCGATGCACTTGGTATAGACAATCTCGGCGTTGTTTAAAAATTCCAAGTTGACCGCCATGGGGTTCAGAAAACCGTATGAAATCAAAATTCCCAAGAACGTGCCCACCAGGGCCGCCGCCACGTGATGGCCGATTTCCTCGATGGGTCCGTTGATCGAGCCCATCGTGATGACAATGCCCAACACGGCGGCCACGATGCCGAATCCGGGCATCGCATCGGCGGTTTTAGTGAGAACACTCACCGGGGCGATGTGCTCCTCTTCCATGCTCTCGATTTCCGTTTCCAGCAATAATTTGAGCTGGTCGGGCTTGATCTTGCCGTCGATGATGGGTTTGAGGCCATTGCACAGAAATTCCACCGAGTGGTGGTTACTCAGAAAGGTCGGATACTTTTTAAAAATACTGCTGGTTTTGGGGCTCATGACATGCTCTTCCAGGGCGATCATGCCGTTGCGGCGTCCGAGGAGAAACAGTTCATAGAGGGCTTTAAGCAACTCCTCATAGGCGGTTTTGGTATAAGGCGCGCCTTTGAGGGCGATGATGATTTTTTTCAACAGGTCCTTTTGGACTTTCATGGGCGCCATGATGACCAAACCGCCGAAGGCGGCGCCGCAAATAATGATGAACTCCGAGACCTGAATTAAACTGCCAATTTTGCCACCGGCGAACGCGAATCCGCCGAGGACCGACACTGTGACAATGATGCAGCCGATGATTATGATCATGGTGTGATTTTCCAGTACACCCTGAAATTAATCGGCTAACGCATCAAATTTCTTAAGGTAGGATTTAATCGATAGAATCGCTTGGGCATGAATCTGGCAGATGCGCGATTCGGTCAAGTGATAGGCTTCGGCGATTTCGCGGAGTCGCAGACCTTCAAAATAGTAAAGCGCCAGCACTTTGCGCTGCATTTCCGGGAGGTCTTCCAAGCGTTCGGCGATGAGGCGGGTTAATTCGCGTTTCGAGGCGCCTTCGACCGGGTTTTCCTGGGAATTGTCAGGCACGCTTTCATAATTGCTGGGGCCGTCCTCATTGTCCGGGTTTTGGGCGACATCCAGGCACACAAAGGTAGCGGGCCGGATTTCGTCCAAAAGTTGCTGGTAATCTTGCAAGGGCAGATTCAAAGCCTTGGAGACTTCCTGTTCGGTGGGGATGTGCCCGTTTTTTTGTTCCAATTCCTGCATGACGGTCTGGACCTTGCGGGCTTTGGCGTGAACCGAGCGGGGGACCCAGTCCAGGCGACGGAGTTCGTCGAAAATGGCGCCGCGAATTCGGAGGCGGGCGTAGGTCTCGAAAGCCGAGCCGCAGTCCGGATCGTAATTTCGGACGGCGTTGAGCAGTCCGACCAGGCCCGAACTATACAAATCTTCTAAGTCCACATGCGTGGGCAGAGTCATGGCGATGCGCCCTACGATGGTCTTGACCAAGGGCAGATACTGGCGCACGCGATCGCCTTCGGCAGCGCTGCCGGGAGCGGCTTGCTTATATTTTTGGCATAGTTCGCGATTGGTGCGACGGTTTTCCACTTTCGTGGTTTCCAATTCATCAATCGCTGGTGTGGTGGTCTTCATGACTTAGCTTGGGTTGTTTTGGTTGTTTCCTCGTTTTCTTCGGCGGCGAGGCGTTCGGCGTAAGCTTGGTGGAAGCCTCGAATCCAAATTCGCCCCCACCATCGTAACAAAATTCCTGCGACTAAAGCGGCCACACAAGCTCGCACTAGCAATGCTGGCCACGAGCAGCCTTGAGCGATGCCAAATCCCGCCCCAAGGCAGAAACCCAGCAATCCTCCAATAATCATAAATAATTTCATTCAAGACAGCTCAAGCAAGGCTTTAGCAGGTGCTTTGCCAACCTTAACGGTTTCTTAATTAATTAACGTAAACACCTGGTGACTAGGGTAATAATCGTGAAATCAACCGTTCGGCGGTTGCTTCGAAGAAGTCGCCAGGCACATTTTGCCCGGAGCATAAAAAGCGCACTGTGTAATTTGTGCCGTACACAAAATTCCAGAGCTTGCCCCACCGGGTTTCCTCGTCCAAATGCGTGAAAACCAGACCGTCGATGGGCAGGTTTCCAAACGCCCGTACTTGCGCCAGCAACACCGGCATTTCATACGCGGCATTCAGAACCAGAAGGGTTTCCTGCTCGGGCAAACTCGCTAATTGGGCTCGCAGGGCGCCGAGAGCCGCGGGGTCATTGATGTTGGCGCCCGGCAAATCCACAAACAGGAGTTCTTCCAACGGCGGCGTATCGCTGGGGCTGCGATCGGCTGGCACGCGCAAGATATCGCAAAAAACACTCACGCTTTCGGCGGTGTTCGCAATTTGGGTGTCCAATCTCCAGACACGAGCTGTATGTCCTTCTACGAGCACCGATTGAACTAACCATTTGCAGAGCGCGGTGCTTTTACCGGTCCCGGGGGCGCCAATCAGGAGGCGACAGCGCCGGGCAGGCCGTTCCTTGGGGGGATTCCAGGATTGCAGTAACAACTGCCGAACGACCTGGAGCTCTTCGGTTATATTTTCAGGGGGGCGGTTGCCGTAAATCGATTTGGCGCGATCGACGATCCGTTGCACGAAACGAGGCAGCAAGCCGCCGGCTTCCAATAGCTCACCCACCCGCCAGGCGCCGTAATCTCGGAGTTGCAGAGGCGGTGAGTCAATCGCTGGAGCCGCGAGATTGGGAATGGGCTGAGGAGCCGGCGGCGTAGTTTCCGCGTGCCGGGCATAGGCGGCCGATCGGTAATTGACGGCGGCTTCCGGAAACGCGGCTCCGGATGGCGTGGCCAATAGGCAGGGAGCCGGTTCATTCGACTCGGGTCCCGAGGGAACTGGGGCGAACGGCAGCGGGCCGGTTGATGTGGGGGTTACTAGATCAAGGGCCGGACTATCCGGTAAACAAGCCAGAACTTCGATGCGCGATTTGTGCCAGAACCTTGAGAGACCTCCGGCGGGTAATTGGCGCACATTCAAGACCACCGCCTCCGGCCCCAGCTGGCTCCGGATTTGAGCGACGGCGTCTTCGGCGGAGTCCGCGATGAATGGCACGACTTTCATGGTGTATCAGTAAATGGGGGTTACTTGCGGGAGACAGGCTTGCCTCAGGCATGGTGGGGTTGCGCGCATGCTGGGATCACCCTTCGAGGCTGGGAATGGTGGTGGCGTTTTGAATTTGCACCCGGGAAGGGATTTCCGTGTAAGCCAGCACCGCCAGATCGGAAAAAGAGGATTCGAAAAAGCGCCGAAACGCCAGACGGATTTGCGGAGCGCAAAGCACTACGGGCTGATGGCCGGTGGCAATCATTTGCTGGATCGAACGGGATAAACGCTCGACGATGTGCCGGGCTAGGCGGGGGTCCAGCGCCAAGGTGATTTCCGTCGGGGTTTGACGCATACCTTGCGCGATTTGCTGCTCCAACTTGGGGTCGAGGGTGATCGCCTGGATTTGCCCGGTTTCGGACTGATAGGGCTTGGTTAGCATGGGACCGAGGACTTTGCGGGCGTATTCCGACAATTCGTCGGGATTCTTGGTGGCGCTGGTGTAATCGCTAACTTTTTCCAAGATACCGGCCAAATTGCGGATGGAGACGCCTTCGGCCAGGAGATTTTGCAGCACCCGTTGGACTTGGCCGACGTTGAGCTGCGCTGGGATCAGTTCGTTAACCACCGTGGGGTGCGTTTGTTTTAGATTGTCCAAGAGCACTTGGACATCCTGACGACTAAGAATTTCATGGCAGGAACGTTTTACGGTTTCCGACAAATGGGTGACCAATACGGAGGCTGCGTCGACCACGGTATAGCCGCTAATCTCGGCGTTCTTCCTTTCCACATCCGTAATCCACGTGGCGGGCAGTTGGAAAACCGGTTCCACAGTGGGGACGCCTTTGAGACTGGTTTTACTGTTGGTGGCATTCATCGCCAGCCAATAGCCGGGCATGAGTTCTCCCTGAGCGATGGAGTTACCCTTTAGCAGAAAACGGTACTCGTTGGCGCCCAGCTGCAAATTATCTCGTAAACGGATGGGGGGGATGATGACGCCCATTTCCTGAGCGAAAGTCCGGCGGACGCCCGTAACGCGTTCGAGCAAGTCACCGCCTTTGCGCGCGTCCGCCAGACTAACCAGGGAATAGCCTAGTTCGATTTGCATGGTGTCGAGCGAGAGCAGGTTTTCGAGTTTGTCCGGCGTGGCGGAGTTGGCTCCGGCTGGCGCCACCGCGCCACCTTTGGCCGTCGCTCCCGGGGCGGCGCGACCGGGCTCCATTTCGTCCGCCGGTCCGGGGGCGTTATGTTTGAGAAACCGGGCGGTGAAGCCCGCGCACACCGCGAGCAGGAGAAACGGTATGGTGGGCAAGCCTGGAATGATGGCCATAACGCCGAGCATTCCCGCCATGACGCTCATGGCTCGCGGATACGAAAGCAATTGGCGGCCTAGCTCATGGCCTAGGCTATTCTTGGAGGCGGCCCGGGTCACTAGAATGCCCGCCGCCGTGGAAGTAATTAACGCGGGTACTTGAGAAACCAAGCCATCGCCGATGGAGAGTAAGGTGTACCGCTGCAACGCATCGGAAAGGGTCATGCCGCGCTGTACAATGCCGATGCCGAACCCGCCGATGACGTTCACCAGGGTGATGAGAATCGCCGCGATGGCGTCGCCCCGGACAAATTTGCTCGCGCCGTCCATGGCGCCGTAAAAGTCGGCTTCCCCTTCCACCTTGCGCCGCCGGGTCCGGGCTTCGGCTTCGTTGATCAAGCCGGCGTTCAATTCGGCGTCGATCGCCATCTGTTTGCCCGGCATGGCATCCAAAGTGAACCGCGCGGCCACTTCGGCAATGCGCCCGGCACCCTTGGTGATGACCACAAAGTTGATCACCACTAGGATGAGGAAAATTACCAAGCCCACCACGTAATTGCCGCGCACCACGAAATTGCCGAATGCCTCGATGATGTGGCCCGCGTAACCATCGAGCAAAATCAGGCGGGTGGTGGACACGTTCAGCGCCAAGCGATACAGGGTGATAAAGAGGAGCAACGTGGGAAAACCCGAAAAATCCGAAGGCTCCTTCACGTACAAGATAACCAACAAAATCAACATCGACAGCGCGATGCTGATCGCCAGAAAAATATCCAGTAGGAACGGGTTTACCGGCAAAATCAGCAACAGCAGCGTGCCAAACAAAGCCACGACCAGCCATAGGTCGCTATGGCGTAACAGATCGGCGAATTTTGAGCGTGGCACGGGCATGTTATGTGGGTCGATTTTGCTGCGAGTAATACTTGAAACGGTTTGCCCGATAGACCCAGGCGAACAGTTCCGCAACCGCGATGTACAGCTGAGCAGGAACCTCGCCACCCACCCGACCGTGCTTGTACATGAGTCGGGCTAAGGGTTTGTTTTCGATGATGGGGATCTGATGCTGCCCGGCCAGTTCGCGAATACGGAGTGCGTTCAAGCGCGATCCTTTAGCGATAATAATGGGTGCCTTCATGGTCTTCGCGTCGTAACGTAAAGCGATTGCCAGGTGGGTTGGATTTGTTATAACTACATCGGCATTAGGTACATCAGAAAGCATTTTTCGCATGCTGATAGCCCGGCGACGACGGCGCATGCGGGCCTTGACTTGAGGATCGCCTTCCGAGTTTTTCGATTCCTCTTTGACTTCCTCTTTGGTCATCATGAGGCTTTTATGCGTTTTATAGAGTTGGTAGGCGTAATCCAAAGCGGCGATGACCACTAAACTGAAGGACACGCGCAAAGAAATGGAGAAGGAAGATTGAGCCATAAACTCGGCAATTCTTGCCACGTCTACCGAAGTGAAAAAAATCGGATCGGATACGACTTTTTTGATTTCCGCGTAAGTTAACAACAGGATAATCGAGAGTTTGAGGGATGAAATCAGCGTTGGCGGAACGGATTGAAAGGAAAACATTCGCTGCAACCCTGGCAAGGGGTTCAGCCGCTCCCATTTGGGCTCCAAAGCTTCCGAGGCGGTTTGAAAGCGGTTTTGCAGACCGCCAGCTAGTAAGCTGCCGATGATAATGGCGATGACTACGGGCCCCACGCAACGGCCAAAAAGCAAGGCCGCCGAGATCATATAATCGGGCAGGGCGTTTACGGTGATCGGGGTTTGGTGGAGATGGGTGAAGACGCCCGCCATGGTAAGGCTCATGAGCCGCCAGGTTTCCATGCCGGTTAGGCGCAAGGCCATCAACGCGGCCAGCATGACAAACACCGTCTGGAGTTCCGAGCTGTGGGCGATCATGCCTTTCTTGATCGCGTCTTCCAGCCTTCGTCCTGTCGGTTGCTCTGTCTTGTCTCCCTTATCTTCAGCCATGTCTCATGCCTTCCTGCCTGGAAAAACGGTTGAGTGGGCAGGGGCCAAGGACGCCGATTCGCAAATTAAGGTAATCCTAGCAAGCGAGCCACGTTTGTCAGGTCGTCGGGCATCCGTCGCATGAAGCTGAGCAAGTGTTGGGCCATGAGGTTGAGAGTGAGTCCAAAGATGGTGATGCCGACGAGCGTGCGCACGGAAAAACTCTCGGTGAACACATTCATCTGGGGGACCGCGCGGCCCAGAATGCTGAATACCAGCGAAACAACGAACGAGATGGCCAGCACGGGGGCGGAAATTTGAAGTGCTATGGAAAATATACGGCTGGAACGGGTTATGACGTCGATTAAAAGCGGCTCGCGCAAATGAGCCCCCCCCACCGGCACCCATTCATAGCTGTGAGCGAAGGCGACCAACACCCAGTGATGAACGTTTAGACTAAACATCAGCATGCCGGTGAGCCAAAACAAAACCATCCCGGGCGCTTGAGCGGAGTTGGAGGTAAAGGGATCGGGATTGGGTGTAAATTGCAGGCCGATAGTGGAACTGATTACCCCCCCGGCAAAATCGACCCCGTAAAATATCAGGCGGCTGACAAACCCCAGCAGCAAGCCGATGCAGACTTCCATAACCATCAATGAAAGCAACGTGAAGAGGTGGGCCGCCTGCGGGGGCGGCGGCAGCATGGGAGCCACCAAAAAGGAAGTGAATACCCCCAAGGCAACCCGGATTTGAACCGGGAATCCAGCGGCGGAAAATAAAGGGAATACGGCCAGCAACGCGCTCGAGCGTAAAAACGCGAAGATCCAATTCAGCGGATCGAATGGGAGCGAGATAAAGGGCATGGCATGGCTTTAAAAATGGCAATGGCCCGGCGGGCTTTCAGTGAACCATTTGCGGAATTTTTTCGATAATGGCGATCGTAAATCCGGTCACCGTGCGCAGCATCCAAGGCAGTAAAATAATTAACACCGCCACCACGCCCAGGGCTTTGGGCACAAACGCCAGCGTTTGTTCGTGGATGGAAGTGACGGATTGAAATAAACTGATGGCCAAGCCAATGATCATGCCCACGACCAGCACGGGCGAGGCGAGCGTTACCGCTTGCAGCATCAAATTCTTCAATAATTCAACGGCAAATTCAGGAGTCATGGCGTTAGCTGGTAAAACTCAATACCACCGATCGCACGATCAATTGCCAACCGTCCACTAAAACGAACAGCAGGATTTTCAAAGGTAAGGCGATGGTGGTTGGCGGCATCATCATCATCCCCATGCTCATGAGCACAGTGGCGACCACCAGATCGATGAGAATGAACGGCACGAATAACAAGAAACCCATTTGAAAAGCCGTGCGCAGCTCGCTGATGATAAACCCGGGAATGACCACGCGCAGGGGCAGTTTGGCCGGCGGGGTCGGCCCCATTTTGGCCATGTCCATGAATAGTTCAATGTCCTTGGGCCGGGCTTGCTTGAGCATGAAGGCTCGGACGTGGACGGAAGCCTGTTCCAAGGCTTCCCCGCTGGTAATTTGCTTGGCCATGTACGGCTGCAACGCGTCGGCGTTAATTTTATCCCAGGTTGGCGCCATGATGAAAAACGTGATGAACAAGGACAACCCAACGATGATTTGGTTCGAGGGCGTCCCTTGGAGCGAGAGGGCGGTGCGGACAAAGGAAAGCACAATGACAATCCGGGTGAAGGAAGTCATTAGTAAGATGATCGAAGGCGCCAGGCTTAGCAGGGTGATGGCGAACAGGATTTGGATGGCGACATCGACATCTTGCGGCTGGCGGGATCCATCAACTCCCAGGCTTAGATGAAAAGGCATTAGCCCCGGGGCGTTGGTCCCGGGTGCGGTGACGGGTTGCGCCGCCAGTTCCATGGCGCCGCCCAGCAACAGGAAGCAAAGCAACCAGAGCGCCAGTTTACGGGCGCCGAATTGCCAGTTTGGCGCCGGTCGTCTCTGTTGATCGGCCAAAGGGGGGGCGCTCGGACTCGTATGGGCAACAGTAGCAGTCATGATTTGCGGCGCAGTATCTGCCGGAGTGTATCGGTAAAAGTGGCCGTTGGCGCCGGGCTGGCGGTTGCGGGGTCAAGGGGAGGTAATTCGCTCAATAGAGACAGGGCTCCGGGAGAAGCGCCGACCAGAAATCGCTGGTTATCGTAAGCAATGACGTAAAGCGAGTGCCGGTAGCTTAAGGAGCGGGTTTCCAACACGCGTAACTGCGGCGTCGGCCCAAGCCTGAACCCAAGCTTCTGAGTGCGGCGTAAAAACCAGACGGCCAGCCCGAATAAACCCAAAACCAGGATCAACGCCCCCATGACGCGTAAAACGGACAGCCCGGTATCAGGCAACGAAGAGTCCATGCCACTCAAGTTGGTTAATCCAGTGGTTATAGGCGGATTCGTGGCGGCCCGCGCTTGGACAGCCGTCCATAAACTCGTCATGCACACCCCGGCTTTATGGTACGCGGGCTTGATCATGTCGTGGCGCCGATTACCTCGGTGATCTTGATGCCGAATTGGTCTTCCACGACCACCACTTCGCCGCGCGCCACTAATTTCTGGTTCACAAACAAATCCACCGGGGCGTCGGCAACTTTGTCGAGTTGCACCACGGATCCCATGGCCAGGCGAAGCACGTCACGCATGGGCATTTGACAAGACCCCAGTTCCACGGTCAGCTTGACTGGGACATCTAAGATGATATCGAGATTGGTAGGAAACTCTGCGGTGGCGCTCATAGATAAAAATAGAAAATGATTATTTTGCGGGGCTGGTGATTTCCACCGCCCATTTGTCGTCCAGCCGGCCTAGCCGGCCGATAAACTTGGGCACGCCAGCCATGCGCACATTGATTTTGCTGGCAAATTGGGGCTCCAACGGAACCATGTCCCCCACTTTCAGACGAGCCACGTTACGCGCGCTCATGGTTAAACCATCCCAATCGGCGGCGATATGCACCTGCACCTCGTTCATTTCGTTATTCCACTTGATGGTTTGGTTGTGAGGCGAAGCCGGATCGGCGTTGCTAGCTTCAATGTGAGCGTTGAGCTGCCGCATGAGGGGCTCCAAGGTGTAGCACGGGAAGCCCATTTGGATGACTTCCTGGCAATCCCCCAGCTTGGCTTCCAAAGCCAGCACGAGCATGACGGTGTCATGCGAGGTGGTTTGGAGAAACCGGCCGCTGCTTTCGTGCCCGACTACCACCGGCCGCAATTCGCGCAAGTTGGACCATTGGTTACACCATTCGTTTAGAATGATCTGAACCGCTTGATCCAGCAGAGCGCTTTCGATATCGCTGAGATCGCGCTCCAAATTAATCGCTTGGGCCGGCCCGCCCAGCAGGCGGTCGACGATGATCACTCCCAATTGCGAGGGAATATCCAGCAGGCTGACGCCGCGCAATGGGTCGGTTTTGAACAGGGTCAAATGGGTTGGATTGCTGATGCTTTCCAGAAAACGCTCATACGTGAGCGTTCCCAGTCGGGACATCTGGAGCCCGAACTCCATGCGCAGATAGATCGACATGCGGGCCGCGAGCGAGCGGGTGAAATCTTCCTGCCTTAAGCGCAGTTTGCGCAACTCGCCCGCCGAAAGAAAGACGGGCTGCCGGAAATCATAGGGCTGGATGGAATCGCGGCTGAACTTTTTAGACGAGCCCCCCGTGCTGACCACTTCAGCGGAAGATTCCTGCTCGGCGACTTGCGCTAACAGACGCTCGACATCTGATTGCGAAAGCACTTCCTGATTGCCAAAGGGATCGGCTGGTTCCATAAAACTCCTTGTGCGTTTATTGCGTGGCGAATTCCGTGAAGTAGATGTCTTGTACGGCGTCGTTACCCATGATGCCGTTCAGGGCTTGAATTAATTCGGTTTTGATCAGGTTGCGACCGCCGGGTTTCTCGATGTCGTTAAGGGTTTTGGTGCTCAACGTGCTGGAAGCGGCGTCGATGAGTTGGTCGTGACATTCGTCGGCCTTATCCTTGAACGCTTCGTTCGCGCCGACGAGCGTCATTTTTACCAGCAAATAGCGGGAGCCTTGCGTGCCGGCGATGGTGACGTATATCTTTTCCATCGGCACCGCGGCTTTTTTTCCGGCTTCCCCACCTTTTTTGCCCTCGCTCTTTTCCTTTTTGCCTTCGCTCTTTTTCGCTTCGCCCCCTTTGGCTTCCCCATGTTTGGCGGGTTCCGCCTTTTCGGCATGGCTGGAGCTGGCTGGGGCTTCGGCGGCGGCTTCCTCGGTTCCGCCCGCCATCGTCTTTTTCAATTTGGGCACCATGACAAAAGTAGTCATGGCGTAGGCGATGACCGGCATTAATACGGTCATGGCGATGAGCGGTAGCCAGGCGCCCAGTCCACCGCCACTTTTGGCGGCGGCGGGCTCCGCGGTTTTGGCTTCGGCGCCCTTGGCGGGTTCGGCGGCTGGTTTGGGAGCTTCCATACTTTTGGCTGCCATAGGCCTTGTCAGAGGCTACTAGCGTTTAAGATTGACTACTTCCTGCATGATTTCATCGGAGGTAGTGATGATTTTCGAGCTCGCCTGGAACGCCCTTTGAGCCGTGATCATGTTGGTCATTTCCAAGGAAAGGTCCACGTTGGACGATTCCAAACTGCTGGACACTAAGGAGCCCAACCCGTTCGAGGTGGGCGCTTCGGATTGCGGCGAGGCGCCGCCGAGCGGGCCGGCTTTCGCGATGCCCGAATAGAGGTTATTCCCTTCTTTGGTCAGCGCCTGGGGATTGGTGAAATTTTGGAGTAGAATTTGGCCGCGCACGTAAGTCGCGGTGGTGTCGCCTTTTACGGTTACTTGAATCGTGCCGTCTTTACCGAAGGAATAACTGTCCATCGTGGCGGCAATCGTGTTGTTGGGGGGGTCGGTGTAAGCCAGCGGAGTGGTGCCATCTTTGGTGTTGTCGATCTTGATATCTCCCAAGGTGGTCAAAGTGCTGTCACTATAGCCTTGCACCCGCATGCCGCTGCTGGTGACCAAGTACCCGCTGCTGTCGATTTTGAAAGCGCCGTCGCGCGTCGCGAAAGTCTCACCTGAGTCCACATCACGGACCATGAAAAAGCCGCTGCCGTCGATGGCCATGTCAGTGTCGTAACTCGTCGAGGAGATCGAACCATTTTTAGAGAAATTCGAGGCGATGGCGCTGGTTTGTACGCCGGTGCCGACCTCCATGGCCGCGGTGGATACCCCGGTGGAGGAAGTTGTTGCTTCGCGCAAGGTGTTGCTGAAGGAGTCCGTGAATTCTACGCGCGCCGAGCGATACGCGGTGGTGTTCACGTTGGCAATGTTGTTGCCAATGACGTCCATCTGTTTTTGGAACTGTTGCAGGCCACTGAGGCCGTTATTGAAGGAAAGCATATAGGCCTTGGGGAATTAGAGCGTTCCGTTATTGGTTATGGCCGTCACATCGCTCAAATTATATAGCGTGCCGTCCACGTTCAGTTGGGGTACGCCATCCACCATTTCCACTGATTGGACTACGCCCGTCACGGTGGTGTCATCACTGCTAATTTCCACCGTTTGTCCCAGTAAGGATTGAGCCTGCGACAATTGCTGGCCCGCGTTGAGCGTGACAACGTCGGCGCCGATCTCCTTGGTTTGTTCCAGCGCGCTGAACTGCGCCAACTGGGCGGCGAAATCGGTATCCGAGGTGGGGTTGAGTGGATCTTGGGTGGTGAGTTGAGCCACCATCAATTGCAGGAAGTCGTCCTGGCTTAAGGTTTGAGTGGATGCGGTTGCCGCGCTAACGCTTGATGTGGACATAGGATTATGAGGTTCAGGGTTAGGCCCATGATTCCCAGCGGAGTCCATCCGCCCGGGGAGTCCGGGTATTCCGCCGCGCGACCATGGTTGGCCCGGCGGTGATCAGTGTGGTATCTTCCTCAATAGACGCGGGAGCTAGTTGCCTCCGTGCTTCCTGGCGGTCCGAGGACTGCTGGCTGGTCGCGCCGGGCGACCCGCCAAAATCGTGCTGGTTTGCCCAGCGGGGTGCGGGGTCGTTAAGAGCGGATAAACGGATGCCTTGCGGCGCTAGGGCTTGTTGAATTTGATTCCATTGTTCGCCGAGGGTTTGTTCACTGGCTGATTCGCACCGAGCATGAACTTCGACCCCGTTGGTGGATAGGCGTAGGCTCAAGTGCAATTCCGTTTGGGCATCCGGACGCAACACCGCGGTCATTTGCAGGGCGTTGACTTGTTTGAGCTCGACCACTTGTCGCGCCACTAGTTCGGTAAGTTTTTCCACTTGGCCGGTGGCGTTCACAGCCGGAGCGGTGGCGGTGACCAAGCTGGTCGGAGCGGGGGTGGATACCACGCCGCTTGATGAAACAAAAGCGTTTGCCGTGCTGAGGCTGGACGTTGGCGCTTCCTTAACGGAAGCCAAAGCTTCCTTTTCGGAGACATCCTTACCCGCTTTCGGTAATACTTGCTCCTTTTGCGGGGCAAATTGTTTCATTTTATCGGTTAAATTCATCGACACCTTGCTGGAAGCATCGGACATGCCATCTTGCGCCGAATTTCGCGATGGCTCTTGAAATGGTTGGCCATTTGCAAATTCCTTCTGTCCCTGCTGGGAAGTTGCGTCGGCCTTGGCGTCGTCGCTGGCGCCCTCTGGAGTAGGCGCGGTTTCCGTGTTATTGCCGCGCGGTTTTGCTTCGCTATTTTCGGACGTGGTGACCGATGCTGATTCCGCAAGGTCCATCCTGGAACTGGCCGTTTCGGCTTTTGTGGCTTTGGTTTCGGAGGTGGTGCGCGCGGTTTGATTGGCCGATGCCGCTCCTGGGGCCGAGTCGTTAGGGCTGTGGGCGGAGGCGGTTGCTTGGGATTCTGGTAAATCCCCTGTAAGCGTGGCTGTCCCCAGTGATCCAGGTAGGTTATCTGGCGTTCCCGCGTCAAGTGCGGTTAATGAGGATTCGTCAGCGCGTGTGGCCGAGGATCGGGAATTCCCGCCAGCCACGGTCGTGTTAGCGGGTTGAGGGGGCAATCCTGTGGCGTCAGTGGCTAGAAGAGGGTCGGGCGTTAGCGCATCATCCTGGAAGGTTTTGTTGGCCCGGGGCTTGGTCAGGTCTTTATGCGCGTCCTCTCCCACACCATCATCTTCGTCGCCATATCCGGCAAGGCGGGCGTTGCTGGCTGAGAGCGATAGGTTTGTGGTGTCCGTCGGGTCAAGACGGGTGCGCTCGCTGGTGTCTTCGGCACTGGATAAAATCGTCGCCTTTGCGGGTTTTCGCCCCGGTCCGGATTTAATGGTGGTGAGATTCGAGATAGTGGGTCGCTCAGGGAGGGTGACTGCTGTTGAAACGGGACTCCTTTGGCGGTCGGCCATGGCATCTTGGTTTTCCAAAATGCGCGCGAACATATCCATCGAACCGGATTCGGCGGAGGATCGCCGATCATCGTCCGCTTTATTCCAGGGAAGGCTTTCCTGGTTGGGACGAGCAGAGATGCCGGGGCCGGGAATCATGGCGCTTTGGGTTTTGCGGTGGCGTTTTTGCTCAGGGTTAGGCGCATCCGTTCGGTGAGTAAGGCGGCTCGTTTGCTGTCGGCGTCGGAGCCTTTGCCCAAGGCTTCGAGAATGGGGCCCGATTCGGCCTCTTTCATGAGCGTTAGAATTTTCACCAATTGCGCATCGGTCAACTCTTTCAAAATATTGGCCGCGCCATCCGGAGACATGGAACTGTAGTTTTTCGCCAGTTTTTTCAGATTGGGGACCTCTTCCTTTTTTACTTCAACCACTAAGCGGTCGAATTCGGACTGCATCAGCCCGACGCGTTGGGTGATTTGATTCAGCTCGATTCGTTCGGTTTGCAGCCGGGCTTCAAATTCTTTCAATTGTTGTTCCCGCAAGGCCAAGGCTTCTTTTTGTTTGCGCAGGTCGTCGATGAGTTGGCCTACTTCCGGGTTTTTGTATTCCCACGACGGGCCGTTGGTCTTGGCGAGTTCGATGGTGGGGTGGGCAACTGGTGGTGGCGTCAGCGTGGCGGAGGCCTTGGTCCAGCAGACATAGGTCGTCAGCCAATACCCCAGCAAGCCAACAATGGCTGCAGCCCATGAGGATTGCAGAAACTTCATATTACGATTGGATCGTCGAATTCACGTTTAAATTTTGCGTGAGCGCGCTCGCACTTTTATTGCCTGCCAACTCGTCTAGCATTTTTTGTTCCTCGCGGCGGACCTCCAGTTGGTAGCGGACTTTTTGGCGTTCGAGAAATTTATCCACCACCTCCCTTTTTTGACGGGCTACCATCAATAGGTCGCATTGTCGCTGAACGTTTTGACGGGCCTTGGCTAAGGTGGTTTCTTTTTCTCGGCAGTGCGTTTGCACCTGCTGGGAATATGCCTGGATTTGGATTGTTTCGAAGGCTGTAACTCCTTGGTTTAGGCAGGTTTGCATTTCCAGCCAAGTGGCTTCGAGAGTTTGGCGAGCCCGGGCCAGTTCGGCTTCGGCCTGGTGCTGCAAGCGCACGGCCTTAGCATACGCTTCCAAGGCTTCGGTCTCGCGCCGCTCGCGCAGGGTTTTCAAGGCCGGCAAGGTAAAGCGAAAGCGTTTCATGAGCCCTTACTTTGACTTGGAGGGTGGAATTGGACCCGGTGGAGCGGCAGAAATAGCCTGGGTAATCCCTGCCCAGCTTTGGGTGGTGGAAAATCCGGTTTCAACGGGCTGGCGCAGGAATTCCATCAACGGACCGTGCAGCCGGATGGCGAGATCGATCACTGGACTGGAACCCGCCGGGTAGGCGCCGAGGTTGATCAGATCTTGGTTTTTTCGATAAACGGCTAAAACTTCACGCGCTTGGGACATTGCCCGCAATTGCTCGGGATTGAGCAAATCCCGGGTCAGACGGCTGACGCTTTCCAGTACTTCGATGGCTGGATAGTGATTGAGCGCCGCCAAGTCGCGGCTTAACACGATATGACCGTCGAGGATCGAGCGTACCGCGTCGCCGATGGGGTCGTTCATATCATCCGCCTCCACCAACACGGTAAACAATCCCGTGATCGAGCCAGTCTCGCCCATGCCCGCCCGCTCGAGCAATTGAGGCAGTAGTGAGAAGACCGAAGGCGTATAACCCCGAGTAGTGGGAGGCTCGCCGATGGCCAGCCCAATTTCGCGCTGGGCCATGGCGAAACGCGTGACGGAGTCCATCATGAGCAGCACATTGGCGCTGTTATTGCGGTAATATTCGGCGATGGCCATGGCTAGAAAGGCGCCTTTCAAGCGAGTCAGAGCCGGTTGGTTGGAAGTGGCCACCACGATGACCGATTTTTTCAAGCCTTCGTCGCCTAAATCTTTTTCTAAAAACTCGCGTACTTCCCGGCCGCGCTCGCCGATCAGGGCAATCACGTTGACATCCGCTTCCGCTTGCCGAGCAATCATGCCTAGCAGGGTCGATTTCCCCACGCCGCTGCCGGCGAATATGCCCATGCGCTGACCGCGACCGCAGGGAGTGAAAGTATCGATGGCTTTGATGCCCGTCTGAAAAACTTTTCCGATCCTCTGTCGTTGCAGTGGATGCGGGGGAGGCATGTTCAAAGAGGCCAGCTGATCGGTGAGGATGGGGCCCTTATTGTCCAGTGGCTGGCCGAGGCTATCGATGATGCGCCCTTTGAGCGAGGCGCCCACGGGTACTTGCAACGGGGCGCCCAGCGCAATGACTTCGCAGCCAGGATGAATGCCATGGATTTCGCCAAGGGGCATAAGGAGAAGATGATGTCCGCGAAAGCCGACCACCTCGGCCAGTGTAGCTCCTTGGTTGCGGGTGGCATTGATTTGGCAGACTTCGCCCACCGAGGCCAAAGGACCTTCCGACTCGATTACCAAGCCGATCAATTGAACCACGCGGCCCTTGCTTTGGAGCACTCGGGCATGACGCGCCCGCTCAAGCTTTTGCTCCAGCCTGGCGCGGGTTTCTTGAATGGCCGGTGTAAGGGTCATGGGTGGAGCGCGTTTTGGAATTGGACCACCTTGGTTTCGCGACGGGCATCCACCGAACCGAACTGGGTTTGCACAATGCAGCCGCCGCGAGGCACTTCAGCCGAGGCGGAGATGCGGGTGTTGGCCGGCGCCGAAGCCGGGGTGAGCAGGGGGGATTGCTGCCTTTCTAGCAAAGCCAGATCCTCCTCGTTTAGCAGGATTTGAAATTCCGTAGCCTGCTCCATTTGTGCCATCGCCTCGCGTACCGTCGCCTCGATCGCCGGTCCATCCACAGGCTGGCCCGCCATCCATTTGCGCGCGGCTTCCACCGCCAGTTCGACGAGCAAACCTTCGACTTCCTTTAGCAGTAGCGGCACGCTTTGGGTAAGCGATTGCAGCACCCCTTGCTGGAGTTCGAGCACTTCGCGTCGTTGTTGCAGGAGTTGGTGGCTAAGAGCTTGTTCGCCCGCTTGCCGGCCGCGTTCGAAAGCCGCTTGCTCGCGCTCGCGCAACTGCCGATCGGTTTCTTCTCGCGGCGAACGTGTGGCGGCCATTCGGATGCCGCGCAAAGGCTGCGTTAAAGGGATGGTTTCACGCCATGGTTTCATGTTGCGATCCTTGGCGGGCTTCGGACAAATCAATTTCGCCTTCGGCCTCCAGCCGACGGACCGCATCGATGATCTTCATTTGGGCGGCCTCGATTTCTTTCAAGCGCAATGGCCCCATAAACGTCATTTCTTCGGTGACCGTTTCGGCCGCGCGTTTGGAGATGCACGCCAATAGCGTGGTTTTGACCGTTTCGCTCGCGGTTTTGAGGGCGACCGCAAGATCGCGCATGTCGATTTCGCGCAGGATCTTTTGCAAGGAGCTGGATTCCAGGTTGGCCAGATCTTCGAAGGTGAACATCTTTTGGCGAATGGCCTGACTCAACTCGGGATTGTGCTCGTCCAAAGCGATCAGTAAATTTTTGCTGGCGCTCTTTTCCAGGGCGTTGAGCAAATTGGCGGCCGCTTTAACCCCGCCGGTTTGGTGCAAGGCGCTGGGATGTTTGCCGCCCATTTTGCCGGTGAGCACCGACACGACTTTTTCCACTACATCCACCGGGGTGGGCGCCAGATTGGCCAGCCGTTCGATGACTTGTTCGCGCATGTCATTGCGGAGGAGAAGCAGGACTTGAGCGGCCTTTTCGGCGCTTAAATAGCTGACCACCAGGGAAATGGTCTGCGCCTGCTCGTTCTTGATCAAGTTAAACACCTGTCGCGCGTCCATCTCGATGATTTGCTGCATTACGGTCACCGATGCCTTGTTCGGCGAGACGCGGCCTAAGACATCGGATGCCTTGAACAAGCCGACGGCTTTTTCCAAAGACATGCGCGTGAATTCCGGGCCGCCTAATACGGCGGTGCTCGCCTCCACCGCGACCGTGTTGAATTCCCGCAGGATTTCCATTTGAACCTCGCGGCTGATCAAACCCAGTTTGGACATTTCCGCTGAGATGCTATCCAACTCGTGCTCATCGAGCACTTTCATCAAGCGGCCGGAGCTTTCTTCGCCCAGCATCACCATAAGCACGGCCAACTTTTGGATCTTGGTCATCTTGGCGACTTCCGCCGCCGCTACATTCACTATTTCGGGAGTTGCAGCCATAGGTTAATTCTTGGCGCCAGGTTTTTGGCCTCGGGTCAGCCAGGTGCGAATAGCTTGGCTCATGTTATCGGGATTTTCGCGCACCAGCCGATTCAAAACATCAACGCTGACAACCCCCGGCTCCGGGACGGCCGCGCCATTGCCGTTGCCATTCCGCTGACCGTTGCCAGTGCCATTGCCGGAGAACTGGCTGACGGGAATGCCCACCGGCAGGCTCTCTGGAACTGTGCGTTTAAAGGTACGCCAAAACAAAAACAGCACCGCCAAAGCAATGCCGGGATAGGCCACATTGCGAACTAGATCCGAATAAAAGATTTGTTTCTGCTGTTGATCCAGTTGCTTATTCAGTTCATTGGCGACGGTGTCGTTGAAAGGCATTTCGACCAGGGTGATTTCATCCACCCGCTCGGTGCTGTTAGTTTGCTGTACCCCCAGAGCGCTTTGCACGATGGCTTTGATGCTTTTTAGCTCGTCCTCGGTGCGCGGCACGACTTTACGGTCCGCGCCGGTGCCTTCGATTTTGGACGCCACCACGACTGCGGCCGACAAACGCTTAATATCGCCCGGGGTTTTCTGGCTGACACTGACCGTTTTGCTGACGTCGAACGAAGAGGTGGTGTTCTTTTTCTTGGTTTGAGAAGTTGTCTGGGGCGCGCTGGTTGTCGCGTTGGCATTGGTGGCGGCATCCAAGTTGGCGTTGGCAGAAACTCCGGCGGCGGTGGGCGCGCCAGCGGTCATGGAAGTGGTGGAGGTGTCTTCGATCGTCGTGTTGCGCGCCACCTGGCCATCCGGATCGTATGTCTCGGTGGTGGTGTTCTTCGTGTCGAAATTGATGTCGGCCGAAACTCTCACCACAGCCCCGCCTGGCCCAACGACCGGGATGAGCATATCTTCAGCTTTGCGCGAAAGGTATTTTTCCAATTGTTGCCGGGTGGCCAACTGGCTGGCGCTTAAGCCGGCGAGGGAATCCGGTTCGCTGCTTTCCGAAAGCACATGGCCAAGATTATCCACGACGGTCACGTGATTGGCCTGCAAACCTTCGACGGCGTTGGCCACCAGGAAGCGTATAGAATTGATGCCTTGGGCGTCTAATTGGCTGTTCCCTTTGACTTTGACGAACACCGAGGCGGTGGGATGTTTTTGGTTATCCACCAGCAAGCGGTTTTCAGGCATGACAATCATGACTCGCGCCATGGCGATTTCATTGAGCTGGCTGATCGTGCGCGCGAGCTCACCTTGGATAGCCCTCAGATAGTTGGCTCGCTGAACGAAGTCCGACAAGCCGAAGTTGGGTTTATCGAAGATTTCATATCCAACCATATCGCCACGGCCCACGCCTTTTCCCGCCAATTGCATGCGCACGGTGTGGACTTTATCGGAGGGCACATAGATCGAGCCGTTCCCAGCGGAAGTTTTATAGGGGATTTTGGCTTCATCGAGGGCGGCGATAACTTTGGCCGCTTCGCCGTCTTCCATATGGCCGTAGAGCAAGGAATAATCGGCGCGATTGCTCCAGATGGCCAGGCCCAGAAGCCCTCCTAGCACTAGGATTGCGGCCGCGACAACGCTGACTTTCTGGTTCAATCCCAGCTGTTTCCAGATTTCGCGCAGTTGGACTGCTAATTGTAGGAGGTTTTTAGACATGGCTTACACCTGCATCCGCATAAGTTCCTGGTATGAATCGAGTAGTTTGTTGCGCACTTCAACCATGAGTTGAAACGAAATGCTGGCTTCTTCCATCGCGATGACCGCTTGATGGAGAGATACATTTTTTCCGGTTAACACTCCCTCGGTTGCCTGGCTGGCAGCGGCTTGCTTGGTGCTGACATCGGAAACCAGATTGCTCAACAAACTATTAAATTGGGGCGCGCTGGCGTTGCCGATGGCCGGGACAGCGTCGGTGGTCGGGGTGGTGCCCAGCGTTTTGAGTTCTTGCGACGGAATGATCCCGCTCTTGGTGGCAGATTCCGCCGCTGACATCGCCTGCCCCACCCGGTTCTCGGGGGTGATGAATTGGCGAATGGCAGCAAGGGGATTCATGGCGGGATTCAATTATAAGGTTAGCTCTTGCCTATGCTCAAAGTCTGGGTTGCCATGGCGCGGGAGTTCTTGACCACCGCCAAATTCGCTTCGAAAGCGCGGGAAGCCGTCAATAAATCCGCCATTTCCTCATGAATATTAATGTCCGGCACCGCCACCATGCCTTGGGCATTGGCATCGGGGTGTCCGGGACTGTAAATTAAACGCGGTGAGCGGTTATCCTTTTGGATCGCGGATATTTCCACTTTGTTCGCCGACATGCCCCCTTGAGTTTCGGCATTCACGCGTTCGCTCAGGATGTTTTGAAACACAACTTGCTGGCGTTGATACGGTTTGCCGTCCTCACCCCGGGTTGTATTGGCGTTGGCGATGTTTTGGGCGATCACCTCCAGATGCACGCGCTCGGCTTCCAGCGCGGAGCTGGAACTGTCGATGCCGGTAAGAACGTTGATCATAGCTCAGTTTTCCTGCTTCATTTGCCGCTAATGGCTAGCCGCAAGCGGCTCATCGACGCCGTGAGGATTCTTGCTTCTACCGCATGGGCTAGTGAATTCTGGTTCATTTTCAGCAATTCGTTCTCCATTTGCACCGTGTTGCCATCTCGTCCATGCGAAACGGCAGTTTCGTCCACTGCCAGTCGGGGGTCGGTCTGGGCAATTTGTTCCGCCGATCCTCCGCTCAGGGCTTGGTTCAACTCCTCCTTGAATGAGGTTGCAACGTCTATCCTTTTATACCCAGGGGTTTCCGAGTTTGCCAGGTTACTGGCGATCGCTTCTTGCCGCAGGGCGGTGGCGTCCATCATCTTTTTGGTCGCCACGTAGTTTGGCTGGTTAAATAGTGCTTCGATCATAACTCGAGACCGCTTCAGTTACGGGGTTAGCAGGGGATGTGCCAAGTCGGGTTATTTGAGGAAATGCTAGAGTTTCAAGCCGTTCGTGTTTTAGGGATAGGTAATAGTTACCAAACCCCTGTCCTAGGATAGGCAAGTTTTGCGATGGCCGCCCAAGATTGCCTCCAATTGGGCGGATTCCTGGCCGATGCCAGCGAAAAACTGCTCTGGTGACGACAAACTCGGGCGGCAATGAAGGTGGCCACCGCTGATGGAAAGGCAAGCCGGGTGGCGGGATCGGTTGCGTTAAAGGGATTTGGGCTTATGCAAAACCGGATAATCGCAAACTCTTAGGGTCAAACGTTGCGTTTCTTCCACCGAAACCAAACCGGACTGAACTTTTAAGAAGGCCTGCGTTCTCAAGGGTTTCCAACCTTGCTGGGCGGCGGCGGCGCGCAATTGTCCGGTCGTGACATTTTGCGTCAAAATATCCGCGATTTGGTCCGTTAAAATGAAGAACTCGTAAATGGCGACTCGCCCCCGGAAACCATGCTGATTGCATTCCACGCAACCTTTTCCCCGCCAGGCTTTCACTTCACTCGGGAGGATACCGAGCGCGGTGGCCATTTCTTTCCGCAATGGGTCGGGGATAGCGGTGTCCTCCGTCCGGCAATTCCGGCAAACGCGTCGCGCCAATCGTTGGGCAATGCTACAGACCAGGGATGAGCCGACCAGAAAAGGTTCGATGCCCATTTCGATGAGTCGCGTGATGGTGCTTACACTATCGTTTGTGTGCAGGGTGGAAAACACCAAGTGGCCGGTCTGGGCGGCTCGGATGGCGATTTCCGCGGTCTCCGCGTCGCGTATTTCACCGATGAGAACCACGTCGGGATCATGGCGCAGGATCGAGCGTAAGGCGTTGGAAAACGTCATGCCGATTTCCTCGTGAGTCTGAATCTGGGAAATGCCATCCAGCTGATACTCCACGGGGTTTTCGATCGTGATAATCTTGCGGCCGGAATCATTGGCATTGGCCAGGGCCGCATACAGCGTGGTGGTCTTGCCGCTGCCGGTGGGGCCAGTGATAAGGACCATGCCCTGGGGGAGCCGGGTGAGCGACTCAAGCGTCGCTTGCTGTTCGGGTTCCATGCCCAACTGGGCTAAATCTAGAAACAGGCTCTGGCGACCTAGAATGCGCAAGCAAACCGCTTCCCCGTGTTTAGTGGGGATGATGGAAACGCGCAAAGCGTACTCCTCCTGGCCGGTTTTCATGGCGATTCGGCCATCGTGCGGAATGCGCCGTTCGGCGATGTTCAGGCCCGCCATGACTTTTAGCCGGGATACCAGAGAGTCGTGAATTTGGCGCAGACCCTCGGGAATCGGCACATCCTGCAACACGCCATCAATGCGGTAACGCAAACGGATGTTGGAGGTATATGGCTCAATATGAATATCGGTAGCGTCCAACCGGAGGGCTTCTAACAGAATTTGATCGACAAAACGGGAGACGGAAACATCGACGTTTTTACTGTCTTCCGCGGATTTGATGTCGAACACCACTTCTTGGGTGCCGGACTTAAAACCTTGCCCATCCCGTAACTGCTGGATCGTATCGGCACCCAGGCCGTAATTCTGTTTGATGATCGCGTGAATGCCGCTCGGAGTCGCGATCGATAATTTGAGTTTCTTACCCAGCAACAAACGCAAATTGCCCAGTTCGGTCATGCCCGGCACTTCGCTCATGGCCAGGGTAAGCACGCCATTCTCCAAACTGAGCGGGATGATGCGATAATGGAGCACCAATTTGACCGGCACCAATTGCAGGGTAGCTTTGGAGAACTCGAGCTTCGATAAATCGACAAAATCCAGATGTGACACCTCGGCCATGGCGCGGTAGGCGTCCTCTTCCGAGGCGAAATTCAAGTCGACGATCGCCTTATGCAGCGGGATTCGCAGCCGGGATTCCCGGCGGCGGGCTAGTTCGAGTTGTTTTTCGGTCAGCTTGCCACTAGCGAGTAGCAGTTCCCCGGCTCCGGTTTTGCCCATGTCAGACGTCATTACAGTGGAATTTCGATGGATTTGCTCGTCCTAAATTCAAGAACCAGCTTTTTGCCTGAAGCGTCCGCCAGGGTCAAGTTCGCCGAAGTGATCTCGCTTATGAAGTAGCCGGCGATGATTTTGGTGCCGGTGGGGCCGACCAGAGTTTGGTTATTCACTTGTACGTAAGCTCTTTTTTCACCGGCGCTGGTGGCGTAGAATCCTTGATACAACAAGGGCACTTGGCGAGTGATGATCGGCGGGGCCGGCGGGGGGGGTTGGGAAGGGTTGGGATAGAACGGATTCTGCATGTCCTTCGCCACGCTAAAACTGGCCGGGATGTTCGTGGCGAATGGCTCCAAGATATGGCGGGCCCGGTGGATGGGCAGGATCGCGTTCGGGCTGGAGGTGTCGGCAGGCAGGGCGCGATGCCCCCACATCTGCCAGACGCATTGGCTCGTCATCCAGCAAAGCCAGACCAGTGTTACGGCACCCAACGCTAAACGTTTTTCAAAGGTGCCCCACATGCGGAAGTTTAATATGTCGCGATTTATTGTGGCTCCAAATCTCGGGCTGCCAGCCCGCTGATGACCGCATCCAAACTTAACTCATTCGGATCGGAAAAGTCGCGTTTGATGACAAATCGTTTAAGAAACAGTGCCGGTTTGGTTTCGGAGCTGGCCGGCAGACCCAGTGCCTTTAACTCTTCCAGTCGTAGCGGAAGGCTGCGCAAGAAATTGAAAACCGCGCTGGCTGTGCCGGTTAACTCAAGGCGCAAGCAATGTTCATCCAGGACGTTGCGGCCATCGTCAAGGGAGGGGTGGACCGCCACGGGGAGCGGAGTCGCGGATTTGATATTTTTTACGCCACTGGCGACCGCCGTCCGGAGGATTTGGTCGGAAATGAAAAGTTGCGCCCACAGCTGGGCGGTATTGCTCTGGTTGGGTTGATAATCGGGATAGGCTCCGGCCGAAACGCTGGGATCCAGCGCGACATTGCCGCTTTGCGCCGCCTGCTGCAATTCCTGGATGAGTTGCTGGCGCATGTAATTAAAATCCATGAAGGCGAACGGTTGGAGTATTCGGCCGCGCCATTCCTGGGCCAGCGAGATGCGTCCGCATTCTTCGCGGGCCGCTTTTTGCATGGCGGAGAGGGATTTGGCGGCTAGACGCCGGTTGCCGGCGCAGGTTTGAAAATCCATCCCCAGTCCGCCCTTGAATTTGGAATTGAGATTGGCTAATTGCAGCCAGACGGTTTGGATGGATTGATCGGTCTCCTTTGCACGGCGGGTTAAAGGCTGGTAAAGGGTGATGAAGATAAAAGTCAAGATGCCGGTGGCGGCGAGCACCGCGATCTGGATTCGAAAAATAATGTGAGGGCGGTACATAGGCTCACTTTTTCGGCGCGCCAGCGGTATTGGTGCCGTTTGTGGCTTGGGGAAACTCGAAGGCCATCCGTTGCCAGGCTTTCTCCTCCAAATCCAGGGCTAAGCTGAAATACCGGTCGGCAGGCAGCTGTTTGGGATCAAAAAAATTGGTGCTGCGCTGGGTGGGTGGCAATTGATCAACGCTTTTAAACAGCCGTTCGCTTTTAAAATCATTGACGATTTCCCGTTGCACCTTAAAACGGTCATCGGTTTTATCCGGCAGGCTAAATTCGACGATATATCCCTGGTTGGTGGTTGGTGTGTTCGTGGACGAAGCGACGGGAGTGAGTACGCCCGCAAGGAGATTGGTGTTGGGAGTAGGCTGGGTGCCGCCTTGCGAATAGCTGTCATGATCCGCCATCAAAATGAACCAAAGATCCCGCTTTTCCCGCACTTTCTGCATGATTCTAAGGGTGGCAAGCGCGTCGGCGGTTCGGGTTTGCTGGCGCACGAGAAACTCTACTTTTTTAAAGGCCAGTTCTCGATCTTGCAGCAAGGTGGCGGTTTCAGCCGCGTTCGTCAGGGCCATGCGGGTCAGGGTTAATTGCGCGTCTTTGCGCGCCGCGGCCGCCAATTTAAGCGAGAAACCAGTCGCCAGCAAAAACATCAGGAGGAGCACCAGAACAATGCCCGCTAGGTTGACCTTCATTAACCGCTCCTGCCGGGCTTTTAGCTGCCGTAAAAACCTCGGCAACAGGGAAACCGCGTTGGGGGCTTGATGGCAAGCTTGCAGTATCAGTCCGTAGGTTACCGCATGGCGGTCCAGAGGTAGATCAAAATCCGCGGCCGCTGGTTTGGGCCAAGATTCGCAGAGCAATGAAGAGCGGCTACGGAGATACTCCAGCAAGCCTGGTTGCAGCGACCCGCCGCCGGAAAGCAAAAGGGTCCAGGGTTCCCGGATGCCGCGCGATTCGTTGTTTTCCTCTTCCCATTCCTTCAAGATCTTCTCGACATCCTGACGCCACAATTCGACGGCGGCGGGAAACCCGGGTAAATGATCCGGGCCTTCAAATAGGTTCGCCGTCCGCTTGAGTTGTTCCGCCTCTTCGAAAGCGCAGTTTTTAAGCGCCGCGATCGATTGCGTAAAGGATTCGCCACCGATTTGCAGGCTGGTGGCCAGGACTCCCTGGCCTTGGAAAACGATCACAATCGTCGTGCTGCTGGCGCCGAGGTCGACGAGCAGCGCTTTGCTTTTGGCGTCGGCGCTGGCCTGATAAGCCGAGATCAAGGCGTTGGCGGTGCTGGTGACTTCGCGGAAAGTGTGGTTGTTTTCGGGGCCGGCCAGGCGCTGAATCAGGCTTTGCACCGCCTCTTCCCGTGCGATCGAAACCCAAAAGGGATTCACGTGATGCCCGAACGGATTCAACCGTTGATAGTCGTAAACGATCGCGCCTTCGCTTAACCCGCTCAACCCGCGGGTCTCCTGCGCGATCATGGCCTCAATATCGCCCGCTTGCGCCGCGGGTAGGTCAACCAGATGCGAAAGCGATACTTGCTGGGAAAGGCTGGCGGCAAGCGGATGATTGCCCAGGGTATTGATGATTTCCTGCAGCTGGCGGTCGATTTCCTCGTGCGTCAACAGGCCTTCGGCTTGCAAGTCGATCATTTGTTGGCGCACGAGCTTGAGCTGGCCGAAGCCTTCATCGACGACCGCGATTTTGAGCTGGCTGGCGCCTAGATCAATAGCGATGATTCGCCGCGCAAGCCACGGAAAGCAAAGGCTTTTTCCCCAGTCTATGGCGGAGAGAAAACCGGGCGGCATTTTGATTTTCGGATTATTCGGCATCGGAGCTGATCACGTTTTCGCCACTGTCCGATAGGATGGTGGCGGTCACAAAGACGAGCAGATACCGGGGTTGATCGATTTCGGTGCGGCGGCGGAAGGCCGCGCCGATCAGTGGCAAATTGCCCAACACGGGAACGGATTCGACGTAGGTCTTTTGCAGCCGCTGGTTGACGCCCCCCATTACGACCGTTTGCCCGGATTTGACGACCACGCGAGTGGATAAGGATTGCTCGCTTAACTGCGGCAGCTTGATGTCGAATGTGCTCGCCACTTTGCCCTCGGAATCATAGGCCGAAATTGTGGCAAAGGTTTTCAAAACCACATCGGCGGTGACTTTGGGACGCAACGCCAAATTGACGCTTTTGCCGTCGCCCCCGATGCTGGCTAAAACGTCCAGGATTACGCCCGAGGTCAAATTGGTGGGGGAACCTAGTGGCACCAGGGACGAGGAGGCGGAGGATTGAAGCACGGTTTGGGCCACGGTATATTGCTCGTAATAATACTGGATTTTGCCGTCGCTGATCGTGGCGGGGAGATTGTTGATCAAGGTTACGCGCGGGGCGCTGATCGTTTGGCTCTCGCCGCTTTGATCGATGGCGGTAAGGGTGGCGCTGAGGCTTTCCCGGCCCAAGATGCCATACCAGGTTTCTTGCAGGCCCAACCCCACATTGTCGTCTCCCACTAGGCCGGTGTTATCGGTGGGGCTACGTCCGGTGGTGACGTTCTTGCCGGTTTCCCAAGCCACTCCCAGGCGGAGAAACATCGGCTCGGTCACGGTAATGAAACGGGCTTCGATTAAGACTTGTTGGATGGGTTTGTCGTAATCTTTGATGATGTCCTCGAGCACCTTTAGTTGCTCTTCGGTGCCTTTGGCTACGACGATATTATGCTCGCGATCAACCTGGTATTTGCCCCCAAAAAATTTTCGGATGGCGGCTTCCACCGCTGGTTCTTGCATGGCGCCATCGCGCACGAAGTTGGAAAACTTTTGCGCTTCGGTGACGGTGGTGGTGGCGGCTACGTTGGCCGGCGCATACACGTTCGTGGTGCGAGAAATATCCGAACTGCCGAGCTGGGCGGGCAGCACGAGCCCCCGTCGCAACGGGTAAAACCGCGTCTCCAGATTGATTTTGTTGGTGTCTTTGCCGTCGGTGATCCAAATCAAATCGCCGCCGATTTGAAACTGCAGGCCCATATTCCGGGAGACATAGCTCAGGAATTCCGACATGCGCATGCCTTTGGCGTTTATGCTTAATTTCTGCTGAAACGCGGGCAGAGTCTTATCGGCAATGAAACTAATGTCCTCCGCCTTGCCCACATTAAAAATGATTTGTTCCAAGGTGACGTTATCCAGATGCACCTCAATTTCCTTGTTCAGCAGCGCCGACATCTTGCCCTGATTTCCCGGGTAATCGTTCATGGCGCCCTTGCCCTGGATGGTTTTGCCAAAGGTATCGGGAATGTAGGGCGTGGCCTTGATTTGCTCGATCGCGTCCCGCAGATCGCTGCGCGGCGGCAGACCTTGGGTTTTTTTATCCGTTAAAATGCTCTTGATGGTGGGATTGAATCGGGTGTCCTGGGAGGCGACATCGCGGATTTTGTCTTCCAGCGCCTTTTCGCGGCGTTTAGGCCCCTCGGTTTTGACCCAATTATATACCCGCTGCACCGAGCCGTCTTTGGGGTCCAGGGCGTACAAAGCGGAAGCTCGGGATTCCGCCTCTTCCCACTGATTGCGGCGCGCCAGGGAGATGATTTCGCGTAATTCGCCGTCATACGTCTTGCTCACCTGGACATCCTGAGCTTTGACGATTTTATTACTTTCTTTTTCCTTCGCCGGCTTAGCCGCCGACTGGTTGGTGGCGCCCGCATCGACAGGGGGCGGAGTCGGGGCGGCTTTCGCCGGGGCGGGCGCGGGACGGGTGGGCGGTTTGCCGGGCTCTGAATGCTGGCACGCGGCGAGCATGACCAAGGCCAAAGGCAGACCCCAGTGGCGCAGGAACCGGGCCCAGGCGCCGCTTGCGGATTTAGCGTTTGGCAGAAAAACCATAGCGTTTAATTTTCGTCCGGCGGAGTTACAAATTCACCGTTCTCCGACAAAATGGTCGCCGTGACGAACACCAGTAAATAGCGGGGCAAGTCCAATTCGGTGCGCCGCCGGAAGGCCGCCCCGATCAGGGGGAGTTTGCCTAACACCGGTACCGCTTCCACAAAGGTGGTTTGCTGCCGCTGAATAACTCCGCCCATGGCCACCGTTTGTCCCGACTTGACGGTGACGCGAGTCGACAATGATTGTTTGCGGATTTCAGGCAGTTTGATGTCGAACGAACTGGCCACTTTGCCGTTTTCATCGCGATCGCTGATGGTGGCGAAAGTGACCATTTGGACATCTTCGGTCACTTCCGGTTTAAGGGCGAGCAGGATATTTTTGCCGTCGTTGCCGATGCTGGCGAGCACGTTCAAGGAAATTCCGGATACTAAGGAAGAGGGTTTGCCCGAAGGCACCACCGCCGAGGAGGAAGCGTATTGCGAAGCGCTGCGCTCGACTTTGTATTCCTCGTAATAATACTGTATCTTTCCGTCGCGGATCGTGGCGGGCAGATTGTTGACCAGGGTCACCCGAGGCGCGCTCAAAGTTTCACTTTCACCGCTTTGATCGATCGCCGTCAAGGTGGCGCTTAAACTCTCGCGTCCGAGCACGCCATACCACGTCTCTTCCAAGCCCAAGCTGGTGTCGCTGCCGCCGAGCCCGGTAAAATCCTGGGCACTCCGGCTGGCGAACGCGTTTTTACCCGTTTCCCAAGCCACCCCGAGTTTTAGGAACGTGCCTTCGCTGACGATAATGAAGCGCGCTTCGATGAGCACTTGCTGCACCGAGCGATCAAAAGTGGCGATTATCCGCTCCAGCAGGCGCAATTGCTCCTCGGTACCTTGGGCGATGATGGAATTGCGCTCGTAGTTAATTTGGTATTCGCCAGTGAAAAAGTTGCGGATGGCCGTTTCCAGGCCGGAGACTTGAGGGGCGCCGTCCGGCACGAAGTTTTCGAAAGATTGCACGTCGGTCGTGGTCTTGACGTTGCCGGTGGTAACGACGGTTTTATTGCCGTCCGTCGCTCCGAATTGCGCGGGCAAAATGAAGCCCTTGCGCAAGTGAAAAATTCGGGTTTGCAGCACGGTTTTTGTGGGGTCCTTGCCATCGGTGATCGCGATCAAGCCGTCGCCGATTTGGAATTGCACGCCCAAATTCCGTTCCACGTAATTAAGGAACTCGGATAAGCGCATCGCTTTGGCGTTGACGCTGATTTTTTGCTGAAAGGCGGGCAACGCTTTATCAGCGACGAAATTGATGCCCTCCGCCTGCCCGATATTGAAAATCAGCTGCTCCAAAGTGACATTATCCAGGTGCACCTCGATTTCCCTGTCGAGCAACGCGGACATTTTGCCTTTGTTCGGCTGGAATTCCTCGGCGTTGCCTTTGCTTTGGATGGTTTTGCCAAAGGTCTCCGGAATATACGGGGCGGACTTGATCTTATCGATCGCGTCGCGTAAATCGCTGCGCGGGGGCAATCCTTGAGTCTTTTTATCCGTTAAGATGCTCTTAAGGGTGGGATTAAACCGGGTATCTTGGGCGGCCACATCGCGGATTTTATCTTCCAGCGCTTTTTCCCGGTGCTTTGGCCCTTCGGTTTTTACCCAGTTATAGACGCGTTGCACCGCGCTGTCCTTGGGATCTAGGGCGTAAAGCCCGGCGGCGCGCGACTCCGCCTCTTCCCACTGGTTGCGGCGGGCCAGATCGACGATTTCCCTTAATTCCCCGTCGTAGGCCGGGTTAACCGAAACGCTAGTCGCCTCGGCTTTGGTTTTCTCCGCCTTTTTAGCTTCCGTTTTTTTCTCTTCCTCTTTTTTTGCCGCGGTCGCCTTGGCGCGCGGGTCCGTGTCCGTTTTCTTGCTCCACATCGCTTTGGGAGCTGGAGCTGGCTTGGATGTGGAATTTGAGCCGCTGGTTTTGGAATCATCGGTGTGTTTGCAGGAGAGCAAACAAACCAAAACCATCGTCCACGCAAAATAACGCCAATTTTTGACGAGGCGGACCATGCACTGATAAATATGAATATCCCGAGCCTGTCGGCAAGCTTCTGTTTGGGCTTTGCCAATTATTAGACGCCCAAGCCCGCCGAAGATTCATTCTTTAAACTTATAATCCAGCGAGCGGGGCTATCCCGTCGGCGCCGGCTTCGACACACTTTCAACCACGCTGCCAATGGTGCCCTGCGGTAACCGGGTAAGCAGGAGCTGGCCCGGTGTTGCGTCTTGCGCGCGGCGCAGGATTTGGCCGGTGCGGGCGTCGAGGGTGATCGAAAATCCCCGCTCCAACACTCGGGTTGGCGATAACAGCTCGAGCCGGGCTTGAGCGGTTTGCCAGCGGCTCAGCGCTTCGGCGAGGCGCGCGCGCGCCAGCGCTTGCCGACGCCGATCTTGCTCTTTGAGCAACTGGCGTCTTCGGGCTAATTCCTGATGCCAGCGAATCTGGTTTAGCCGCTTGCGCCAAAGTTCCCAACGGGCTAAGTGTTCCCGCCAGCTTTGCCTGGTTTTCCGGGCTAACCGCAACCGCAGGTCGTCCAAATACTGCCAATGTTCGTCGAGCTTTCGTCGCGGATGCGACCGCTCGATAGCGCGGGCTAGGCGTTGCCAGTTATCTCGCTCCTCCTCCAGCCGTCGTCGCAGCAGCAGCAGCAGTCGGCCGGGTGCGGTGGCCACGAAATCCCGGCTGGCGAAGGCGTTTTCCGTGAGTATTTCCGCTCCCGCCGTTGGGGTGGCCGCCCGCGCGTCCGCCACAAAGTCGCTGATCGTAAAATCGATCTCATGGCCAACGGCGGAAACCACCGGTAAGTCGGATTCAAAAATGGCGCGCGCCACGCATTCCTCGTTAAAGGCCCATAAATCCTCCAAACTGCCGCCTCCGCGGGTGAGCAAAATCGCGTCCAGGCGTTGGTTGGGATCATGCGGATGCGCCTGGTGCCAGCGGTTCAACAGTTGGATGGCAGTGGCGATTTCTTCCGCCGCGCCGATGCCTTGGACCCGGCACGGAGCCAAGATTAATTCAAGACCAGGGTGGCGGCGCTCCACGGCGCGCGCTACGTCGCGGATGGCTGCTCCCGTGGGCGAAGTCACCACCCCAATCCGGCTGGGAAACGGGGGCAACGGCCGCTTGCGCGCCTGGCTGAACCAGCCGGCCGCTTGGAGTTTTTGCTTGAGCTTTTCGAACGCCTGTTGGAGCGCGCCCAGGCCCTGCAATTCGATGGCGGTGACGCGCAGTTGGTATTGCCCGCGGGGCTCGTAAACCGTCAGCTCCCCTTGCAAAACGACTTGTTGCCCCTCCCGTAGCGCCGCCCGCTGGCTCGTCGCTTCCCCGCGAAATAGGACGCAATTCAACTGGGTCGTGGCGTCTTTAATCGTGAAATAAACGTGGCCCGATGCTTGCGCGCGTAAATTGGTGATTTCCCCCGAAACCCAGGTTACCCCAATTTGCTTTTCCAGAAGACCGCGAATTCTGGCGGTCAATTCGCTCACCGTCCACACCTTCCGGAAGGTTTCCGCCGGGAATAACTCGCCGAAATCCCATTGGCTTTTAACTTTCATGCTGTCTCAGGGGAGCGGTCTCGCTTAGTTGTGCAAAAGTTCGGATACCCGTTGAATGCGAAAGGCCCGGCCGGTTTCATTGTCGATTTCGACCCAGGCTCCTTGTAGCATCGCGCGTTCGGTGGCCACGGGAAAACGTTGGGGCAGACAACTCATGAAGCGTTGGATTACCGGCTCGATGCATCGGCCTAATACGCTTTCATGGGGGCCGGTGAACCCGGCGTCGCACAAAAAGGCCGTGCCGCCCGGGAAGACTTGCTCGTCCGCGGTTTGGACATGAGTATGGGTGCCAAACACCGCGCTAACTCGGCCGTCGACAAAGCGACCCAAAGCGATCTTTTCCGAAGTGGCTTCGGCGTGGACGTCGACCACTAGAATCGGGGTCTGGTTTTTGAGCCGGCGCACCTCGACATCCAGACACGCAAACGGCTCTTCCAGCGCCGGCATGAAGGTGCGCCCTTGCAGCGCGATCACGCCGACGGGTGGCAAGCCGGGTTTGGTCACCACTACCGACCCGTGTCCAGGGGTACCGGCCGGATAATTGAGCGGCCGTAATACGCGCTCCTTGTCCGAGATCCAGCTCAAAATCTCTTTTTGATCCCACGCATGATCGCCCAAAGTGATCACGTCGACTCCGGCAATGAACAAATCGTCCGCCGTCTTGTATGTCAGGCCGGACCCGCCCGCCGCGTTTTCGCCGTTGGCCACCACGAAGTCGATTCCGAATCGGGAACGCAGTTGCGGCAGCAAACATTGCACCGCCTTGCGGCCCGGCTCGCCCACGATATCGCCAATAAATAACAATTTCACTATCCCAAGGTTAAACGACCTCGCCCAAGTGGCAAGCATCGATTCCGTGTTGGGGCTGCGTAAAATAAAAAGCCGCCCGGGATTGCTCCCGGGCGGCGATCGAATTTTAGTGGTGACCGGTGAATTCCCGGCCCGCCGTAATTTACTTGGTTTTTACCTCGGATTCGTCCGGGATGCGCATTCCGTAGAAGGAGCGATAGACGAAGACCAAAGCGACGGTGAACAGAACCACCCCGATGCCAATTTTGAGGCTGTCCTGGTGCGCTTTCTGCATGGCGACGGCGATTTCCACCGCAAGCAAGCCGAACAGGGTCGTGAACTTGATGATGGGGTTCATCGCCACCGAGCTGGTGTCCTTGAACGGATCGCCCACGGTATCGCC
>DBTJ01000046.1 GCA_002306985.1 Verrucomicrobia bacterium UBA1319
GCCGAGAACGTTGCACTCTCAAGTTCATAAAAACTATGCTTAACCATCTAAGATTAGTTTTACCACGGGTGAGAGTCAAACCTCCAAATCCGGCGCCGGGCGAGATGATGCTCAGCTTTTAGCGCCAGGCATGCCGCGCCGATCAGCGGGTTAATTGGCGCGTGGCAATGCGACTGGCGCGCGGTGGTTCATCCGTAGAAAACCTGACCGCGCAGAATGCGGTTAAGCTACGCAGGTCGCGTGGCTACGCTTCATTCCGCGATTAAATCGTAGTCGGTGTGACCCACTATCTTGACTTGGGCGAATTGGCCAACGGGAAATTTGCCGCGGACATAGACGCGGCCATCAATATCCGGCGCATCCGCCTCGCCGCGCGCCATTAAGTATTGGCCGCGCAGTTGTCCCAGTTGGGCGTCCTGCCCGCGCAGCAAGCCATGTTCCCAGGAAGTGACCTGGGCCGCTTTGAGTTCTTTGGCCGAGGCTTCCTTTTCCACCAAAACCTTCATGGTCTTGCCTGTCCAACTTTCCGCCACGCCGCGCGCGACGCGCTGCTGGGCGGCCATGGCCTGATCCCGGCGCTGTTTTTTAACCGGGTCGGCGATCTGGTTGTCCATCTTCGAGGCGCGGGTTCCCTCCTCTTGCGAATAGGCGAACACTCCCAATCGCTCGAAGCGGGTTTGCGCGATGAATTCGAGCAACGTTTGGAAGGCTTTATCGGTCTCGCCGGGGAACCCCACAATGAAAGTGGTCCGCAAGGCGATACCCGGGATGCCCGCCCGGATGTTGGCGATCAAATCTTCGATGTAGGCGCGGGAAGTTTCGCGGCGCATCCGTTCCAGCATCGCGTTATCGATGTGTTGGAGCGGCATGTCCACGTAACGCGCCACTTTGGGGCATTCCGCGATGGTCTGGATCAATTCGTCGTTCCAATGCGCGGGATGGGTATAAAGCAGGCGAATCCAAAACTCACCCGGCACCGCTTGCAGTTCGCGGATTAAAGCGCACAGCCCAGCGGTGTTCGCGGCCTTTTTGGCGCCCTTGAGCGCTGGTTCTTGGCGGTGCAGATCGCGGCCATAATAGGTGGTATCCTGCGAGATGAGATTCAGCTCTTTGACGCCGGACTCAATCAATTGTTTCGCTTCGGCCACCACATCCGAGGCCGCGCGGCTGCGGTGGGTGCCCCGGATTTGGGGGATAATGCAGAAGGAGCACGGATGATTGCAGCCTTCGGCAATCTTCACATAAGCAAAATGCCGGGGGGTCAGCCGGAAACGCGGGGTGACGAAATCCGGGATATAGTGGGGACGCGCGTTGATTTCCACCACGGGTGCCAAGGGCTTTTCCGGCGCTTGAGGCGCGACGGCTTTCGCTTGGGCAAGGCCCTTCATCACTTCGCGGCGCGGGCGGCTTTTGGCGGGTTGCCGCAAGCGGGCCTGCCGATGAGCCAAGGCTTCTCGAACAATGCGCGAGACTTCCGGCGCTTGGTCGATGCCCATGAAGGCGTCGACTTCCGGCATGAGCTTGGGCAGATCTTCGCGGAATCGCTGGGGTAGGCAGCCGGCCACCACCACGGCTTGGTCTCGGCTGGCGGCGTCTCTCGCCTGGATGGATTCCAGGATGGTGTCGACACTTTCCTCTTGGGCCGCGTCAATGAAGGAGCAAGTGTTGACGATGACTACTTCCGCCAAGGAAGCTTCGTTGGTGATTTCCATGCCGTCGCGCGCGAGGGCGCCGAGCATAATCTCGGCGTCCACCAAGTTCTTCGCGCAACCAAGCGAAATCAGGCCGATCCGGATAGGGGCTTTGGGTGCAGAGTCCATTAATATAATTCGGTGAACGGCCTGGACGATCCGCCAGGTGTTTCAAGCTTCACGGCGGGGGCAATAGCCCCCGATTCGACCGGCTCCGTCGCTCATGAATATGCATCCATGCCCGCGCAGGTGCAAATAAGGTTGCGGTCGCCATGCACATTATCGATGCGGGCCGCGGCGGGCCAGAACTTGAAGGCGCGCAGCCAGGGGGCCGGATAGGCCGCCTGTTCGCGGGTGTAAGGGCGGTCCCAATGGGTGGCGCAACACACGTCCGCGGTGTGGGGCGCTTGCTTTAAAGGATTGTTCTGCGCGTGCGCCTGGCCGTTTTCCACCGCCATCATTTCGGCGTGGATGGCGATCATGGCGTCGCAGAAACGGTCCAGCTCCGACTTGGGTTCGCTTTCGGTCGGTTCCACCATCATCGTGGCGGCCACCGGGAAGGAAATGGTGGGGGCGTGGAAACCGAAATCCATCAGGCGCTTGGCGACGTCCTCGACGGTCACATGCTTGAAATGCCGCATGTCGAGAATGCATTCGTGAGCCACGAGGCGGCTGGTCCCGCGATAGAGCACCGGGAAGTAGGGTTCCAGGCGGCGGGCGATATAATTCGCGTTCAGAATGGCCGTGCGGGTGGCTTGCGCCAAACCGGCGGCGCCCATAAGCCGGATGTAAACCCAGGGTATGGGCAAGATGCTGGCACTACCCCAGGCCGCCGCGGAAACGGCACCCAAGGTTTCACGGCCGGCTTGCGGTTGGACCGCGTGACCCGGCAAGAACGGTTTCAAGTGGGCCGCCACGCAGATCGGCGCCATGCCCGGGCCGCCGCCGCCGTGGGGGATCGCGAAGGTTTTGTGCAGGTTGAGATGGCAGACATCCGCGCCAATGTCGCCGGGGCGGCACAGGCCGGTTTGCGCGTTCATATTGGCGCCGTCCATGTACACTTGTCCGCCGTGTTCGTGGACAATCTTACAGATGTCCGTGATGCCGGATTCGAACACGCCGTGGGTGGAGGGATACGTCACCATCAAGGCCGCCAATTTATCCTGGTTAGCGGCGGCTTTGGCCTTTAAATCGGCGAGGTCGATGTTGCCTTGCTGGTCGCAAGCGACGGGCACAACGTTAAAACCAGCCATGGCCGCGCTGGCGGGATTTGTGCCGTGCGCCGAGGTGGGGATCAGGCAAACGTTGCGGTTTCCCTGGTTGCGGCTGGCGTAATACTTGCGAATGACCATCAACCCGCTGTACTCGCCCTGGGAGCCCGCGTTGGGCTGCAAGCTGGTGGCGGCAAAGCCCGTGATTTCCGCCAGCCAGGCTTCCAATTGGTTGAATAAAAGTTGATACCCTTTCGCTTGGTTGGCGGGCACAAAAGGATGCAGCAATCCGAATTCCGGCCAGGTAATCGGCAGCATTTCCACAGCCGCGTTGAGCTTCATGGTGCAAGAGCCCAGTGGAATCATGGAAGTGGTGAGCGAGAGATCGCGCGACTCGAGTTTGCGCACGTAGCGCAGCATTTCCGTTTCGGAATGGTGGCTGTTGAATACCGCGTGGGTCAGCCAGGGCTGCCGACGCGTCAACCGTTCAGGATATCCGACGTTCACTTGGGCGGCGATTTCTTCGAGCCCAAAACTCGCCGGGCGGTCCTGGTTGAAGATTTGCCAAAGTTCCAGCACGTCGGCTTCGGAGACGGTTTCATCCAACGCGATGACTACCGCAGGGGCGTCCAGTTGGCGAAGGTTGATACGATGGGCGGCGGCCAGTTTGATAATGGCGGCGGCCTGGCCTTCAGATAACTCGACCCGCACGGTGTCGAAAATGGCTTGATCAGCCACGCGATGGCCCAGTTTACGCAGGCCGGAGGCCAAAGTAAGTGCCAAGCCGTGGACGCGCCGGGCGATGCGCCGCAGTCCTTCCGGGCCGTGGTAGATGGCGTACATGGTGGCCATTACGGCCAGTAAAACCTGGGCGGTGCAAATATTGCTGGTGGCTTTTTCCCGGCGAATATGTTGCTCGCGGGTTTGCAGTGAAAGGCGCAAGGCCGGTTTGCCGCGGGCATCGACGGAGACCCCGATCAGGCGTCCCGGCATATGGCGTTTTAAGGCGTCCCGAGTGGCAAAGAAAGCCGCATGCGGTCCGCCAAAGCCCATCGGTACGCCAAAGCGTTGGGCGCTGCCGACGGCCACATCGGCGCCGATTTCGCCTGGCGTTCGCAGCAGGGTCAAAGCCAGCAAATCCGCCGCCAGGATGACCAAGGCCCCCGCCGCATGGATTTTAGCGGTCAGTTCCGTGTAATCGTAGACCGCGCCGTCCGTGGCGGGGTATTGCAGCAGCACCGCGAAAGTTCCCTCCGGCAACGCCGCTGTGCGAGGATCGCCTACGACGATTTTAACCCCGGTGAATTCCGCGCGCGTCCGAGCCACATCAATGACTTGGGGGTGGCAATCGGCGGCGATAAAAAATACGTGGCGTCCCTCGCCCGCTTTGAGGTGATGACACATGTTCATCGCCTCGGCGGCGGCCGTGGCTTCATCCAGCAAGGAGGCGTTGGCGATATCCATGCCGGTGAGATCGCAGATCATGGTTTGGAAGTGCAGCAGCGCTTCCAAACGGCCTTGGGAAATTTCGGCCTGATAGGGGGTATATTGGGTATACCAGCCGGGATTTTCCAGAATATTACGGCGGATTACCGGGGGCAAAATCGTGCCATAATACCCTTGGCCGAGATAGGATCGGAAAACCTGGTTTTGGCTCGCGAGATCGCGCAGTTCGGCGAGCGCTTGATATTCGGAAACGGGCAGGGGCAGGTTTAAAGCCCTGCGCAATTGAATGTTGGCGGGGACTGCCGCCTCCGCCAGCGCGGTCAATGAAGGGAAACCACAGGTTTGGAGCATTTCCGCTATCGCGGCTTCATTCGGCCCAATATGGCGCCGGGCGAAAACATCCGGCTGAGCCAGCCATTCCATAGACCCATTAATTGAACTGGGGGTGCCTTGAGGCGAACCTACCGCGTGACTTCCTGGTTTCGATTCAGAACTAAACATGGCGCCAAAAATAATGTGGCAGAATAAATAACGCCATCGAAAACCGAGTTGGCTACGGCTGGTTGGATGCTAGTGATTGTGTGCCAATGAGATTACTCTTTCCAAAGGCCGGTTTTCAAATACGGTTTTAACTTCTGTTTGAGGGTTTCCCGGCCGCGATGTATGAGCGATTTAGTGGCGGAAAGCGAGGTGCCCAGGATTTTGGCGATGGTTTCATAGGACATGTCGTCCTCGCGAAACAACAGAATGGCGGTACGCTGGTTTTCCGGCAGGCCCGCCAGGGCTTTCTCGATTTGCTGGGCTAATTCGGTTTGTAGTAAGGCCTCCGGTGGGACGGTGGTTTTGGGGTCTTCATACTGGCGCTGGGGCGTATCATCGGTTTCGACGGCCGGTTCCAAGGGCTCGGAGGGATGACGCGAGCGGCGGCGGATTTCGTTGAGACAAAGATTTCGCGCGATGGTGAATAGCCAAGTGGTGAATTTGGCGGAGGCTTCGTACCGGGCGGCGGACCGATATACCTGGATGAAAACGTTCTGAGCTAAATCCTCAGCCTCGTCGGGATCGCCCAAGGTTCGCCAAGCGAGGTTTGTCACCGGTTGCTTGTATTTTTCAACCAGGGCTTCAAATGCCGCCATATCGCCCCGCTTTACGCGGAGCATCAGGCTGGCGTCAGGATCCTGGTTGACGGTCATCGCGACTAAAAGGTAGCAAGTTGCACGATAATTGTCTTCTAGTAAAAACCGAACCAGGCCAATGGTTTCTGAAAATATTAAGGAAGAGAGCGCCTTTCTGGCTTGCCTGCGGAGGCCAATGCCTCAAGATTTGCCCCCGCGCAAGCGCGCGCCACCTGGGTGGCCATGGTTATATCAGCATGCAACACGGCAAAGGAAATAGGCCTCCTACGGGGGCGGGCAAAAAGGGCGAGCCGGTTCTCAAACTTAGGCTGGCGCCGGAAGCAACGCCGGAGGAGTTGGCGCATCGATTTGAGCGCGAGCGCCGCGCCGAAGAAGTCCAACGGGAAGACCGGCTTACCCAATCTTTGGCGCCCTTTCGCGTGGGGTCGGTGCCCTATTTAAACGCGGTGCCCCTGACCCGGGGGATAGAGGAGCAAGTGATTTACCGTCCGCCCTCCGAACTGGCGAAAATGTTGTTGCGCGATGAGCTGGATGCCGCGTTGGTCAGTGTGGCGGAAGTGCTGCTTACGGGGCGCTATGATCTGCTTAACGGGGTCGCGGTGGCATCGTTGGGGGAAATCCGGAGCGCTTTCCTGGCGTATCGGCGGCCCCTGGAGGAGATCCGCGAGGTTTACTGCGACACGGCTTCGATTTCGACGGTTAATTTGATGCGCGTATTGTTGGCCGAGCGCGGGCTCAAGCCGGAATTCAAGCCCTTGCCCGCTTGGCCGATGGCGACGTTGCCGGATTACTTCATGCTGATTGGCGATCACGCCATTGAATATGCCCTTGGACCGCGCGAGCATGAATTATGGGATCTGGGGGCCGCGTGGCATGAACTGACGGGTTTACCCTTCGTATACGCCGCGTGGGCGTTGCGGCGGGGTTTGGAAAACCAGCGGCTCCGCCAGCTTTTGCATGAGGCCCATGATTTTGGTTTGGATACGCTCGACTACATTATTTCCAGTCGCACGGATTTCACCTTGGATTTCCGGAAGGATTACCTGGGATGGCATGTGCATTATCATCTGGGCGCGGACGAGAAGCGCGGCATAGCTCGGTTTGTCGAGTTGCTTCGCAAACATGCCAACGTTCCCGTGCATGATCCCCATTATTTAGCGTGAGTTTGGGCTCGCTGATGGGGCCGTCGGTTAGACTGTACGTTCGGTCGGCCTTTTGTCGACCCGGTGGCGAGGCCTATGCGGTCGGAGTCGGCTTGGGGCGCCTTCCTTTCACGCTCACTTTGCCGAACGGTCCCGTTGCACACTGTAAAACGAAGTCTATTGGGTCGTGATTTCCACGGGGGTACCGACTTCAGTTTTAACCGTTTTTGCCGATATTTTCCCTGCTTGCTTGAGGGCGGGATGGATTATGAAAACGGCTAACACGAGCGATGGATTGGAATCGGCTTTTTACCAAGTGCCACCTTTGGTCTTGGCTTCCACAAACGCTACGCCGATAAGCCGAACTCGAAAAGCCGGCTTGGCGCGTCCGCGCTGCCGGAGCATCCCGGTTCGGTGGCAGGCGGGGCGAGCCCGCTGGATCGTGCCGTTAAGTTTGGCGTGAAAGGGGCTGGCGCGGGCCTGGTAAACGGGTTCGCTCCGGTCAGTGGAGTGGCAGAGCCCGACGCTTGGGTGATTCTACCGAGCGCATTCCTTGACTTGGCGGTGAGCGGCATTATTCTGCCAGCCCATGCGCGTGTACCATAAGTTGTGTTCTTGCATTATTGCGTATGTTTTCGCCGTTCTAATGGTGATTGGAGTGGGTGGCCGCGTCCGGGCCGCTGAGGCTCCCGTGCTTTCCCTGACCGCTTTGACGATGGAGCAACGAGTTGCCCATTTGGAGCGGGTCGTCCAGCCACCGGAAATCAACTCGGGCGATAACGCCTGGATTCTGGCCAGCTCGGCGTTGGTGCTTATGATGACCGCCCCCGGATTGATTCTTTTTTACGGGGGATTGGTGCGCGGTAAAAACGTGTTGGGAACCATGATGCATAGCTTGGTGCTCATGGCGGTCGTTTCCGTGCTGTGGGTGGCGTATGGGTACAGCGTCGCCTTTGGCGGCGGCAATCCCTGGTTTGGCGATCCTAGTCAGTATTTTTTCCTGCGCGGAGTGGGCAACGCGCCCAATGCGGACTATGCGGCGACCATTCCGCAGCAATCGTTCATGCTGTTTCAAATGATGTTTGCGATCATCACGCCCGCGCTCATTAGCGGGGCGGTGGCGGAGCGAATCAAATTCAGCGCCTACCTGTTCTTTGTGGTTTTGTGGGTTTCGCTGGTTTATTTTCCGCTTGCGCATATGGTTTGGGGGAAGGGTGGCTATTTCAATTGGGCATTGGGCGGGACGGTGCCGGTGCTGGATTTCGCGGGCGGGACCGTGGTGCATATCAGTTCGGGGGTATCGGCGTTGGTTTGCGCGCTGATGTTGGGTAAGCGACTCGGTTATCCCGGGGAGCCGATGCCGCCGCATAACGTGGTGTTGAGTTTGATCGGCACCGGCTTACTCTGGGTGGGCTGGTTCGGCTTTAACGCGGGCAGCGCGCTTACGGCTGGCGGGCTGGCTACCAGCGCTTTTGCCGCCACCCATTTTTCGGCCTCAGCAGCGGCTTTGAGTTGGACGAGTGTTGAGTGGGCCATGAAAGGCCGTCCTAGTGTGTTGGGCGCCGCTTCCGGGATGGTGGCGGGGCTGGCGACCATCACTCCCGCCTCGGGATTTGTCACGATTCCCGCCGCGTTAGGCATTGGCATGGTGGCCGGAGTGGTCTGTTACGTGGCGGTGACACGCTTGAAGAGCGCGTTTGGCTATGACGATTCGCTGGACGTGTTTGGGGTGCATGGCGTAGGCAGCATCACGGGGATGCTGTTGTTAGGGTGGTTGGCCAGTCCGGAAGTCAATCCCATGCTGGCAAACACCTTTAAGGCGAACGGGCGGTTCGTAATGCTCACTGGTGGCATCGGGCAATTCGTTCACCAATTGGAAGGAGTGATTTTTACAAGTGTTTTTGCGGGGTTAATGACCTGGATTTTGTTGAAGCTGGCGGACCGATTGTTTGGGCTGCGGGTTGATGAAGATGAGGAAAGCCTGGGCTTGGATCTGTCGCAGCACGGTGAAAAAGCGTATAATGACTGAGTGGGCGAAGCGTGACTTATGAAAAAAATTGAAGCCATTATCAAGCCGTTCAAAATGACGGAAGTCAAACAGGCTTTGAATGAGATCGGGATTCAGGGGATGACCGTGTCGGAAGTCAAAGGCTATGGCCGCCAAAAGGGCCACACTGAAATTTACCGGGGCAGCGAGTATGTGGTCGATTTTTTGCCGAAAGTAAAAATTGAAACCATTTTACCCGACAACCAAGTGCAAGCCGCTGTCGATGCCATTATCAAGGCCGCCAAGACGGGCAAGATTGGCGATGGCAAAATCTTCATTTGGACGGTGGAAGACGCGATCCGCATCCGCACCGATGAGCGCGGGGACACCGCGGTTTAACCCACCGAATCAGGCGGAGATACCGTGGTTACCGTTGAAAACCTTCATTATGCTTATCCGGATGGCCGGATCGCGTTGCGAGGCGTCTCCTTCCAGGTGGCCAAGGGGGAGACGGTGGGGTTGGTTGGCCCGAACGGCGCTGGCAAATCCACTTTATTACTGCACCTGAATGGATTGTTGGGCGCACCCTGTCAAAAAGGCCGGGTGACGATCGACGCTTTGCCGGTGGAAACGGGGTATTTGCCCGAGATTCGCCGCCGGGTTGGCTTCTTGTTTCAGGATCCCGATGACCAGTTGTTTTCCGCCACGGTGGGCGAAGATGTGGCTTTTGGTCCCCGGCAGTTGGGATTGACCGAAATGGAGGTGTCTCAGCGGGTGTCGGCCGCTATGGAGGCGGTGCATTTGGAAGGATTTGAGTCGCGTCCGCCGCACCACTTGAGTCTGGGGGAGAAAAAGCGGGTATGCCTGGCGGGAGTGTGGGCTTGCGAGCCGAGCGTGCTGGTGTTTGACGAGCCCACCGCCAATTTTGACCCGCGCGGTCGCCAAGAGTTTATCACGCTGTGCCAGTCTTTGCCCACCACCAAGCTGATTGCCAGCCACGATTTGGAAATGATTCTCGCCGTATGCGGCCGATTGCTCGTATTGGATCGCGGCCAGATTGTGGCGCAAGGTCCGGCCAGGGAAATTTTGGCGGACGAAACGTTAATGCTTGCGCATGGCTTGGAAAAGCCGCACAGCCTCTTTCATCACGAATCGGTGCCGCATAACCATCCTGATCCCGACGGAGATTGCAAGTCCGCGGCTTGAGCTATTCAAGGCGGTAAATCTTCCAAGGCTGGGCGAACTCCGCAAAGCCGTCCCCCACCGCGTCCACTTGGTCGTAGGTGTCGCCGTAGTGGATCAAATGCATTTTATTCCGCAAGGCGCCAGGCAAGGTTTTTAGCTCGTTGTAACTGGCGTGAACCGTCCCCGGAGAGAACAATTGGCAATCGTGAAAGATATGCGTAATTTTGGGGTTTCCCTGGTACAGGTCATCGAATAAAGCGGGATCAAACCGGGTGTCACCCGAGAACAGGACCTGGTGGTCGATTAATAAACCATTACTCCAGAAGGCCCGTTCCCACTGCGCTACATTACCCGGGATGTGCGCCGTCCGAAAAAGCACGAGGTCGATGCCGAACACTTCGAGGTGATACATCTCACGCGGTTGCGCGCGAATCCACACCGGTCGTAACGGGTGGGCGAAATCCGAAAAACGAAGCAGACCGGATTCGTTGTATTCGCAGCCCCCTTTGAGGGATTTTTCCCACAATATATCCTGAAAAACTTCCGTGATAATCACGGTGGGTTTGGTTTTGCTGAAGTAACGGGAGAGGAGCAGCAATTCCTCGACTCCACCGATGTGATCCGCGTGGGAGTGGGTGAAATGATAGGCGTCAAAATCCGTGATGCGAATGCCTTTGGCTTGCAGGGCTACCGGGATCGTGGTGCCGGCGTCCACCAAGATGGTTTTGCCATGCTTGGCGATAATCATCGACGTTTGGGCGTTTTTCTTGGCGAACGCCGAGCCAACGCCGGCAAAACAAATCACCAACCCGGATTCGCTAGCTTTTTTAATTTGGTCCAACATGTCAGTCCTTTATGGGCCTAAACGCAAGCTGGCCATGGCTTAGTTTGATTGGGGCAACACGCCAGCCCGCTGGTTTCGTCGTTTTTGCGACATCTTGTTGAAGCAAATATCTTGCCACGAATTTGTTCCGTGAACGTCTCAATCCGTGCCCGCAAGCCAATTCCCAGGCTACGCGGGTTGATGGAATACCGCCAATTTTGGCGGGCGGATCAGCCCAAAAAAACACCCGCCTGTTCATCAGGCGGGTATTCATACTAGGAGGTTGGACAATATAATTGATTACCAATGGTTTATCGGTTCAAAATTCGGCTCGCATGGGGCGGCCTTAAAAGGAAAATGAATGCCGCATGGGGGGAGGGCGTTGAGCGCGGCTGCCAGCGGTGCGCAACAGCCAGAGGCGGCTTGGGCAAGCGAGCTTGCAAGCTGACAATCCAACACGTTTTTCATCCCCAAAGACATTATGCTATTCGGACCGTAATTCGCCAATTGCGCTGCTGTCGAAAGCTACATCGGCTGAGGGTTTGGACGGTGCCGCTTGTAATCTATTCAAACCGAGGTAGACTATTTGCGCTGGGCGATACATGAATTGGGATCCAGAAATGTTGGCCGTGCCACCGCGATTGCGACGGCGGTTGCCCCGGTCTTTCAAAGACCTAACTCCGTCTCATGCATTTAACCCGCGAACGTTTTTCCGTGAAATGATATGGAAAACGTTATTAACCAAAAGGATAGGTCAACAACGGCACCCCGTTTTCCCAAAGTTAGGCCCCGGTCAACTGGGGATGACTTGGATTGGCCACGCCTCTTTTTTGATTCAGTTTCAAAAACTGAACGTCCTAATCGATCCGAATTTTGCCAATTGGCTTTTTTTGTTGAAACGAATTCGGCGAGCAGGGCTGCAGATCGACGATTTGCCACCCATTGATTTGGTGCTGATCACCCATGCGCACTTCGATCATTTTCATAAAAGCACGCTTAGGCGGTTACCTTCGACCAAAGTGGGGATCATGCCTTGGGGCCTAGGCAAGCTAGCTCGAAAGCTGGGCTTTGAGCGTATTATCGAACTTCAGTGGTGGGAGAGCTTCTCGCATGGCGATTGGAAAGTGACTTTAACTCCGTGTCGGCACTGGGGCGCCAGAATGCTGCATGATGACCATCGCGGGTATGGCGGGTACGTTTTGGAATATCAAGGCCGTACGGTCTACCATGCGGGGGATAGCGCCTATTTCGATGGATTTAAGGAAATCGGCCGACGACTGCATCCGGAAATCGCCTTACTGCCCATTGGGGCATACAGTCCGGTCGAGTTTCGCAAAGTCCATATGGGGCCGGACGACGCCATTCGAGTGTTCAAGGATTTGCATTCAAAGTGGCTGGTGCCCATGCATTACGGAACGTTCAAGCTTTCTTTCGAGGCGATGGACGAACCCCCGAAATGGCTGCAGGAACTGGCGCGGGCGCACGGTTTAACCCGCCATCTGCGGATTCTTGAGGAGGGCGTACCGCAGGTATTCTAGACATCGCGAGCGGATTTTACCGCGGAGGTGTCCACATATCCACGGGCCGTTGCCTGAAAAATAGACAAGTTGCGGTTGGCTTCAGTTAAGCCGAATTATTGAGAATTCATTTCCCCTGCGGGCGCGGAGGCTTGTCCAGCAAGGAGGAGCGGCGTTGGCAGGGATTGAGCGCGTCTTTGGCATGCCGGATGCTATGCAACCTGATTCGGTTAATAGAAGCGCAGATTTTAGTTCGCTTAAAGGTAAAGGGGATGCTAAAAATCTCGCGAATACTATGCACACACACACGCCCCAGCTCTTTCAAGCGAAACGCCGCTCCGGGTTTACTCTGGCAGAGGTGCTCATCTCGCTGGTGTTAATAGGCATGGCCGTAGGCGGGCTGTTATATGGTTACTTGATGGCCGCCCGGCGGGCTGAATTTTCGGCCTACAGTTTGGCGGCGCAAGCTTTAGCCATTCAAAGATTGGAGCAAACCCGCGCGACCTCCTGGCAGCCGAATAATGTGTCGCCTGTCGATCAATTGCAGGCCACCAATTTCCCGAATCGGGTGGAAGTGCTGGATGTGCCTTTGCAGGGAACCAACATCGTTTACGCCACCAATAAAACCACCATTAGCACCATCTCCAGTTCGCCGCCCCTTCGGATGGTGCGAGTGGATTGCACTTGGTACTTCTTAAATAAGGGCGTGGTTACGAACACCATTGTCACCTATCGATCTCCCGACCAATGAAAATTACTTGCCTCAACTGGTTCGAGACGGGAGGCAGCCGCCCATTATGGCGCGGTGGCTTTACCTTGCCCGAAATGATGGTTGCGATGACGATCTTTATCATGTCAATCGGAATGCTCATTGCGGTGCATATTTTCGGCGGCCGCCTCTTTGAGTTGTCCAAGGCCAAACTGGGGGCGAGCGACGAGGCTCGCACCAGCCTGGCCTACTTGTTGGATGAGGTGCGCACCAACGATCTCATTCTGGTGGGTACGGGTGACGCCAGTTCTTTTACCTCCGTGGTTGACGGAGTGTCGCAGATTGGCAACGCGATCCAAATTCATCCTTCGAATAGCCTGGCATGCCCCACGTATGTCCGCTACTACATGGATGCCGCCAATTTCCAATTGTGCCGTATTCGCAATGGGGAAACGGTGCCCACGACCATTGTGCATGCGGTGACGAACTATAATGTGTTCACCTCGGAAGACGCCCTGGGTACGGTTTTGACCAATAATAATAACAACCGAGTCATCGGCGTTTTTATGCAGATTACGCAATTGTATTCGCCGCTCATCCATATTCAAACTGGCGGGCTATTTGATTACTATCAGCTGCGCGTCAAAGCTACGCGTCGCCAACTCTAATTTTCATATGAAGCGTTGCGATTTTTCCACGAGAAAAGAACGGGGTTACGCCTTGATGCTGGTGCTGATATTTACCGGCATTGGACTTCTCGTCATGGGTGGGGTGTTAAGTTGGTCGACGAATAACGCGAACCATATCGAACGACATAACCAATACTACACCACGTTGGCGGCGGCGGAAGCGGCCACCGAAAAGATCTTGTCCGATATTTGCACGACCTACCAAAAAGAAGGGGAAGGTTCGGTTTACGCGAAAATGAGCACGTACAACGGTTGGGTTCCGACCTCCGCTGAAAGTAGTTATTGGTCCGATTTTGAATTCAACGATGGCTCTAGCCATGTGGGAAAATCAACCGTTACCCGGATTTCCGAGCCCGCTTTTACCAATTTGAACGGTCAATTTACCGGGCTCTACGGCATGGCGGCATCCTACCGCGTCATTTCCAACGCCCGCAAACTGAACGCGCCTTTCGATATCCAAATTGGCTTGATGCAAGAAGCCCAGGTCTCCACCATTCCGGTGTTTCAATTCGCGATTTTCTATTCTCAGGATTTGGAAATCAACCCCGGCCCGAACATGAAAATCACCGGGCGCGTTCACGGGAATGCGGATATCTATACTTCACCCGGAAACACCCTGCGTTTTATGAGTGATGTGACCTCGGTGGGAAATGTCTATCGCAAACGCAAAGATAGTAGCGCCTCCACGGGCACGGTGACCTATGATAAATCGGATAGTCCGAAATCCGGCTATAACAGTCTTTCGCTGCCGATTGGCACCAATAACACTTCGGACGCCGTTTACGCCATTCTGCAGGTGCCCCCAAGCTCTGAAAATCCGAATTCCGCGATGGGCAAGCAACGCTACTATAACAGCGCCGACATTATTGTTTTGGTCTCGAATGCGAGCGTTACCATCACCAGCGGTCTGACGAATAATTTCGCGACGACTTTGGTGGGCGATACCAATTGGATTTCCACCAATTCCAATTATGCGGGCAGCATTCTCAAAACCAATTTGACCTTCACCGATCAGCGCGAGGGGAAAACGATAAAAACCACGTCGATCAATGTGAGTAATCTGGTGCGCTGGAGCGCCACGAATACTTCGATACGCGGCTTGATTAACCGCGATGTTAGTTCCGTTTATGTGGCGGATTTTCGCACGACCAATTCCAGTTATGGCGCGGGGATATTAGTGACGAATGGACAGACCTTGCCGTCGTTGGGACTGACGGTGGCAACCCCGAATCCCCTATATGTTCAGGGTAATTATAACGCTCCCGCCGCTTACCTCGGCACCACCAATACGACGCTGTCTAAGCCTGCTTCGCTGGTTTGCGACGCTATCAACGTGCTTTCCACAGTCTGGAATCCGGCTAAATCGGCGAGTTCGATTTCGAGTCGCACCGCGGCTGATACCACGGTTAACGCGGCGATTATCTCGGGTATTGTCCCAACCGTGGGCTCCAGCTACAGCGGCGGCGTCGAAAATTTTCCGCGATTTTTGGAAAACTGGGACACCAAGAACTTAACGTATAATGGGTCGATGGTGGTCATGTTCAACAGTCATGTGGCCACCGCGAATTGGTCTAGCACGGGCACGGTATATAATCCGCCCGTCCGGAATTGGGCGTTCGATCTCAATTATATGGACCCCACAAAATTGCCGCCGGGCACTCCCTCAGTGCGAGCGTTGGTGCGTTACACGTGGACCACGATTCCCAAGAACACCACCTTTTGATGGCCACTCTTGTCAAGCGGCAAGGCCGGCATTATCTTTGCGGCATGCTTCGTGGATTATTGAATTCTGGTCTCCCAGTATTGCTTCGCTCCTGGGTGGTGATCGTCGCTCTGGCTTTTGGCATGACGACCGCGTTTAGCGCCGAACGACCTTTTGAAGTGCGAACCGTCACCTACACCCCGCCTGAAAGTCAGCCGCTGACGCGTTACTTGGTGATACTCGAGACCAATCAGATGGCTTTCTTGCCGCCAGCTCAGTGGCGAGTTCAAGCGCGAGCGCAGGATAGTAAAGTGATTATTAGCCCGCTTGATGGATCGGCTCAGATGGGCTTCGCTCTGTGCCCTGAATTTGATGGCAAAACCAATGAATTGACCAAAGTCGAAGCGGCCGCGCTCCTCACCAAGCGTTTTCCTGGCGCGACCGTAAAAGAGGAAAATCCTTTTCATTGTGGATCGGGATCGGGATTTGGTTATGAAATTAATTTAGCCGCCGTTGCGAAAGGGGACAAACTCGATGTCACGGTGGGGTATGTGCAATTGCCGGTGGGGGTGGTGGAATTTCAACGGCTTTGTCCAGTTAACCAAAAGGAGGCCTTGCGCATTCCTTTCATGCATTTCCTAACGAGCTTCACCGTGGAGCCTAAAGTCGAGCCCGCTACGCAGCCAGCCGAGAAGAAATAGGTCAGTGCTTTCCTAGCCGGAGGGTCAGAGAAGGTGGTTTGAACGGAAAATTAGGCGAGGCGGAATCGGTGACTTCCGAGTCCCGGCAAATGAAAATCCGCCGGGTTGGAAAATCTCCAAACCAGCGGATCTGCGAAAACCAGCTCTTTGAACTTGAAAGAGATTACTTAAGTTGCAGGGCGATGCGCTTGTCGACCTCGCTGGCCATTTCAACGTCCCCGGCGCCGTTGTTTCGGGCTTGGACGATGATGCGAGAAACTTTGGGATCCACTTCGTCAACTCGAACCCAGACGGTGGTCTTATTAATTTTCGCTTCCAACGTCTTGGTGATGGTGTTCTCACCAGTTAAGGTGCCCATGACTCCCAGAACTTGTTTGGCGGACTGGAAGATTTGATCGGTCGGCCGCTCATACCGGCTTTCGATGGTATCTTTGCCGATCGGGCTGCCGGCTTTCGAGTGGCCATCGAGGGTGCTCACGCATCCAGTTAGCAGAACCGCCCAACTGCATACCAATAGTAACGCTATGAATATCCTTTTCATTACCCCTAATCCAACTCAAGCCGGGCTGCAGGTCAAGCTTTAAGCGCGCGGCCGAGCCGGGGTAATCCCTTTTTTCATCCGGTTTTGCAGTGGCAAAGCGACCCAACATCGGTTACCTTTCCTTATGCCCATACCCAAATACCAGATCCGGCGGGCAACACTCGACGATGTCCCGCAATTGCGCAAGTTATGGGCCGAATACCAGTTTTCGGTGCATGACTTGGAACGGCGTTTTACGGAATTCAAGCTGGCGGTGAGTGACTCCGGCGAGCTTTATGGCGGGCTTGGCATGCAGATCAGCGGCCCTCACGCCAACCTGCATAGCGAAGCTTTCAATCGGCCTGAATTGGAGGCTGAACTCCGGCAGGCCCTTTGGGAAAAAATCCAGGTGGTCGCCCTCAATCGAGGAGTTCTGCGGTTCTGGACTCAGGAATCGGCGCCATTCTGGAAACACTATGCCGGTTTTAAGGAGGCGGAAACGGCGGAGCGCTCCTTATTACCCGTAGGTATAGGCGATCCCCATGACAACTGGCTGACACTGGTGGTGCGCGAGGAAACCCAGCCCGCGCCGATCATTGAGCAGCAATTGGCGTGGTTTAAAGCGCACCAACAGGAAAATCTTAATCGCCTGCAGTATCGAGCTAAAGTGGTGCGGGGAACGGTTACATTAATGGCATTTCTGCTCTTTCTGGCGGTTTTGGTGGCTGGATTGTATATGGCTCGTAAACAACCGCTTCCACTTATGCGGTAACGTCAGGCCGGCGACGGCCTAGACTAGTTCCAAATCGTTGGCGTCGATGCTGACAGCGGCGGCTTGGCCGATAAAGTCCAATCGGAGTATTACTTGCACGATGCCAACCCGTTTTTCGACCCAACCCGTGACGCCGCGCAAAGGTCCGGATTTGATAAGAACTTGGCAGCCTGGGATAATTTGGGGCGCCAACCGAACTTCCAGTTCGGTTTCCACCGCCCGCAAAATGTCGCGCAATTGATGATCGAATTGCGCCTGATCGAACACTTCCAGCACGTTGGCGGCATAATCGCTTTGGAAGACTTTCTGCCGTTGTTCCCGGGTAATTTGAACAAACACATAGCCCGGGAATAAGGGACTGTGAAAGGTAACCGTTTTTCCGCGGTATTGGTGCACGCGGCTGATGCAGGGTAGGGTGGTGGCTATGGTTTCCCGTTCACAGTATTGTACCAGCTTTTTTTCGCAGCGCGGTCGGGTGTGGACTACATACCAATCAAGATTCATATTCTAGGGCTTTGAAAAACAGGGTATTATCGGGAGACGATCGCATCGACCTTCTTTTCCAAACGTTCCATCCACCAAACGAATAGCATCAAACCAGCGGTGGTGAACACTAAAATGCTCCAACCAGCTGAATCATGGGCGGATTGTACGGCTTCCGGGCCATGCACGGCGGCCGTCAGGGCCAAGTAGAGGGATCGCAGGAAATTCCCGAGCAATGCTAAACCGATGCCGGCGGCCAAGGTCACGCAACGCAACGAAAAACGTTTTAAAACCAGGTTGCCCAAAAAGAGTCCGGCCATGATGCAAGATTGCAAGCTGCGTATCCCGCTGCAGGCATCTTCCACTCCCACCGTGCATTTGGGGAGCTGGATTACATTCTGCGTGGCTTTCGCCGGTATGCCTAGCAAGTTAAGCGCTTCGACATCCAGCCGTGTGATGATCGTCTTCAAAGCCAACAAGATAGGGCGCCAGACGGACGGAGGCAGGGGCACGGCGACAAACAGAAATAACAAGGGAAACAGAAAATGCCGCAAGGTGGCCGGACCATGCAGATATAAAATATTGGCCGCGAGAAATAAACAACAGCCGACACTGAGAACGAAACTCGTCGTTGGCGAATTGGCCATACTATTCTTTACCAACTCCGCGACCAGGACTAAGGGCGCGCCGATGGCCCCTAACAAAACGCACAGCCAAAACGGGGCCGGAGAATCGTTTTTCGGTCGTGTGCCCAGGCGTTCCCAGACCAAATAACAGCTGAGCATGAGCACCAGCCAGCCGTACTGGTATTCGACCATAAC
>DBTJ01000157.1:0-662 GCA_002306985.1 Verrucomicrobia bacterium UBA1319
ATGCGCAGGGGTCTGTATTTGTTTGCGGGGGTAGCGCGTGCCTGGCGGGGCCAGGAGCGCGCGCGGGCCGCGACCCGCTTTGTCGCCCTGATTCTGGCGGTTCCATGAAAGGTATTGGTCCATGAATCAGTTGAACTCACTCCCCTCGCCCGCGGCCGCGTCGGCCGAACGGTTGCGCCTCGCCTTGGATTCCCTGCGCCGCGGCGGCGGCATCCTGGTCAGCGATGACGCGGAGCGCGAAAACGAAGCGGATTTGATCTTCGCCGCCGAATCGTTGACCGAACCCCAAATGGCTCTGCTCATCCGGGAGTGCAGCGGCATCGTTTGTCTTTGTTTGACGGAACGCAAAATCAAATCGCTGGGCTTGGCGATGATGACGGAGCAGAACACCAGCCGCTATCAAACCGCGTTTACCGTTTCGATCGAAGCCGCCACGGGAGTCACGACCGGCGTGTCGGCCGCCGACCGGTTGCGCACCGTGCGGGCCGCGATCGCCGACGATGCCAAACCCGAGGATTTACGCCAGCCGGGCCACCTGTTCCCGCTCCGGGCTCGGCCGGGAGGCGTCCAGGAACGGCCGGGCCATACGGAAGCGACGGTGGACCTCATGCGCCTGGCGGGCTTGAAACCCTGCGGCGTGCTCTGCGAATTGATGAACCCCG
>DBTJ01000157.1:904-4736 GCA_002306985.1 Verrucomicrobia bacterium UBA1319
TGCTCTGCGAATTGATGAACCCCGATGGCACGATGGCGCGCGGCAACCAGGTCGAAGCCTTTGCCCGGCGGCATGGCTTCCCCAGGGTCACGGTGGCGGATGTGGTGGCGCACCGCCAGCGCAAGTCCGAGCCTTCGGCCGCCGCATGAAGCAAAACCTTCACGAAAAACGGATTAAATTAGGCGCGCAATCCATTCCCGGAAGCGTGGCAACCGCGGCCCGAATGGGATCGCTTTAGACGTTGTCCCCCTTGCTTGCTTATCCGGGCCCGCTTGACCCAGTAAGCGTTTTCCCTGGGTAGGCCGGGTATTTCAGCCTAGGCGCGCCCCAAAACCCCGCGCAAAACCGATCGTAACCTATTGTCTTTAAACGAACAACAACATCAACCACACAGTCACCGCAAGGTCGGACGGGCAAATGATGGCTGGCTTTAGTGGGGCGAAATGAGTAAATTGAACCTTATGAAGGCATTTCTTTTACGAGCGCTCATCGGCAATCTAGCCCTCATGCTGGGGTTGGCCTACGCGGAGCAATCCGGCCCCATTGACGGCGTCACCAAAATCAAAGGGGAAGTGCTGGTCCTCAAGGCGGGCGCTTCTTCGCCCTTGGTCGATGAACTAACCTTGCCCTTTGGCGTCGTGTTCAGCACCAACGGCACGTACCAGGTGGAAAAGGGCAAAGCGCGCGAAGTGCTGGAGGGCCAAGTGGTCCGCTCGGATGGCAACCTATTGAATTCCGACGGCAGCCTCCTGCCGGTGTTTAACCACTTGGCCATGAAACGGGGCAAAGTCGTGGAAGTGATCGATGGGCAAACCACGCCGCTGACGGCCCCAAGAGCGATGGCCGATGGTTCCACCGTATATCCGAACGGCATGCAAGCGCTCCCCGGCGGACGCCGCGTTCAATTGCTCGATGGCCAGCTGTTAAAACCCGATGGCTCCTGGCTGCCGATCAAAGATACCGTCAGCGTGAAAGGCGGCAAAGTGGTGGTGCAGAAAGACGGCGAGCTGTTCACTTTAAAATCCTTCCAAATCATGGGCACCTCCGACGGCACGAAAGTCCAAGGCGATGGCACCGTAACGCTAACCACGGGCAAAGTGGTAAGATTGGTGGAGAATCAAACCATCCTAATCGACGGTCCCCTCGTTAAAAGATAAGCCCGCCTAAGCGTTCGGCATTGAATGACGCTCATTCCAAATCGCTGTCAAGTTGAGACTAATCAACTTGATCGCTCATTGGAATCAGCGGGCCGGATTTGCGGCGCCCGGCTTTACCGTTCCCGTTTTGACTTCCCAGCGAATCAAATCCCGGCTCAATTCCCGCGGCCAGTTTTCCTCCGTGCAAGTCATAAACACCTGGCCTCGCGCGTGGCGGGCTTGTTCCAAAAGCGGCAGGAACCCGCCCCGGCGGCGGGCATCCAACTCACCCATCACATCGTCGATGAGCAGAATGGGCGGGGCGCCGCGCCGGCGGGTTAAATACTCGGCTTGCGCCATTTTCAAAGCGATCGCCAGGGTGCGTTTCTGCCCTTCGCTGCCGTACTGGGCGGCGGAGCGGTCGTTTAACAGCAAGCGCAACTCATCGCGGTGCGGCCCCACCAGGGTGGAGCGCAGGACCCGTTCCCGCTGGCGCGATTGGGCGAGTTCGACCTCGAAATCGGCTTTGACGCTTGGCTGGTATTCCAGGCGCAACGCCTCGGCGTCGGGGGCGATCCGCTGGTAAGCGTCCACCGCCAAGGGCGCCAGTTGCGGCATCAAGTCCCGGCGGCATTGCATCACTTGCCCGCCGGAAGCGAGCATCTCGCGGGTGAAACCTTCCAGCGAAGGGGCATCCGGCCGGGGTTGTTTGAGCAGCGCGTTGCGCGCCCGCACGGCGCGGGCGAACCGTTGCAGCAAGGCCAGGTAACCGGGCTGGGTTTGGGCCAGCAATAAATCGAGAAACCGGCGGCGCACACTTGCCGCGCCCTTGATCAGCTGCAAATCCTCCGTGCAAAACACCACGGCTTGAATCAAGCCAAAGTACTCGGAAAGCTTGCGCACCGGGCGCCCGTCCAGCCCCAGGCTCTTTTTGCGCGACGACCAATAGAATTTGACCTCGTGGTTCCCCTGCTCCACCACCGTGCCGCCCGCGAAAAAACCCTCCTGCCCCTGCCGCACCATCTGGGCATGGCCCGCCCCCCGGAAAGATCGCAAGGTGGAAAGCAAATACACCGCCTCGAGCAAATTGGTTTTGCCCTGGGCATTTTGCCCCAAAAACAAATGGAAGCCGGGAATGAACTCCATATCCAGCCGCCCATAATTTCGAAAATCCCGGAGCTTTAGCCGCGCCAAATGCACGGGGTTAGGTGTAGGGGAAATCGCCCGCGAACGCAACCGGTCATTCCGAAACCGTCCGGGCGCCCCGCTCGCTACGGCGCCAGCCGCACGCAGAGCAATTCCCGCTCGTCGCGCAGAAAGAGCCGGCCATCCGCATAGGCGGGATTGCACCACGTATCGCCGCACACTTTGGCGTCGCCCAAGGAGCGATACGCCTGGCGATCGACGGCGAAGAGCGCGAGCCGCCCGTTATAGCCAAGCCCCAGGATGCGATCTTTCAACACGATAAACGCGGCATAGTCTTTGTCCATGGCGCCCGCAAAGGCGTCCTCCTGTTCCCACGTTTTTTCCCCCGTGCGCAGATCGACGCAAACCAGCTTGCGCCCCGGCCCCAAGCCGTAGAGGCACCCGTCCGCGGCAACCGGACTCGAAAAATTGATCGCCAGCGGCTTGTTCAGCCAAACGCGTTCCGCCCGGATCGCGCCCTGATTGGCGGTCACCTGGATGCCGATCAACCCCGCTTGATGCGAGGAGACTACGATAAAGTCCCCGGCGATGACCGGCGTGACGGCATGCCGGCCAAGCCGGGTTTGCACCGGAATGCGCCATAACAATCTACCGTCCTCAGCCGCGAGGCCAATGACGGCTTCGGCGGTGAAGGAAACCACTTGTTTCACCCCCGCCAAGGTGGCAACCCGGGGGCTGGCATGGCCGGGGATATCGTTTTGCGATTGCCAGATCACCTGGCCGTTGCGCTTATTGAAACAGACCACGCTGGCCCCGTTGGTGCCGCCCACGTTGACGTACATTCGCTCGCCTTCGATGGTGGGCGACCCCGTGTAACCGTGGCGGCTGGCCCCGGGCGCATCCCCCCGTTCCCCCAGAAAATAGGCGTGAAAATCCCGGGTAAAACTGGTTTTCCAAACCAAGCCGCCATCGGCGACCCGCAGGCATTTGAATTCCCCCTGGCACGAATTGGCGTACACGAAATCGCCATCCACCAGCGGCGTGCCGCGCGGTCCGGGCGCGCTTTGGGTGTCCTTGAAAACTTCGTCGATCGGGACGTTCCAGATCGCCTTGCCGCTGGCGGCCTCCGCCGCGTGGAGAGTCTCCTGATTTTGCTGGTTATCGAGGTAAAACACCTTGTCCCCGCTCACCACGGGCGAGCCCAGTCCATTGCCGATGGGCGCGCGCCAAATCGTTTTCAATTCACCCGCCAAACGCTCCGGCGCCAGCGCGCCGTCGGGCGCCCGCCCGTCCCCATCCGGACCGCCCCAACGCGGCCAATCCATAGCCAGCAGGGGCTGAGCCAACAAAACACCCAAACAAAAAGAACGAACGACTTTGGTGATCATGAGTAAAACTTGGTTGGAACTAGGTTTCCGGCCGTCGGTTCATCGCTTTCAAAGCGCCTTATTTCCCGGCCTCCTGATAAACGCGAACGTAATCGAGGTAATATTTCTGAGGAAAAATCGCGTCGTCGATACCTTTTTGCCCGCCCCACTCGCCGCCAATCG
>DBTJ01000182.1:0-5752 GCA_002306985.1 Verrucomicrobia bacterium UBA1319
GTTCGGCTTGCTCGGGCCCAACGGCTCGGGCAAATCCACCACCGTCAAGATGCTCTTGGGCTTGCTGTATCCCACCAAGGGGCACATCGAAGTGTTCGGCAAATCTCCGCGCCACGTCTTGACCAAGGCGCGCATCGGCTATCTGCCGGAGGAATCCTATTTGTATCGCTACTTGGATTCCGCCGAGACGCTGGATTTTTTCGGCCAGCTCTTTCAATTACCCGCGGGCGACCGACGGAAACGCATTGAACAATTGCTCGCGATGGTGGGCTTGAACCAGGTGCGCAGCCGCACGGTGGGCGAGTTCTCCAAAGGCATGCAGCGCCGCATCGGCTTGGCCCAGGCGCTAATCAACGACCCCGATTTGATCATCCTGGACGAGCCGACCTCGGGGCTGGACCCCATTGGCTGCCGCGAGGTAAAAGATTTGATCACGGCCCTGGCCCGCCGCGGCAAGACCATCATTCTCAGCAGCCATTTGCTCGCGGACGTGGAAGATGTCTGCGACCGGGTGGTCATTTATTACGGCGGCAAAATCCAAGCCATGGGGCCGTTGAAAGACCTGCTGGCGGCGCCCGACGCCGTGCGGATCACCGCCCCCGCCCTGCCGCGCGAAACGATGCGGCGCGTGTTGGACATCATCCGCCAAGAGGTGAACGCCGACGCCGTCCGCGTGGATATTCCCACCCAGAACCTCGAGAGTTATTTCCTGGGCGTCGTGCAACGGGCGCGCCAAAACGAGCAGAGTACCTCAGGCGCCACCGGCGGCAACCGGGTGGCCGCGTACTTGGCCGGAGACGCCGAGGCCTCCACGAATAGCGATAAAATTCTGGACCGCCTGTCCGCGCCGGTCGCGCCGAAAACCGAGCCCCGAGTCACCGTCGCCGCGCCCGCGCCCGCCATCCTGGAGAATAAACTGGCCGCGTTGACCGAAAGCAAGCCCGCCGCCCCGGCGACCCCCGGCGCGCCGCCGCCCGCGGCCCCGGTGGATTTGAGCGCGGCCAACGATAAATTATCCGGCTTGCTCGGCGGCAAAAAGCCGTGACCCGCCGCCTCGCCTAACGACGCATGCAAAAGTTGCTCGCCATTTCCTTCCTGACGCTCCGGGCGGCCATCCGCTTCAAGCTGGTGCTCATCCTCGCGTTGTTGCTGGTTTGCACCGTGGTGGTGCTACCCCTGATCATCAAGGACGACAGCACGGCGCGCGGGTTCATCCAAATTCTGCTCACCTACACCTTGTCCGTCATCACCGCGCTGCTGGGTTTTTCGACCTTGTGGCTGGCCTGCGGCACGCTGGCGCGGGAGATCGAGGAATGTCAAATGCAGGTGGTCGCCACCAAGCCCATCGCTCGCTGGCAAATCTGGTTGGGCAAATGGCTGGGCATCATGATGCTCAACCTCGCGCTGCTCGCGATTTCCGGCGGCGCGGTCTACGGCCTGCTGAAATGGCGGGCGCAACGGCTCCCCGTCGAACAGCAGCGGATCCTGCAGGACGAAATCTTCATCGCCCGGAGCGGGGTCAAAGAACAACCGATCGATTTTCGGTCTGACATCGAGCTGGCCTTCAAGAAGTACCTGGAGAAAAACCCCGTTTCCTCGGCGGAATACGGCATGGTGCGCAAGCAGATCACCGAATGGGTCAAATCCTCCGTCCAGATCGTGCGCCCGAAATACCAGCGGATCTGGAAAATCGATTTGGGCAGCCGGAAGGAGTACCTCCGCGGCCAACCGCTGACGATGCGCGTGCGCTTCACGATTTCCGAACAAAATCACGATACCGATAACCCCAAAACCTACCCGATGATCTGGACGGTAGGCCCCTTGGACAGCGGCCAAACACGGGTGCTCCAAATGACCCTGGCCTCCGACACATTTCAGGAAGTACCGATCCCGCCGGACATGTTCGACGAAAGCGGAGTGTTGACCCTTTCCTGCACCAACGAAAGTGAATCGGACATGCTCTTTCTGCTCGATAACGGCATGGAAATCCTTTACCGCGAGGCGGGCTTCGAGATCAATTTCATCCGCGGCCTGCTCATCGTCGCCTGCTGGCTGGGCTTGTTGACGACCATTGGCCTGTGCGCCGCGAGTTTTCTCTCTTTCCCGGTGGCGTCCTTCCTGGCCTTGGGCATCCTCATCGTCGGGTTCTCCACCGGCACGCTGAGCCAAGTGATCGAGGAAGGCGGCCTCTCCGGCGTCAACCACGAGACCGGCAAGATCGACACCCCGCGACTCCTGGACCAAGTGGTTGTGCCCATGTTTTCCGCCCTCCTTAAGCTGGTGAAAATGGTGCGGGAATTCACCCCGATCGAATCCCTAAGCTCGGGCCGGAGCATCACCTGGGCGCAGTTGGGCTGGGCCTTCGCGCAAATCATCGGCGTGATGGGCGGTTTATTTTCCCTATTTGGCATTTATATGTTCAACCGTCGGGAGCTGGCCACCGCGCAAGGAGGCGGCCAATAATGGACCGCGCGCGCGCTTACAAACCGTTACTCGTGCTGGCCATCGTGCTGGGCCTGGTATTCTCGGGCTTCATGCAAAATCGGCTGGATAAAAAGCGGGCCGATTTAGGCCTCACTCGCCTGGCGCCTTTGGAAAACGCCCCGCCGATGCTCGCCTTTACCACCGTCGCCTTGGGTGGCTTTCGCGGCTTGATCGCCAACGCCCTCTGGGTGCGCGCCGTTGAAATGCAGGATGATGGCCAATATTTCGAAATGGTCCAGTTGGCCGATTGGATCACCAAGCTCCAGCCCCACATTCCCACAGTTTGGATCGCCCAAGCTTGGAACATGTCCTATAACATTTCCGTCAAATTCCAAAACCCTAAGGACCGCTGGCTGTGGGTGCAACGCGGCATCACGCTGCTCCGGGACGAGGCCATCAAGTACAACCCCAAAGAGCCCCAGCTCTACCGCGAGCTAGCTTGGCAATTCCAGCATAAAATGGGGGCCAATCTCGACGACGCCCATTTGTATTACAAAATGTCCTGGGCGTCCGAAATGACCCAAGTGCTGGGCGGCGGCCGGCCGAATTTCGAGGAATTAATCCATCCCCAGAACACCAACGCCATGGCGCGGGCCAAGCTCTTGCGGGAGCACTACAAGATGGATCCCGCGGTCATGAAACAGGCGGACGATGCTTATGGGCCGCTGGATTGGCGGTTGCCCGAAGCGCACGCCATTTACTGGGCTTGGTACGGACTCTCCAAATCCAAAGACGAGGAACTCATCAAATTGCGCCGGGTGATTTACCAGTGCATGCAGCTTTCCTTCCAACGCGGCCGCCTGCTCGAATCCCGGACCGGCTTGATTTACAACGGCCGCAATCCTTTCGGACCCAATTTGGACATAATCCCCAACGTCAACAAATCTTACGAAGACATGATGATCCAGGATCCGGGCCAGACCAACCAGATCCGGACCGCCCACCGCAATTTCCTGCGGGACGCCGTCTATTTTCTCTTCACTAACCAGCGGATCTCGGAGGCCCAGCGATGGTATAAATACCTGGGGCAAAAATACCCGGATAACGACCTCTTGCCTGAACCGGGTTCCTTGCCATCCAAAATCGATTTGGACACCTATGCCTTGAGCCGCACCTCGGAAGATATCAACGAAACTTCCGTCGACCGTATCACCGCCATGCTACGGGGCTACATTGTCAATTACTACCTGGACCGCGCGGCGGGCTACGACGAACGGGCCGCGAACTACAAAAACATGTCGCAGCGAATTTACAAGCGTTACGCCAAGGCCATCGAGACCCAGGAAAAACGGGTGGGGTTGAATAGCTTGCCGGAGTTGCACAAGGAAGTGCTGAACTACCTGCTCGGCACCAACAGCCCGCTGGACGCGGAACGCATCAACGAATTGCGCACCGAACTGCGCCTGCCCGCCAACACCACCGAAGTGGATTCCACCGTCGCGGAAACCAACGCCGTGCTGGGCTCCTTCCGCATGCTGGGAGTCACGAACGCCCCCGCCGCCGGACCGAAGAAATAAGGGCGGGGATTAGAATTTAAAGTTCCACTCCGGACGCGCGTACTTTTCCGCCACTAAACGCCGTACCCGATCGTGCGGAATTGCCTCCAGCGCCGCCTCGGCCCGCCACGCTTCCCTTAACGCCCGTTTGATGTCGGCGGCCGAAAGCGGCAGGTTCGTGACGAATTCCGCGTGCGCGCGGTGGGCGCGGTAATCCGGTTCTTGCGAAGGATGGGCCAGTACTTGACCTAACAGTTCCAAGTCCAAATGGAGCAAGAAAGAACCATGAAAGAGCAGCGCGCGGCGTTTGCGTCGCTGGGCGTTGCCGGAAAATTTCAGCCAACCGCCCGCGTCCGGCGCGGCGGGCGCGTTATCGCGGGCTCCCTCATTCCCGGTCGGGACCGCCAGATCCGTGGTTCCGCGCACCGCCACGGGCCGCCCGAGCAAACGCTCGAGCACCGTCCGCTGCCGCTCCATGATAAATTTATTAGTTGTGGTAATCTGGGTCAGAGGTCCCTCGTCGGGCACGAGTAAAATTAACGCGTAATTAAAACACCCCGGGCCTTGCAGCACGGCGCCGCCGCCGCTGCAACGCCGCAAGATCGGGACCCCCAAGCGATCGCACGCCTCCCGTTGCGTCTCGCTGGCAACCCGATTGCCGTGTCCCAGCACCAGAAATGGGCGCGGCGACTCCCAGAAACGCAGGCATTCCTCCCCCGTTTTTTCTTCCGCCGCCTCCAGCAATGCCTCATCCAATGCAAGGTTGGTTTCGGGCGTGGCCAAGGCAAGATCCAAGATTTTCATTTGAGTAAAGCGGCTTTTTCGTGTATCTTCTTCACACTGAATAGTTGGAATAAGTCCAACTTAATGACGAAATCGAGATTATCAGTGAAATCGGCAAAAAAACAACCCTCCACACCGGAAAACGAAACCGCCAATGTTCCCCCCAGCCTGGCGCTGCGAATTCAGCACCGGGCGGAATCGGACAAATGGTTCGATTCTTTAGAATTCGTTCTCCAACAGATCTTTAAACAACAGCAACCGGGCCGAACTTTCGCCTTTCTCGGCCAGCTCATCGATCGTTTACGGCAGGAACAAATCGCCGTGCCGCTCACCGTCAGCACGCCTTATATCAACACCATTCCGCTGGATGCCGAGCCGGAATACCCCGGGGACCGGGAGCTGGAACGGAAGATCAAGAGTTACATTCGCTGGAACGCCATGGCGATGGTGGTGAACGCCAACCGCGTCCACAACGGCTTGGGCGGGCACATCTCTTCCTACGCCTCCAGCGCCACCCTGTATGAGGTGGGCTTTAACCATTTCTGGCGCGGCGCTCAGGGCGATACCCCGGCCGATCTGGTGTATATCCAAGGCCACGTCACCCCCGGCATCTATGCCCGCGCCTTTCTGGAAGGGCGTTTCGATGAAAAACACCTGCATCATTTCCGCCAGGAATTAGCCGAAGGCGGCGGGCTGTCGTCCTATCCTCACCCGTATTTGATGCCGAATTTCTGGCAGTTCCCGACTGTTTCCATGGGCCTGGGCCCGCTACTATCCATCTACCAAGCCCGGTTCAACCGTTACCTCAAAGCCCGGGGTTTCCTTAAAAATGGGGAGCCCAAAGTCTGGTGTTTCGTGGGGGATGGCGAAAGCGACGAGCCCGAGACTCTGGGCGCGCTGACCCTCGCTTCGCGCGAAAACCTCGACAACTTGATCTGGGTGGTCAACTGCAACCTCCAACGGTTGGACGGCCCGGTGCGCGGCAACGG
>DBTJ01000182.1:6055-21501 GCA_002306985.1 Verrucomicrobia bacterium UBA1319
CGCCGGCTGGAACGTCATCAAAGTCGTGTGGGGTTCCGATTGGGATTCCCTGCTGGCCGGAGACGACAAAGGGTTATTGGCCAAACGCATGCAGGAAGCCGTCGACGGGGATTTTCAAAAATACTCCGCCGAACCCGGCAGCTACATCCGCAAGCATTTCTTCGGCAAATACCCCGAACTGCTCGAGATGGTGGATCATTTGAGCGACGACCAGTTACAGAAGTTGGCGCGCGGCGGGCACGATCCCCGGAAAGTCTTCGCGGCTTACCAGGCGGCCGTCGAACATCGCGGCAGCCCGACGGTTATTCTGGCCAAAACGGTCAAAGGCTATGGCTTAGGCGAGGCGGGCGAGGGACGCAACATCACGCATCAGCAGAAAAAGCTCAACGAAAAGGAATTGCGCGAGTTCCGAGCGCGCTTTGGCGTGCCGATCGCGGACGAAGACGTGGCTAACGCCCCGTTCTACCGCCCGCCGGCCGAAAGCGCCGAGGCGAAGTATTTGCTGGAGCAGCGCAAAAAACTGGGGGGCTCCCTGCCCGCGCGCTCCGTCAAACCCTGCCCGCTGACCATGCCCAAACGCGAGTATTTCGCCGAGTTTAGCAAGGGCTCCGGCAAATTCGAGGTATCGACCACCATGGCGTTCGTCAAGCTCCTGAGTAATTTGCTGCGCCATAAAGAGTTGGGCCCGCGCATTGTGCCCATCATCCCCGACGAAGCCCGCACGTTCGGCATGGACGCGCTCTTCCGCGAAGTCGGCATCTACGCCCCCAACGGCCAGCTCTATGAGCCGGTGGACGTCAAATCCCTCTTGTATTACAAGGAATCCAAGGATGGCCAAATCCTCGAGGAAGGCATCACCGAAGCGGGCGCCATGTCGTCCTTCATCGCCGCCGGCACCTCCTACGCGACGCACGGCGTGCCGATGATTCCGTTTTACACCTATTACAGCATGTTCGGCTTCCAGCGCATAGGCGACCTCGTCTGGTTGGCGGGGGATATCCGCGCCAAGGGATTTCTGATGGGCGCGACGGCTGGGCGCACCACGCTAAACGGCGAAGGGCTTCAGCATCAAGACGGGCACAGCCAGCTCATGGCCAGCACCGTGCCGGCGCTCATGGCCTACGATCCGGCCTTCGCGTATGAAATCGCGATAATCGTTGGCGAAGGTATGCGCCGCATGTACGAGGCGGGCGAGGATTTGTTCTATTACTTGAGCCTCTACAATGAAAACTACGTGATGCCCCCCATGCCCGAGGGCGTTGAGGACGGCATCCTCAAAGGCTTGTACAAATTTAAGCCCGGCGCTTCCGGAACGAAGCTCAAAGCCCATTTATTCGGTAGCGGCCCCATCATTCGCGAAGCGCTGCGCGCGCAGGAGATCCTCGAAAAATACGGGGTTTCGGCCGATGTGTGGAGCGCCACCAGCTACAAGGAACTCCGGGTCGAAGTCCTGCAGACGCGGCGCTGGAACCGTTTGCACCCGTTGAGCGCCCCGCGCAAATCTTACTTGGAAACCGTGCTGGAAAAAGAAACCGGCGTGTTCGTGGCGGTGTCGGACAACGTGAAACTGGTGGCCGACCAGATCGCCCCCTGGGTGCCCGGCGGGTTGATATCCTTAGGCACGGACGGCTATGGCCGGAGCGACACGCGCCAGGCGTTGCGGCGGTTTTTCGAGATCGACGCCGAGATGACGACCGTAACCGTCTTGCACGCCTTGGCGAATCAAGGCAAACTGGACCGGAAGGTCGTCGCCCAGGCGATAAAAGACCTCGGCATCGATCCGGACAAGCCGTTCCCGGCGTGCGTGATGTAGATCGGCAAGGAATTTTACTCCCGCGCGGAGACGACCCGGCCAACGTCGGGTTGCGCCGTTGGGCGCGCGCGTTGCCCCGCATTATTTCTGAAAGTTGAATGACGAATCAATATGGATATTAAATTGCCCAAATTAGGCGAAGGCGCCGACTCCGGCTCGGTGGTCGGCATTCTGGTGAAGGCAGGCGATAAAGTCGAAGCCGGCCAGACGATTATCGAGTTGGAGAACGAGAAGGCCATCGCGCCCATCCCCAGTCCCGTGGCGGGAGTGGTGACGCAGATTTTCGTCAAAGAAGGCCAGAAAATTTCCGTGGGTCAAAAAATCATCGCCCTCGAGGAAGCCGCCGGCGGCGCCGCCGCCAACCCGGCCCCCGATGGTAAAACGACAGCCAAGGCGGCCCCGGCCAAAAAAGCCGCGCCCGCCGCCACCCCGCCGCCCGCGGTGGCCGCGCCGGTGGCCGCCCCCGTGGTTGACGACGGCCCGCGCAACGAGAACCCCGCCGCCTCGCCTTCCATCCGCAAACTGGCGCGCGACCTGGGCATCGATCTGACCCGCATCCACGGCACCGAACGCGGCGGCCGGATCGTCATGGGCGATCTCAAAGCCTATATCGAACGGCTGCAAAATCTGGCGTTCGCCCCCAAACCCGCCGCCGCCGGCGCGACGGCCCCGGCGCCGGTGGCCGAATCCATCGATTTCTCCCAATTCGGCCCCGTGACGCGCAAGCCGATGTCGACCTTGCGCCAAGTCATCGCGCGCCGCATGCACGAAAGCTCGTCCATCATTCCCCAAGTCACGCAGTTCGACGAGGCGGACATCACGGACTTGATGGAGTTGCGCAAGAAATTCACGGCCAAATTCGAGGCTAAAGGCGCCCGGCTCACGCTGACGCCTTTCACCTTGAAAGCGGCCGTCGCGGCGTTGCGACAGAGCCCCGCGTTCAACTCCAGCCTGGACGAAGCCACCAAGGAGATCGTGTTCAAGGATTACTACCATATCGGCATGGCGGTGGACACCGAAGCGGGCTTGATCGTCCCCGTCATCCGCGACGTGGATAAGAAAACGATGCTCCAACTATCCTTGGAACTGCAATCCCTGGCGGAGCGCACGCGCCAACGCAAAGTAAGCGCCGACGAAATGAAAGGCGGCACCTTCACCATCTCCAATCAAGGCGCCATCGGTGGCGGACATTTCACCCCCATCATCAACCGCCCCGAAGCCGCTATTCTAGGCCTAGGCAAGAGCGCCTGGAGACCGCGAGTGAAGGGCGACAAGATCGTGCCTCGCCTGATCATGCCCGTATGCGTCACTTACGACCATCGCCTGATCGACGGCGGCGCCGCCGCGCGCTTCATCGTCCAAATCGTCCAAGCCCTGGAAAACTGGAAAGAGGAGCAAGTGGCCTGATCCCGGGCGGCCCAGATCTTTTATCATTAAGTTATGGATATTATCAACACGCAGTTATTGGTTCTCGGGGCGGGTCCGGGCGGCTACGCCGCCGCTTTCTACGGCGCGGACAAAGGCATGAAAGTCACCATGGTGGAGCAGGACCGCCGTTTGGGCGGCGTCTGTTTGAACCGCGGTTGCATCCCCTCCAAAGCGTATTTGCACGCGGCGGGATTGATCAAGGAAGCGATGGAATCCGAGCACCGCGGCATTTCCTTCGCCCCGCCGACCATCGACCTGAACAAGATGCGCGCCTGGAAGGAAACGATCCTCGACAAGCTCGCCTTGGGCGTCACCGGATTGGCCCAGCGCCGCAACGTGAACGTCCTCCATGGCCGCGGCCATTTCGAGGATGCCCAAACCCTCCGCGTCGAGACGGAAGCGGGCCAAAAATACGTTAAATTCGAGAAAGCCATCATCGCCGTGGGTTCCAAGCCGGCCATGCCTAAAGCGTTCGACCTGGGTAATCCGCGCATCATGACCTCCAACGAGGGGTTGGAGGTGGAGGAAATCCCCAACGAACTGCTGATCATTGGCGGCGGTTACATCGGCATGGAATTGGGCACCGTGTACGCCACCCTGGGCAGCAAGGTGGTGATCGCCGAAGCCGGGGACGCGATCCTCGCCGGCGCCGACCCCGACCTCACCCAGCCCGTGCTGCGCAACGCGAAGACCTTGTTCAAGGAAATCCGGGTCAAAGCCAAAGTGGCCTCCATGGCCACCCAAGGCAAGCAAGTGAAAGTCACCATGGAGCACGAAGGCCAGACCCGCTCCGAGTTGTTCGACCGCGTGCTCATTTGCGTGGGCCGCAGCCCGAATAGCGAAAATCTCGGCCTGGAAAATACCCGCATCCGCCGCACGGATCGCGGCTTCATCGAGGCCAACGAGCACCAGCAAACCGCCGAACCGAACATCTACGCTGTGGGCGATATCGTCGGCGGGGCCATGCTGGCTCACAAAGCCGCCAAGGAAGCGCGCATCGCCGTGGAAGTCATGCTAGGCGAATCGAGCACCTTCGAGCACATCATCGTGCCCGCCGTGGTCTTCACCAATCCCGAAGTGGCCTGGTGCGGACTCACCGAAGCGGAGGCCCGCAACCAGGGCATCCCGGTGGAAGTGGTCAAAGTCCCCTGGGCCGTCTCGGGCCGCGCCCTGAGTTTCGACCGCACGGACGGTTTGACCAAACTGATCATCGAAGCCGAATCCGAGCGCGTCCTGGGCGTGGGCATCAGCGGCTTGGGCGCCGGAGAACTCATCGGCGAAGGCACCTTGGCCATCGAAATGGGCGCCACCGCCAAGGATTTGGCCGAGTGCATCCATCCCCACCCCACCCTCTCGGAAACCATCATGGAATGCGCCGAAGCCTTCTACGGCTACGCCACCCATTCGATCCGGAAAAAAACGCCCAAAGCGGAATAAGTCGCGGGCAATCAGCTCACGCTCAAAACCGCCGTCTCACCACGGCGGTTTTGGCATTTCCATGCCCCGATACATCGCTGAGCGCGTGGCGGACATCCCCTTCACGGGGTGTTGGCGCCGGTTGCGCGCGCGGATTCGCGCCCGAATTCCCGCCGATTCTCCGTGCATCGATCGCGGCGTTTCGCTATGTAAAGCGACATGAAATCATCCTGGGGAACATGGGTTTGGGCGGTGCGTTGCTTAGTGGCTGGTGGGTGTTGCCTGGCGGCCGCCAGTCCGGCGATGGCGGAGGCGTTGACTCCGGCCATCGAATGTCGCGAACGCGACGGGTTGCCCAACGCGCTGGCCAAATTGAAAGCGGGGGAAACCGTGCGCGTCGCTTACTTCGGCGGCAGCATCACGGCGCAGGATGGCTGGCGGCCCAAGACCTTGAACTGGCTGCGCGCGCAGTATCCCGCCGCCAAAATCGAGGAGATCAACGCCGCCATTGGCGGGACGGGGTCCGACCTGGGCGTGTTCCGCCTGCGGCACGACGTGCTGGAGCATCGCCCCGACCTGTTGTTCGTGGAGTTCGCGGTGAACGATGGCGGCGCCGCGCCGGAGCAGATCCACCGCTGCATGGAGGGCATCGTGCGACAGACGTGGCGGGCGAATCCGGCCACCGATATTTGTTACGTGTACACGGTCGCGGGCGACATGCTCAAAACGCTGCAAGCCGGTTCCTTTCCGCGCTCGGCCACGGCGATGGAGCAAGTCGCCAACCACTACGGCATCCCCTCCATTCACCTGGGCCTGGAAGTCGCGCGCCTCGAAAAGGCGGGCCGCCTGATTTATTCGGGGGCGCTACCCAAAACGGACGCCGAGAAAGCGGCCTTAGGGGGTAAAATGGTGTTTTCCCCGGACGCCGTGCATCCTTACCCTGAGACCGGCCACCAGCTTTACCTGGAAGCGGTGCAACGAGCGTTGGCTAAAATCAAGACCGTAGGCAAGCCCGGGGCGCACCCGCTGCCCCCACCGCTGGTGGCGGATAATTGGGAGCGCGCGCAAATGCTTCCGTTGAGCCAGGCCAAACTCTCGGCGGGGTGGCGACGCCTCACGGCGGCGGACTCGTTGGCCCAATCCTTCGGCGGCCGTTTGCCCGAGGTATGGAGCGCCCGTCAACCCGGGGAAACGCTTGAATTTCGGTTTCGCGGCGTCACGGCCAAAATCTACGATTTAGTGGGCCCGGATTGTGGGCAAGTCACGGTGGTAGTGGATGGCCAGGCACCCGTGATCAGGCCGCGTTTCGACGCCTTCTGCACCTACCACCGGCTCGCCACGCTCGCGGTGGCCGAGGGCTTGTCCAACACCTCGCATACGGTAAAAATTACGATTCATCCCAGTCAGCCGGACAAGGTGAAAATCCTGGCTGAACGGCAGGAGAAAATGGACGATCCCAAACGGTTCGACGGCACGCAATGGTGCGCCGGGGCCCTCCTGATCGTGGGCGAACTCGAACCCTGAGTAACCGGCGGTTTCGCCCGCCTTTCCGGGTCGCAAAATATTAGCGGATACCAGTTGCCAATGGCTCCAAAAATTCGCAGGATTTGCCGACCCAGTTAGCGCATTTGGCTGGAATTACGCCTAAAATTTGCATTTTGGCACTTAAGCATTCCTTAAAAATGCCGATAAAAGGTATCAACATTGAGGCTGGAGGAGTGCGGACCTGTCGCTCCCAAGGAACGATCGGCGAGTCCGCCATTTAATGTGGTAACATTAACCCGCAGAGCTCGTTACAACCAAACAATCAACATGGATAATAAAACTTCCGCGCTCGGCCTAACGCTGCTAGCAGCCACGGTCTCAGCGGCTTCGGCGCAAACCAACGCGGCCACCGCCGCCACGGCGCCCACGGTGAGTCCGTTGGAACAGCAGATACAGGACATCAAGCATCCCGTCTCCTGGTTTAAATGGGGCGGCGATCTGCGTTTCCGCAATGAATACATCAACAATGCGCAATCCTTGAATGGGGATGGCGCGCTGCATGAACAGGATTATTTCCGCTTCCGCGGACGCATCTGGGCCGCCATTGCCCCCGGCGACGATTTCAGCTTTAACACCCGCCTGGCCGCCGAGCCGCGGGAATTCATGAACGCGGCGTCCTTCAAAAGTTACGCCGGCCAGACGGGCATGGAATGGCGCTATGGGATTATCGACAATCTCAATGTTAAATGGAGTAACGCCCTCGAATTGCCCGCCACCTTAACCGTGGGCCGTCAGGATATTATGCTGGGCGATGGCTGGCTGGTGGGCGACGGAACCCCGCAGGACGGCTCTTGGACCTATTATTTCGACGCCGCCCGGCTGACCTACGATCTCAAGGATCAGCAGACGACCATCGACGCGATTGGCCTGGTGCAATACGCCCGGCCGGACGCCTGGCTGCCGACCCTGGATAATTCCAACGGCTATTTCGTGACCGATCAAAACGAAAAGGGCGCGATTTTAAACGTCGCCAACAAGAGCCTGCCATACGCGAATCTCACCGGGTACTTCATCTATAAACACGACACCTCCCTGAATAACGCGCCCGCCATGACGACCGGCGACAACGGGGATATTTACACCTTGGGGGGCCGAGTTTCCGGCGAGTTTCTGGAGCATTGGAAATATTCCGTCGAGGGCGCCTATCAATTCGGCGAGAAACAGGACCAAAAGCTGATCAATTCCGATGGCGGCGCCGCCGCCGCGAAGGAATACCACGATTTGAGCGCTTTTGGCGCCAACGCCAAGCTGGCGTATCTCTTCAAGGATACGCTCAAAAACCAGCTCAGCTTGAATTACGAATACCTCTCCGGCGACGATCCGTCCACCGGCAACGATGAAATGTTCGACGTTCTCTGGGGCCGCTGGCCGCGCTGGAGCGAGCTCTACAATCCCTATTCGAACATTGCCGAAAGCCGTATCGGGCAGATCGGCAACACGCACCGCATCGGCCCCGGTTGGACCATCACGCCGTTGAAGAATTTGGATTATTCGTTCAACTATTACGCGTTGTTCGCGGATCAGGACCAGCCGACCCGCGCGAGCAACACGGCGTTGTTTAGCCAAGATGGGGCCTTCCGCGGCCACTTCCTCCAATCGGTGCTGAAATACAAATTCTGTGAACATATGACCGGGCACCTCTGGAGCGAGTTCCTCTTTCCGGGTGACTTTTACAACAACAAGGACATGATGACGTTCTTGCGGGCCGAGGTGATGTTCACCTTCTAAACTGGGCTTTCCCAACCGGCGCGGTTCACCAATGAGCCGCGCCGTTTTTTTGTTTGGCCCCCGACGGCCCGGCTTCCCCGCGCGCCGCGGACGCGTCGGCGTTGCATTTTCCCCGGTATTTTGTAGCTTGGGCGCCGGCATCGCCTCGCGATGCCACGGCAAAATGGACTCCGCTAACTCCATGTCTTTGGCAAGCCCGACCACCGCCTTGCGCGGAGTGGGCCCGGAGCGCGCCCAACTGCTCGCCCGGTTGCATTGCCGCACGGTGGGGGATTTGTTGCTGCTCCGGCCCCGGCGCCATGAGGATCGCCGCGCCTTGCTGCCCATCGCGCAGCTTACGCTCGACACGGAAACCACGCTGCGCGGGAAGATCGTGGACCTAGGCCTTAGCTGGATGCAACAGCGGCGCAAATCGGTCTTCGAGCTCGTGTTGGACGACGGCACCGCGCGACTGCACTGCCGGTGGTGGAATCAGCCGTACTTGGAAAAGCAATTCCACCTCGGCGAGGAATTAATGGTCTATGGCAAACCCAACCACCTGCGACCCCGCGCGATGAACCAGCCGGAAATCGAGCGCGTGGAACCGGGCGTGGAGGAAAACATCCACCTGCGCCGCGTCGTGCCGGTGTACCCGCTCACCGAAGGCCTATCCCAACGCTGGTTGCGGCAACTCATCTATCATTTACTGGAGGCATCCCATCCGGCACTCCCCGAATTATGGCCGGGCTTAAACCTCGAAGCCTGGCCCGCGCGCGCCACCGCCGCGCGCTGGCTGCATTTTCCGGACGAACCCAGCCAAGCGGAAACCGCGCGGCAACGCTTTGCCTTGGACGAATTTATCGCCTTTCAAAAGGAACTGCTCACCCGCCGACAGCGCCTGCAAACGCTGGCGGACGCCCCGCCTTGCCCCGGCGATAATCATTGGATTAAGCCCTGGCTTGACCACCTCGGGTTCCAGCTCACCGGCGCCCAAAAACGCGTGCTGCGCGAGATCCGCCAGGATTTGGCCCGCGCCATCCCCATGCGCCGGTTACTGCAAGGCGATGTGGGCTCGGGCAAAACCGCCGTCGCCTGCGCCGCCGCGCTCATGGCGATGGAAAGCGGTTGGAACGTGGTGGTGATGGCCCCCACGGAAATCCTCGCCAGCCAGCATGCGCGCACGTTTTCCGCCTGGCTGGAGCCGCTGGGTATCCCCGTCCGGCTCCACACCGGCAGCCATAAGGAGGACGCCCCGCCGGAGGCCCGCCCGAGCCTGGTCATCGGCACGCATGCGCTCATCGAAAAAGGCTTCGCAATGTCCGCCATCGGCCTGATCATCATCGACGAGCAGCACAAATTCGGCGTTTCCCAGCGCGAACGCCTGCTCCGCAAAGGCCGCCATCCGCATTTGCTGGTGATGACCGCCACCCCGATCCCCCGCACCTTGGGCCTGACGGTCTATGGGGATCTGGATAGCTCGGTGCTGGACGAAAAGCCCCCGGGTCGCGGGCGCATCCGCACCTACGTGCGCCCGGCGGCGAGCCTGCCCAAGGTTTGGGAATTCGTGCGGCGCAAACTGGCCGAAGGCCGCCAAGCCTACGTGGTTTATCCGTTGGTGAACGAATCGGAAAAATCGGAATTGAAAGCCGTTACCCAAGCCTGGGAAGCGCTTTCCCGCGAGCTGGCGCCCCACGCGGCGGGCTTGCTGCACGGCCGGTTGCCCCCCGAGCAAAAGGACGAAACAATGCGCCGGTTCCAGGCGGGCGAATGGCGACTGCTGGTGGCCACGACTGTCATCGAAGTCGGCCTGGACGTGCCCAACGCCACGCTAATGGTGATCGAACATGCCGATCGATTCGGGCTGGCTCAACTGCACCAATTGCGGGGGCGGATCGGCCGGGGCGGCCACGATTCCTATTGCATTCTGGTGGCGGAAGCGAACACCCCGGCGGCGCTGGAACGGCTGCAAGTCTTGGCGGCCACGGAGGACGGCTTCAAGATTGCCGAGGCCGATCTGCGCCTGCGCGGTCCCGGAGAATTCCTGGGCCGCCAGCAAAGCGGACGGCCCGCGTTCCAGTTCGGCGAGCTCGCCCGGGATCTCCAACTGCTGGAGCGAGCCCGGGAATTCGCGCGCGCTTTACCCGCCTGATCGACGGCCGCAATCATCGCCCCCCTGCCTGAGCTTGCCGGGGAGTTAATAGCTCGTGGTTTTCTTCAGCGGCCGGACGGTCAGCCGCAACATCAAGCGCTTGTCCTTCATCGATTCCTCGCTCACCGGCGTGCCCGTGCGGAAGGAAAACTCGGACTCGGCTTTCCGCGCCACTTCGACATTATCGGTCACCGCGATCGCGGCGGAAGCCACTTGGGAATAGTTTTTCGCCAGAATCAACGCTTCGGCGGCGGATTTGGCCCGCACCACCGTGAGCATGGGGTCCCCCACTTGCTCGGCGTACTCGCGATCGGCGTGATAGATGCCGTACTCGTATTCGTCGTCTTCACCCCGCTTGCGGGCAAGCACCGGGATGATGCGCCGCTCATCGGATTTGCTGGAGAACATAGTCGTGGGCTTTCGGTTTACTGGTTGCCTGGGTCGATGCTCCGGATTCGCCGCCGCCGCGGGCTAGTGGGAACCTGCGCGGGCCGAGCGCGCGCCGTCGAACCGTTTTTTCATTCTCTTCCATGAGAGATGTTCCGTGTCTGATTATCAGTCACCCGCTGTCGGATTTCGGCCCACCGGGCTCCTTGGTTTCCCGACGGCCTAACCCCTATTTCACCCGCGTCCTGACGGGCTTTTCTCCGCGTCCGCAACTTCGGCGGACTCCGGGCTGGCGGCATTGTCAGCAGAGCCCGTGCCAGCATCCAGCTCGCTCCCCTCCCGGTAGATATCCAGCTCGTACCGCAACGCAAAATCCCGCACCCCGGCCTGGCGCTCCAGCGCGGGCGTGGCCACGCGGATAAACTCCTCGCGCGTGACGCGCAAGAGTCCCCCCGGCCGCGCCAGAACCCCGAACGAGCCTTCCAGTCCAAAACTCATGGCCAGCCCCAGCCAGCCGGTGAACTCGTCCCGCTCCCCCGCCTCAAACCAGTGGCATGGGGCTTCCGCCAAAGGGCGTTGCTCCCCGTGCCCGGCGCGTAAACGGGTGGCGATGGCTAATTCATCCGGCTTGGCAAACGGCCAGTCCGCGAGCCAGAAAAAAGCGAGTCCCTCCCCGCCCAGCCAGCCGGCCAGATCCCGCGCCAGCAGCCGCTGGGTGCGCGCCTCCACCGGAATTTGAAAACTCAACTCGTAACGGCTGAATCCCTTGGGAAAGGCCGAATCCGGATTGATGGAGGTCGTATTGGCCTGTAATAATTTCAGGCTCTCGGTTGTCGTCAGGCAGCGCATAAGCGTCAATCGTCGTGGCTCGGTGCGCGGCGAAACTGTTTTTTCACCGCTTGGCGGCCCTTATCGGCCAGGATGCGAGCGCGGATGGCGCGGGGGATTTTGCGCTTTTGCCGTCGCAATTTCTCCACCCGGGCGCGTTCGGTTTCCACCGCCTGCCGCCGCCGCGCTTCAATTTTATCCAGCAACAGCTCCCGGGCCAGCGACCGATTCCGCCACTGGGACCGCTCGTCCTCGCACCGCACCTGCAATCCGCTCGGGCGATGCCGCAGCACGACGGCCGTGGAGGTTTTATTCACGTTTTGCCCGCCCCGCCCGCCGGAATGCGTGAAGGTTTCCTCGATGTCCTCCTCGCGCACCTGAAGCGAGCGCATACGCCGCAGGAGGCGCTCCTCCCGGTTTGCGGGAGAGGCGTCGTTTTCATTCGCCGAAGTTTTGCCAGCCGAACTCACCCCGCTAGCCTACCTAAGTCCGCGACCATTGAAAAGCGAGAATGGATTTTTAGGAACATTTCTTATAAGACCATCGCCACCGTCCCGGCATAAGCCACTCAAATCTTGCGCTAAACCGAGGGTCCGGGTATAAAAACGGCCGTCACCCATCGTCCGATGACCTTTAGCCACCCGGATGGGCAAGCGGTATTAAAGCGAGAACAGTGAGGAGGTGTATGCGAAGTTTTTTATTTTTCGGGCTCGGTCTCGCCGCGGCTTTAGTCATGGTTTCAACCGCAACCGTCCCGGCGGCGGCCCCCTTGGCGTCACCGAGCCCCGCCCTCGCGCCGACGGATCAAAGCGCCGGGCAACGCCCGGCATGCCCGAACGGCTGGACCGCCTTCCACAACCCCGCCATCGGTTTCACCGCCTCCTTGCCGTCCAATTACTGGGTCCGGTTGCGCGGCGGAGTGATGCTGACGGTCGAGAAGCATCACCAGCCGTCCACGCTGGCCTTTCTGTTGCCGATACACCCCAAACCGGGGGTTGCGGCCACCGCGATCGCCGAACACTTTATCAAATTCATCGCGCAATCGGATCGCCAGTTCACGGCCAAGCTCGCGGGCGCCGCGACGGCGGATCGCGCGGCGTACGAATTTCACGGCGCCACGGCGGGAACGCCCACTCAAGGTAAATTCATCGCCTTGATCGGCGCCGGCGGCACCATGGCCTACCTCGTCGGGATCGTGGCGGAACCAGGGAAATACGAGGTCGAATTGCCCGTGCTGCGGCAGATCGCCCAGAGTCTCGCCTACGCGCCCGCCCAAGGCAAATGGCTCGATTACCGCTCCCCCGCCGGAGGCTTTACGCTGTCCTTGCCCCAAGACTGGCAAGTGCAAAGCAACGACGGTCAAACCCCGAAGGATGACATCGACTGGGTGGCGCAAGCTGCGCAAAAACCCTTAAGCCGCGTTTTCCAATGGTGCCCGCGCTACTGTTCGCCCCCATTGCTCCAAGACCCTTTACACGCTCTGCGCGGCTATCAAGCCGCCCAGTTTCAGGATCATGAACAGGTAATCACCACCTCGCTCGGCCAGATTTCCAAAAACGTTAAATTGCTCAAAATGAGCGTGAACCAGCCGCTCACCTCGATCCTCAAGGAATTGCGGAAAAACCCCGCGCGGCAACTGGCGGCCCTGGGCGTGGCCCGCTCGGATATCGTGGTGTACGATTGCCTGGCGCAGGCGCAAATCGAGGGGCAACCCGTCCTTGTCGCGTTCGTCGGCGGCATCCAGACCCTGGCCATCACCGGCGGCCTCATGGACTTCAGCGTCACCCTGCGCGGCTGGTGCGCCGCCCCCGGAGACTTCGTCAATGACACCCCCGTGCTCGAAAAAGTCTGCGCCTCCATGCAGCTTTCCGCCGCGTTCTTGCGCCGCCTCACCCAAAACGACCAACAGGCTTCGGAAAAAATCCGCGAAACCTACGACTACATGAATCGCGTCGACGACCAGATCCGCCAGAGCCGTTGGGATACCATGGACGCCATCGCCGAAATGAACTACGACACCCTGCGCGGCGCGGGCGGGTACGTGAACGAAAACACCGGTCGCATCGAACAAATCCCCGACGGCGAAACCGTCAAAAACAGCCACGGCGAACTCGTCTCCCGCGAAGAAGTCCAGCAAGGCGTCCCCCCCGAAAGCGCCCATGTCCTACGCGACGCCCACACCGCCGACTACATGCGCGGGGTGTATGGCCGGGTGGCGTTTTAAAGCCGCATCCGCCGCGCGCCGGCAGGCGCCCCGGAACGCGACGCGTTAATCCCACCTAGGCCTTACTGCGCCAGCGCGTCAAAGATTGTCTCCGCCTGGTTGCCCGGTTTTCACCGCTTCGTTTCATATTGATTTTAATGAACCGTTCGTGGTAATAAAAAATAATGATCGCGGCGAAATGGTTGCTCCCCCGCGGGATCGGCGGCGGGATTTTAGCCTGAGTAGAGGATTGGCCGCAGTCGAAACGCGGTTGCGAGCCGGGTGGATTTAAGGGATGCGTTTAGCGGATAAAATGAATAATCGGCACAGTGATTTGGCGGCGTTGGGGTGGAGCGAATGGTTTGAACAAAGGGCGGCTTGCGAGCCGCCGGATACGATTGCCCGGGTTGCGGCGGTGGATCGCGATCAGTTATGGCTCGCGGATCAAACTGGTCCTTTCCAGGCCAAGCTGTCCGGCGGCTATCGGCACCGTCATCAGCTAGCCCACGAATGGCCGTGCGTCGGGGACTGGGTCCAACTGGAAAAGCAGGCCGGCAGCAACTTCGGCGTGGTCCACGCGTTGCTGGAGCGCCGGACTTCGTTGCGGCGCAAGGCGGCGGGCAAAGGCGTCGTTTATCAGATGATCGCGGCGAACGTGGACTGCGTGGTGATCGTCCAATCCTGCCAATTCGATTTCAATTTGAAACGCCTGGAACGTTATCTGGTGATGGTGATGGAGGGCGGGGCCGAGCCGCTAATACTGCTCACCAAGACGGACTTGGTGACGCCGGCCGCGCTGGCCGCCCAACGGGCGGAAATCCAAGCCGCCGGCCTCACCGCGCCGATCGTCGCGCTCAGCAGCGTCACGCAGGATGGCGTGGCCGAGCTCAAGCGACGACTGCTTCCCGGGCGGACCTATTGCTTCGTGGGGTCGTCGGGAGTTGGCAAGAGCACGTTGATCAATCAATTGATCGGCCGCGAGGAATTGGAAACCCAGGCGGTGAGCGAAACGGGCGAAGGCCGCCATACCACCGTTCGCCGGGAACTGATACGCCTCGCGGGCGGGGCGCTGGTCATCGACAACCCGGGCATGCGCGAATTTGGCGTGGCGGGCGCGGCCGACGGGGTCGAGCGCGGCTTTGCCGACCTCGCCACCCTCGCCTCCGGCTGCCACTATCGGGATTGCGGCCATACGGGCGAGCCCGGCTGCGCCGTGCTGGAGGCCCTGAATTCCGGCGAATTGAGCCGGGAACACTACGAAAATTACTTTAAACTCAAGGAAGAGGCCGAGTTCCACCAAATGTCTTACGTGGAAAAGAGAAAGCAGGACCGAGACTTTGGCCGGTTCATTAAGTCGGTAAAAAAAGACTTGCGGGATGACTAACGAGCGATGCGGGCGGTGTCATCAATCGGTCCGGGCCGAACGCTTGGCAACGCGGAATCCGCGCGGAACGGCGTTTCAGTGTATTTCTAAAACACCCCAAAGACCGAGCTCGGGAATCCGCACCTTTCCGGCTTCGATCTTGAGAGTCACCGGCGCCGCCTCGGGACGGTAATAGCGCGCCTGGGCGGTGGTCGAAACTCCCAGCGCGGGCAGGTCCAATTGGATCGGCATATCTTGGATCGGCGCCACCGCATCCCGGGCCGCCTCGTACTTCCAATTGAGCAAATGCACGACCGCCAGGCCCGCTTTGACGCGTGGCAGCGCGCGAACGCCAAAGCCGGGTTCCACTCGCGCGGCCGACGCGACCAGCGCCAGCTCGGTCTCCTTCACCCGCCGGTTTTCCGGCAAAGCGGCGAGGATTTTTTGGTCGCCGGGCAGAAAATCGTCCGGCTGGATCACTAAAACCGGCGATTTACCGCTTCCCAGGTTGTCTGGCAGCGACAAATCCCACACGTCATCGCCGCCGATGACAATTCGGCAGGCGACAGTGGCGGGAAACAAGCGCGCGGCAGTCTTTTCACACCCC
>DBTJ01000153.1 GCA_002306985.1 Verrucomicrobia bacterium UBA1319
CAGGAAGGCACGTATCCGTTGCCGGAAGCTCAGGTGGATCGCTTCATGCTCAAGTTGAAGATCGGCTATCCCTCCCGCGCCGAGGAACGGCAAATTCTCGATTTAATGGCCCGCACGGCGAATTTGCCTTCGGTGCAGGCGGTGATCGACACCAAGGATATTCTGGCCGCCCGGCGGGTGGTCAACGACATCTACTTGGATGACAAGGTGAAGGATTACATCGTCGACATTGTGTGCGCTACGCGCGATCCCGAGGCGTATAAAATCAAGGCCAAAGAGCTGATTCAGTTGGGAGCTTCGCCGCGCGCCACGATTTCCTTAACGCTGGCCGCCAAGGCCTTTGCCTTCATGCAAGGTCGCGGTTACGTCACGCCCCAAGATGTGAAGAGCATCGGGATGGACGTGCTCCGGCATCGGGTGACGATCACTTACGAGGCCGAAGCCGAGGAGAAGACCAGCGAAACCATTGTGCAAAAAATCTTCGACGAGATGCCTGTGCCGTGATTCCCCGCGAGCTGTTAAAAAAAATCCGGTTGATCGAATTGCGAGCCAACCGCCTGGTCGAGGAAACCCTGGGGGGACAGTACCACAGTGTTTTCAAGGGCCAGGGCATGAATTTCGAGGAAGTGCGCGAGTATTTCCCGGGCGATGATGTGCGCGCCATCGATTGGAACGTCACGGCCCGGATGAACCATCCGTTCGTCAAGAAATTCGTCGAGGAACGCGAGTTAACGCTGATGTTGATCGTGGATCTCAGCGGGTCCGGGCTGTTCGGCTCGGGCGAGCAGTCCAAACGCGAACTGGCGGCGGAGATTGCCTCCGTGCTAGCGTTTTCGGCCTTTCGCAATAACGACAAGGTGGGGCTAATTCTGTACACCGAGGAAGTGGAGAAATTCATTCCGCCGCGCAAAGGCCGCCGGCATATTCTGCGCGTCGTGCGCGAAATTCTTTGCCACGAACCGCGCCACCGGGGCACGGCGCTGAATGCCGCCCTCCAATTTCTGGCGCGCGTCACCGCCCATCGGGCCATTGCCGTGGTGATCTCCGATTTCTTGGGCCAAAACACCTCGCCGCATTCCGAGAACGGGGAGCGTTCGGGCCGTTCGGCTATGAAACTGGAGCATTACGGCGGCGCTTCCCTGGCGTCGTTGCGCCAGGCTAACCGACGGCATGATGTGGTCGCCGTGCAAATCCTGGATCGCTTTGAATTGGAATTGCCGAATTTGGGCCGCTTGGTGTTCAAAGATGCCGAGACGGGTCAAGTCGTGGAGATTAACACCGGCGACGCTCGCAAACGCCAAGCTTTCGCCGAGCGGCAGGCGAAGAACCAGGCGGAGCTTACCCGGCTGTTTCGCCAAGCCCGCGTCGATTCCATCCGCCTGCGAACCGACCAGCCTTACGAAGTGGAATTGGGGCGGTTTTTTGAATTGCGGGAAAAACGCCGCCAGCGCCTTTGATATGGGGATACTCGCGATCATTGCCAAAGCGCCTCCCGGGGGTACCAATGATATCCGGGCCATCCGCCCGCCAGTCCAGATTCCCTCGGGCTGGCTGTGGTTGTTCTGGCTGCTGCTGGCGCTCGCCTTGGCGGCGCTGGCTTGGTGGTACTGGAATTATCGCAAACGCCAGCAAGCTTTGCCGCCGCCCCCGCCGCCCAAGATTCCCGCCCACGTGCGCGCGTTGCGGCGCTTAGAAGTCGCGCTGGGGCTGTTGGATCAGCCGGATGCTTTCGTGGTCTCCGTTTCCAGCGCCTTGCGCGAATACCTTGAGGAGCGGTTCGAGTTTCGCGCCCCGGAACGCACTTCCGAGGAGTTTTTGAACGAATTGCGTGGCACGAACCTGCTGGATGAAGTCCAGAAACAAGGGCTGGCGGATTTTCTCGCGCGTTGCGATTTGGTGAAATTCGCCCGGTTCGACCCCGGAGTGGCCGAATTGCGCCAGTTGCAGCAAGCCGCCGTGGATTTCGTGGGGCAAACCCAGCCTCGGCCCGAGCTTCAAGAGGAGGTGAAGCCGTGAGTTTCGCCCATCCATGGCTGCTCTTATTACTGCTCGCGTTGCCGCTCGCGGCCTGGTTACAGGGCCGCTCCGGGCAGCAGCCCGCGTTTCTGTATTCCTCGCTCCAGTTGGTCAAAGGCATCACCTCGCTTTCCCGCTCCCGTTCGGGCTCGCTCTTGGCCAAATTGCGCTGGCTTGCGCTGGCGCTCTTGATTGTCGCCTTGGCCCGGCCGCGAACCGAGGAAGGCCACTCCAGTATTTCGGCGAGCGGCGTGGATATTGTGGTGGCGGTGGATTTGTCCGGCAGTATGCAGTCCGAGGATTTTGAACTCGGCGGCCGTTCCGCCAACCGGCTCGCGGTGGCCAAGGATGTGTTGCGCAAGTTTGTCGATAAACGGACCAATGACCGGATTGGTCTTGTCGCCTTTGCCGGACGCGCTTACACGGCGGCGCCGCTGACGTTGGACCACGAGTTTTTGCGGCAGAACTTGGATCGCTTGGAAATCGGCATGATCGAGGACAGCACGGCGATTGGCTCCGCCTTAAGCGCGGCCATCAACCGCCTCCGCGATGTGCGGTCCAAAAGCAAGATTGTCATTCTGATGACGGACGGCCAGAACAACGCGGGCGCCATCCAGCCGCTGACGGCGGCCGAGGCCGCGCAAGCCTTGGGCATCAAAGTCTACACCATTGGCGTCGGCCGGCGCGGCTACGCGCCCATGCCCGTCGTGAATGCGTTTGGCCAGCGGGTTTATCAGCAAGTAAAGGTGGATATCGATGAGGATACGCTCACCAAGATTGCCGAGAAAACCCGCGGCAAATACTTTCGGGCCGATAGCACCAGCACCTTGCGCTCGATTTACGACGAGATCGATCGCATGGAGAAAACCGAGGTCAAAGCCAAAAAATATTCCATTTACGAAGAGAAGTTCGAGTGGTTTGCCGTGCCGGGTTTGTTCTTGCTGCTGTTGGAGATTATCTTAACCCATACGGTTTGGAGGAAATTGCCATGACCTTCGGCAACGCGCGCGTTTTGTGGATTCTACTGGTGGCGATACCCGCTTTGACCGGGTTTCTCTATTGGGCCTGGCGACGGCGCCAAAGGGATATTCTTTTATTTGTCCGCTCGCGGCTGCTGGCCGAGTTGACGGTCGGCTTGTCGAGCGTTCGCCGTCAGATCCGCTTAGTGCTAATCGTCCTGTCCGTGGCCGCTATTTTGTTAGCCCTGGCCAAACCCCGGTGGGGGGTGACGTTCGAGGAAGTGAAGCAAAACGGCTTGGATATCGTGGTGGGCATCGATGTGTCCCGCAGCATGAACGCCGAAGACGTGCCGCCCAACCGCCTCGCCCGCGCGAAACTCGCCGCCATGGAGTTGATGCCGCTGGCCAAGCGGGACCGGCTGGGACTGGTGGCGTTCGCCGGTAGCGCTTTTCTCCAATGCCCCTTGACCTTGGACGAAGAGGCCTTCCGCCAAAGCGTGGACACTTTGGAAGTGGGCTTGATTCCACAAGGCGGCACCGCGTTGGGCGAAGCCATCCAAGTGGCGGAGGAAAGTTTTAAGAAAGAGGAGGGGAACGTCAAGGTGTTGGTCCTGATCACCGATGGCGAAGACCACGAGGCGGGCGCGCTGGAGGCCGCCGAGAAAGCCGCCGCCGAAGGCGTGCGTATTTTTACGATCGGGGTCGGCACGGCCGAAGGCGATATGCTCCATCAAAACGACGCCAGCGAGCCTTTCTTCAAGGATTCCGAGGGCAATGTGGTCAAATCCCGGCTCGATGAAAATCACCTGCGCGAATTGGCGGCCAAAGGCCATGGGTTTTACCTGCCGATGCGCGGGGCGAAGGTCATGGATACCCTCTACGAGCGAGGCTTGTCCCCGCTATTCGGCCATGGCGGCGCCAAGCTTGGAGATCGGGCCGAGAAAAGCGCTCCCCGCATGCTGAAGCACTATAGCGAGCGCTTCGAGTGGTTCCTGGGGTTCGCCATTCTGGCCTTGTTGCTGGAACAGTTTTTGCCGGAACGGCGCATCGTGTTCAAACCGGATAAATCGATTCGCGATTCGGGCAGCGCCCTGGGCAAGCTGGCTTCGGCCTTGGTGTGGCTGGCGCTGGCGCAGACCGCCGCCGCCTCTTCTTCCGGCGCGCTGCGTTCCTACGAGGACGGTCACTATCAATCCTCGTTCCTCGAATATAAACGGCTCTTGGATAAAAACCCTCAAGACCCGCGCCTGAGTTTCAACGCGGGCAGCGCCGCCTACCAAGCCAAGCAGTACGACGAAGCGGTGTCGTTGTTTAGCGAGGCGCTCAAATCGCAAGATATCAAGCTCCAGGAACAGGCGTTTTATAATTTGGGCAACACCCAATTTCGCGCCGGACAGGGAATGACCGAGCCCCAGCAACAACAGCAAGCCTGGGAAGCGGCGGTCCAAAATTTTGAAAACGCCCGTAAACTCAATCCCAAGGACGAGGATGCTAAGTTTAACTTGGAAGTGGTGAAGAAAAAACTGGAAGAGCTCAAAAAACAGCGGGAGCAATCTCAGAAAGATAAACCGAACCAGGATCAGAAGGACGACAAAAAAGATCAAAAGGACGATAAAAAGGACCAAGATAAGCAAGATCCCAAAGATCAGAACAAAGATCAAAAGCAGGATTCGTCCAAGGATCAGCAAAATAAGCAGCCAGACCAGCAGCCGGATAAACCGGGCCAAAAAGATCAGCAAAATAAACCTCAGGATAAAAAAGACCCAGGGACGAACCAGCCGCCTCACCCCGAACCGAAAAAGGACGAGGACAAAAAACAAGCCAAAGCGCCTAAGCCGGAAAAAGGCGACCAACAGAAAAAAGGTGACGACGAGCCGAAACCCGCCGAAGGCACCAAAGGCGATCAAAAGCCGCCTAATGCCCAGTCCGGTAATACCGCGCCCTTGCCGGTGGGTGTCATGAGCAAGGAACAAGCCGAACGCCTGCTCGACGCCTTGAAGCGCGAGGAAAAGGCCATGATTTTCAAACCGCAGGCCCCGTCTAAAAGCCAGCCCCGGTCATTCAAGGATTGGTGAGCTTGCTTGGATAGGATAACCGCCAAACCTGCCACCGCGTATTCCAGCCGCAGTGATGGACGCCTCAGGCTAGAACCTGGTGACAAATCCGGTCCCTGGCCAGCGCGCAAATCCGCCGGGGCTTTGGTGAACGAATCCTCGCCCCCGGGAGGAATGGACCGTTCTGGTAAAGCGCCCCCCCACGCGAACGCACGCTGGCGGTTCCTGCAGACGCGTGGCAACGCTAGGATGAACCTCAGCGTTGCCCGAGCCGATGCCCTTGCTAGTGGACTTCCATTGGTTTAAAACGCGCCAGGCGGGTTGCCATGACCATGCTCACCCTGGGCATCGAAGACGCCGTGGAAACTGAAAAGTCCGTGAACTGGATTCTTGCGCCCATGCACGACTTTGATGTAAAAGTACCTGCGCAATGTTTTGGGCGGATGGCTAGCGGCGGCCATGGCGGTTCAGGGGCGTACCCCCTTAGCTGGCCGGCGAACCACAGGTTAGCCAGGATAATTTGATCTGCAAGCCGTCCCAATCATGACGCAACCAGTGTGGGCACGTGGCGGAATTGGCAGACGCGTTGGACTTAGGATCCAATGCCGAAAGGCGTGCAGGTTCAAGTCCTGTCGTGCCCACCATTTGATTATCAACGGTTTAGTAAAGCAGCACTAGGACAGGCTAGAACGTAGAAAAACCGTTTAGTCCCAAATTTAGTCCCGCGCTCAATTTTCAATGGTGGGTGACACCAGCTCATGAGTATCCTGCAAGACACTCAATGAGCACACCAAAATTCACCAAAGTCGCAGACTGCATTTACCGCAACACCGATTCAAACACCCTATCCGCCTTGATGATGCAGTCATGGAAGCAGAAGTTGGCTGGGCTGCCGATATTCGACGACAACGTAATATAGGCAACTTCACGAATTGGAAAGACAATGATTCTTACCAGAAGGCGTTTGGTCGACTTTTACGGGATTTAACGGCAGGGACAGGATCGATTCTGGAGATTAAAAACCAAATCTAATATGATCATAGCTATTAGGCGATCATCACTAATAATCACTTAGACTCGAACTCTCGAACTAAAATATATGCTTTTTTTGTGGTGTCATTCTCATTGCCTAGCTTGAGTAATAGCCCCTCATAGGCGCGTTTGGCCAGTGAAGAAGCTTCAGAGAACTTATTTTGTGCCTTTAAACAGATTGCAAGGTCATAACAGCAATTAAAATATAAAGGATGGTTTGTTCCCAAAAAGCGTTCATAGCCCGCGAGAACAATACGGAATTCATTCTCTGCTTCATTGGACTTGCCTTGCTCGTCAAAAGCAACCGCTAGATTAAAACGGTTTTTTAGCACGAGAATATTATCTGGATTCAAGATCCGCTCCAGAATTCTTAAAATAGCTAGATGCTCCTTAGCAGCTTCTTCATGCCTGCCTTGCACATCCATTACGATGGCTAGATTGACACGACTAGACAAAGTGTCGGGATGCTCTGGCCCCAAATTACGCTCGCGAATCGAAAGAACGGCAAGGTGCTCGGTCTCAGCCTCAAAATATTTTCCAAGAGAAGCAAGTGCGCAGGCGAGATTGTTACGACTGAGAAGAGTGTCTGGATGTTCCGGTCCGAGAACTAATAATCGAAGAGCAAGAATTGAACGGTGTTCTTTCTCAACTTCGTCAAACTTGCCTTGTTCATACATCGCATCGGCCAAAGTATTGCGACTTGATAAGGTTTCGGGATTTTTTGATCCTTGCATTTGCGTTCTAATATTAAGGACAGATTTCTCAATCTCGACAGCCTGAGAGTATTCCCCTTGTTCAATAAGTAAAATAGCTATAAGGTGATGAATGCGAGCCCATTCGAGCGGATCGCTATTCTTATTGACGAGAATTGCAGCCTCCCGAAAGTGATTCATTGCTTGCTTATATTGGCACTGGGCAAAGGCACTAAGGCCAGCCAATTCCAAGGCAGAGATGGCATCTTTGACCGGTTGGCCAGCGATATCGAGCGATTTCTTCTTGGCATCCAAGGCGGCTCTTTCGGCATCGGGGAATTTCTTCAATGCGAAAAGACCTAGAGCACTATCCAATAGGCTTTTATCATTGCGCTGAACCAGTTGCGCAGCAATTATTGGTATTTCTTTCACTAAAAACTCCTTTGGAAGCTTAAATTTCTCTTCGAGAATAGCATAAGCGCGAGCTATGCGAGTCGGCTCATCCTCTATCGATTCAGCCTGTCTGATTGTTTGTGCAACTGCCTGCGGGAGTTCGCGAATGGCAGCGAGGAGTATTTCATTCTGATTTTTGATCTCCCTGGTGACGTTCTTGGTCTCTCCAGTGTTCTCCTTGATGCTTCCTAGTTCCTTGTGTAGCTTTTCGACCTCCTCTTGAACAACTAGTTTGGCAGGTGAGTGGTAATAGACAATAACGAAAACTGCAAGGGCACCGCTCGCATTAAGCCATTTGCATTTAACCTTCAGTATCCCTGGAATCTCAGCGCCAACCCCAGCTGCCGCCACAGCAAGAACGATACGAAAAACAGTATATTGGAAAGATGTGGGTCGCGGAAAAAATACCGCGATAACCAACATTATCAAGATTAGAAAAGCTCCATAAAAAAAAGCCAGTTTTAGTGGTTTCATGGGTTTCTCGGTTTTCGGTGTCATCCCTGCGCGCATTTATACAGAACTTTCGGCCTTTGCCTATGAGTATCTTCTGAGGGACTCCCCATTGCTGTGGCGGTGATCGATACTCCGTGGAAAAAAGTCAGAAATAAAATGTGGCAACGAGAACGGCTTTTCAAAGTTCGTCCGTGGCCCCTGCTATGGGGTGGATCTTGTCAAGCGCGGACGGAAATCAGGTTTTCATATTAAAAGCCGTTTTTTGTTTGTTTCATTTTGGATCGCCCCCTCTGGCAATGCACTGATCACTCAAGGACCGGCTTAACCTGCTATCCGTACAGCCGCAACGGCGTACAATATATCGTTTCCAAGGATGGGCCAGAGGAGCGCACGGAACCCAATCTTTTGATCGGGACATCCAAATCCCAGGGGCCACAACGGGTTCCGTTACGCTCCAAAATGTTTGAGTTCGCGTCATTTATTTCGGGCTAAAGCGTGCCCGCTCATGCAGAAAGGCAAGCCCGAAGGCCTGGCTTTAACTTTAATCCCAAAGCTTCGGCTTGGCATTGGCCTGTGCGTACGCGCCACCAATCCACCGCGAACGCGCGCGCCATAGCTACGATGATTTGCTTGCGGCGGGATCGGCTAGTTTTGTCACTAAGCAAGGCCGGCAGCCATTTCTTGGTGACCCGATAATCAGGCTGAAAACGGCAAAGGCGCCACAGACATTCGACCAAGACGGGACGCAAGCGCCGGTTGCCGTGCTTATTGATTGCGCCCTGGAAACTATGCTGGCCAGAGGAGTCTTCCCGGGGGCAAAGGCCGGTATAGCTGGCCACTTGACGCCGGTTTTTAAAGCGGCTCCAATCGCCCACTTCCCGCTCCAGCACTTGGAAAGTCAGATGGCCCAATCCTATGGGCAACTCCGGAGCCTGGGCCGATTCGAGCTCTTTGTTGCGCGCTTTAAGCTCCTGCTCCACGGCTGTGAGTAGCCGCCGCAGTGGCTCGAGCAACTCAACCAGGATGGGTGGCAGGGTGGGCAAGATTTGTTTCCAAAGGGCTTGGCTCCACCATTGGGAATGTGGCAGTGGATAACCATAGTACAGCGCATGGCTGCGCCCCTGAGCGGCCAATCGCTGCCGTTCTTGCTGAAAGGCCTCTCGCTGCCGACTCAGGCTGCGGGCCTGTTCTTCGGCTTCGGTGGGAACTCGAATCACGCAAAAGGCGTGATGATTGCCGCCGACATACCGGTCCAGATGCAACGCTAGTTGCTGGGCGTCGCGCTGGTCGGTTTTAACCTTCTTGCCGTATTCGTCCCAATCCCTGGGCCGGACGACGTAATTGGTGACGCCAAGTTTTTCGAGGAGCCGGTGCAAACGGTACCCCAAAGGGCCGGCCTCGTAACAGGAAAATACCTTCTCTGCCAAATCCAATTGCTTTTGGGCCCAGGTCAGAAACTTTTCTGGAGTGAAACTCTGGGGCGGTTGCGGCGAACCGCCATCTATGATGCGCACGACCACGTACTTGTTCTTATGAGCATCAATGCCCAGTTTGATGCTTGCGGCCTTGGTTTGTGTTGGGCTAATGGCGTTTGAGTCTTGCCGTCTGCTGGGTTTACTCGTAGGAGTGTTTATGTTGGTTTTCATTGGTGGCCAGGTGTAGTGGATTTCCCCGCGCCCGACCACCCCATGTTATCTTTAGAATTGTTGGCGTGAGATTACGCAATGCGACCGCAGAAGGGCGCGAGCTAAGGCTCAAATGCCGCCCTTCTGCTACGTTCTAACTCGCTGCCAGCACTTTGAATTGTTCGTGGGCCACGAATAAACCACCGCAAAATAATGCTGCTCAAAACCATACCCGTTGCCACGGAGCAGTGTTCCTCGGCACCCCATTGCCTAGACCAATTTTCTATTTATTTTAGATGGTGAAATTCTGGGCCTTTCTGGCGGCTCGGAAGCGAGGTAAAACGAGCAGGGGGGCGGGCTGCG
>DBTJ01000195.1 GCA_002306985.1 Verrucomicrobia bacterium UBA1319
GTCCGTCCCCGAGAGTGACAGCCTCAAAAGAAAGTGCGGCGAGAAAAAAAGTGGCCCCCCCCCCCGCGCCCCCCCCCCCGGCCCCAACCTAAACGAGCGGGGCCAAGCCCGCCGCAGCGGAACCCAGTTCGACCGCGAGCCGGCTGTTGGAAGCGAAACGCAAAGCCCAAAAAGACCGGTTCCGAAAAGAATAAAAACGGCGGAATGGGAGAAGTTTCTGACACACACAAGCCCTCAAGGATACTCTCCTTGGGGGCTTTGAACCATGAAAGGCATGGCTGCAATGACCGCCGGCTACTCGTTCGGGCGCGGTCGGCTCGCGCCGCATTGATTTAACAATACGATAATCCTAGTGGCACCCCTTGTCAAAAAAACGAGCGCCGTTTTTTTGATTTTTTTACCTTGCCGCCGCCTAAAACCGGACCCCAGTCCAGGTTCGCAATCCGGCCTTGCCTTAGTCTGGATTCTGTTCGCGCAGCTGGTCAATCACCCGGTTTAGATGCTCTTGATAGCCTTGCACATCCAAAGCAGCGGGATCGGGCGCGCCGCGCACTTCGTAGAGCCAGCCTTCGGCATATGGGGCCGTGCTCAATAGCTTGGCTTGATCGCGTAAGGCGTCATTCCCTCCCAAGAATTCGCCTTGCGCCACGCAATACAAATCGGACATCGCTTTAAAACACTCGATACTGCCGATGATTTGCCCCCATTCGACGCGCGCTCCCGGCGCGGCTTGAAAATTGTAATCCACCATTTCACCCAACATCCGAATGGCGAACTTGGTCAAACCGACCCGCCACACTCCCTCTGGCTGCGCGGACAACCAGAAATGTCCGGAAGTATACCGATAGCCGGCGGGCAGCTGCGTGTGAAAATTGCATTTCTGATAGGGGACCCAAGCGGGTGATGGATTTTCGGTGTTCATTTCGGCCGCCATTAATTTCCCTATTTCATCCCGTAGCGTCAAGATTTGCTTCCAACCCGCTTAGGTTGGGATTGCCATGGTGCGCAGGAACCAATGAGTTCTTCGAATCGCTTGCCATTCAGCATCGTCAAACCCTATAATTTAAATTCATAAACCGTAGCGCAACCTAAAGACCGGCCAGTATTTGGCCTTGAAATGAGGAACACCATGAAAAGACGAGCTTTTATTAAGACATCCCTGGCCGCCACTTCGCTAGTTGGTCTCGGACACATTGCCTCTCCAACGCAGGCCGCGGAGAATTCGGGCGCGCAAGAGTATTATGAATGGCGCACGTATCAGCTGAAAACGAGCGGCCAAAAGGAACGGGTGGACGAGTACCTCAAAAACGCTTATATCCCGGCCCTAAACCGGTTAGGCTGCAAACCCATCGGGGCCTTCACCTTAAGAGATGCCCAGGAAATCACCGGGTTACAGGTCCTAACCCCCTACCCTTCGCTGGAAGTCTTCGGCGCGGTGGCGGCGGCACTGGAAAAAGACGCCGCCTATCAAAAAGACGCCGCCGCCTATCTGCAAGCCACGAAAAACGATCCGGCCTATACGCGCATCGAAAGTTCCTTCATGAAGGCGTTTGCGGGCATGCCAAAAATCGAGCTGCAACCGTTTAGCACCGGGCGCAAACCCCGCATGTTCGAGCTGCGCATTTACGAGGCCCACAGCGAATTCAAATGCCAGAAAAAGGTCGAAATGTTCAACCAAGGCGAGCTCCAGGTGATGCGCGATACGGGCATGGGCCCCGTCTTTTATGGGCAAACCCTCATCGGCGCCAAATTCCCCAACATGACTTATATGTTGTCGGCCGAAAGCAAGGAGGACCATGCCGCACACTGGAAAGCCTTTGGCGCCCATCCGGAGTGGAACCGATTGAAAGCCCTCCCCGAATACGCGGACACGGTTTCGAATATTACCAATACCTTTTTAGTGCCGACGGAATATTCGCAAATTTGAAAGCGGGCTCGCTCAACATTCCTGGTTGGAGTCTTCCGTTTATGCGGAGGGGCCAGCCAGCAAATCCAGCCGCCGAGAGAGTTAAAAAAAGCCGCTCGCGGCTGGTTAATCGCGAACGGCTCTATTGTGACTCGATTGTTCAAACGCATGTGTGATTTAGTCGTTCTTTGGGTCGCACGGGGCCTGCATAAAACCGCCGACTTTTCCAACGACAACCCACACCTGCGGTTAACGAGGATTGAAAAAGCAACTAATGTGCCATCGTCAAAAACGAGAGAAGCAAAGGGAGACGAGGATGGTGCGCGCTGCAGGGTTTGAACCTGCGACCCCTACCGTGTGAAGGTAATGCTCTGCCGCTGAGCTAAGCGCGCAACCTGGAAAATAAACTAACGGGTTCATGGGACATTTCAAGCCTTTCTTTTCACCACGTGGAAAAAGAAATCCCCAGCTTCACCCGGGCGTATCGAGCCGCCTTTTGGCGCGCCGATAAGTAAGGAAGAGTTCCAGCCCCAACCGCCGCAGGGAATGCAATTCCAAGGGAATGGCTTGGGACAGAAGCGGAAGCCCAACCCCATCGGCAATGGTGGGCGCGTGGCGACCGCCGATGATTTTCGCGCAAATGGTGAGATGCACTTCATCCACCAAATCCGCCGCGAACAACGCGCCATTCAATTCCCCGCCCCCTTCGCTGAGCAATCGCTTTACCCGCCACTGGTCGCGTAGCCAGACGCACGCGGCCGAAAAATCGATCGTGCTATCTCCGCAGACTTTCACTTCATCGGCCACGGTTTCCAAACGACGCCGCTTTTCCGGAGAGATGCGACTGGTGGTCAGCACGATAATCGGGGAAAAATGATGGCGAAAAACCTCCGCGTCGGGATTGATGGAACCGGACCCGCTAGCGACGATTCGCAAATTGTATTCCGCGAGCCCCCGTCGCAACCGGAGTTTGCGGTAGCGGGTCGGGCCAGGACCCAAGCTAATGGGCTCGGACTCGATGGTACGGGCGCCGCAAAGCACCGCATCCGCCGCGGCGCGCAACCGCAACAACCGCGCCAGATCACGCGCACTGCCCAGTGGAATCACCTGACGGCCGGCCGTGGCGATTTTGCCATCGGCGCTCATCGCCATGTTAATGGAGACAAAGGGACGCATCCACGATCCAGTTAAGCGGCCGCCAGCGGCGCTACCCACCGGTTTTAGCGTTGGGGCATGAGGGCCATCTCGATGGTATGCGCCATCATCTCCGCGCCTTTGGCGTTGGGATGCACTTTGTCCGGGAATAAATCAGGCCGGTTGCTCAACACATCGTACAGATCGATCACGGCCAGCTTTTTCTGCTGCGCCACCCGGGCCCAAGCCGGGAGAATATGGCCAAATAAGGTTTCGTCGTTGATGCCCCACTGCGTGGCATAGACTGGTACGGGCAGGCAAATCCACACCTTGGGCTTGCTAGCTAGCGCCAAATAATGTTCCACAAAGGCGCGGGCGTCGTTCTCGAACGCCTCGCGGCCTTTCCAATTCTGCGGCTTGGTGTCGTTCGTGCCCAGCATGATTAAAATCAGGTCCGGACGGTATTCGGCCACTTCCTCGAATTGAGGCAGCTTCCAATAGGGATTATCGCCGGCCCTTTGAAGCGTCGCGCCATTAACGCCAAAGTTGCGGACGATGAATTGACCGCCGAGCTTCCTCCCGAGCACCGCGGGATAATTATTCTCCTCCCGGTTTTCGACGCCCGCGCCGTAAGTGATGCTGTCGCCAACGCAAGCGACCCGGACGGGATGGGAGTAATCCTCCAGATTGATGGGCTTTTTCCGGTGCGAGCGGCAACCCATCGCCAGGCCGGAAGCGATTACCAGCCCCAAAAAGCAAAGGAACGTTCGTTTAAGCATCATAAAAGGCAAAATACGTGGGTTGCCGGGTCAAAACAATCCGAAAACGGCGCGGCGGGCGAATCCGCGTTTAGGCTTCGCGAACAATGCGCGCGCCCAAAGCGTTGAGCCGGTTGTCGACATCCGTGAAACCGCGATCGATCTGGATGACGTTTTGAATGATGGAATCCCCCTCGGCGCACAGGGCGGCAATCAGCAGGGCCATGCCCGCGCGAATATCCGGACTGGTCACGCGCGTGCCGCGCAAACGGTCGGGGCCAAGCACCACCGCGCGATGCGGATCGCAGAGAATAATGCGCGCCCCCATACTAATCAAACTATCCACGAAGAACAGGCGGGACTCGAATAGTTTTTCATGAATGAGCACGGTGCCTTTGCACTGAGTGGCCGTAACCAGCGCAACCGAGGTCAAATCCGCCGGGAAGCCCGGCCAGGGCGCGTCGTCGATTTTCGGCACCGCCCCGCCCAAATCGCTCACCACTTCCATCGACTGATGGCGCGACACGAGCAAATCCTCGCCTTGGGGGGTGGTCTCGATGCCCAGGCGCGCAAAGACCGCGCGAATCATGCGTAAATCCGGCGAATTACCGCCGGTGATGATTAATTCGCCCTTGGTCACCGCCGCCAGCGAAATAAAGCTGCCAACCTCCAAGTAATCCGGCCCCACCCGGTGCGTAGCCCCCTTAAGTTTTAGGACGCCCTGGATTTTCAGCAAATTCGAACCGATGCCTTCGATGCAAGCCCCCATTTGATTAAGCATGCGGCAGAGGCCCTGCACATGCGGCTCGCTGGCGGCGTTACGAATGATAGTTTCCCCCTTGGCCACCACCGCCGCGCACACCGCGTTTTCGGTCGCGGTCACGGAAGCTTCGTCTAATAGGATATCGGTCCCCACGAGTTCCTTGGCTTCCAGATAATAGCCTTCCGGCGCGGATTTGATCTGCGCCCCCAGCGCTTGCAGCGCGAGCAAATGCGTGTCCAAGCGGCGGCGGCCAATGCGATCCCCGCCCGGCTTGGGCAAAAACACGCGGTGGCAGCGGCCCAACAAGGGCCCGGCCAGCGTGACGGAGCCCCGCAACTTGGCGGCCAAAGTGGTGGGCAGGCTGGGCTTGGGATCGTCGCCCGCCCGCACGTTCATCCGACTCTTGTCGGCGGAGACTTCGACCGCCACGCCCAATTCCGTGAGGATTTCCCCCATGACGTGGACGTCTTCGATATCGGGAACATTCTCGAGCGCGACCGGCTGATCGGTCAGGCAACAGGCCGCCAAAATCGGCAGCGCCTCGTTTTTATTACCCTGGGGTTTGACGGCGCCCCGCAAAGGAAATCCGCCGGACACACGGAACTGGGCCGCGCTTGGTTTAGGTTGCTCAAAACTCATAATATCCCTATGGACTCGCTAGCGGAACGAGTCGCCCTCAAATCGCCTTATTTAAACTTTTTGATCAGCACTTTCGACTTCCGTCCGCTCGCGTCATATTTTTCACGCCGGGCGGCGGGCAAATCATCCGGCGTGCCTTCCTGGAATCCCGCTTTGGATTGGAAATAAGCAAAGGTTTGCGTCGATAGCACAATCAATTCGCTTAACCCCATTTCGCGCGCCTTGTTTTCGACGAACTGGATCATTTTCTGGCCGATGCCTTGGTTTTCGTGCGACGCGTTCACATAAAGACAGGCCAACTCGCCTTTGCTCACTTCGGGATAAGTATGCAAAGCGACGCAGGCCACCGGATTGCGGTCAATTTCGTAGATGAAATAGTCCCCCAGCTGTTTCTCGACGCTCGCGTAAGTCCGTTTGACCAACTCTTCGGAATCCACCGATTTTTTGATCAGCATGAGGATGCTGCGGATATCCTTTTTTAGGGCTCGGCGCACCATTTCATATTCATTGGCATAAACCAAGGTGCCGATGCCTTCGTTGGAAAACACTTCGGACAGCAGCCCGTCATCGACCCGGCCATTGATGATATGAACGCGCGGCACACCGTTCTGGCAGGCTTGCACGGCGTGGATGGCTTTGGATAGCATTTCGGCATTCACCGCCGACACATCGCTTTCGAGCAATTTCTCGAGGTCGCTCGACAAGATATGGCGAGTCAACTGGCCGCGGACGATTAAGCCATCTTGCGTGGTGATATAAATCACCTTGGTCGCTTTCAAGGCGCAAGCGATAGCGAGGGCCACGCTATCGGAGTTGACCCGGTAAGTTTTCCCGTCGCCATCGAAACCCAAGGGGGGAGCCACGGGGACAATCCCCTGTGAGAGCAAGGTCTGCAGCAGTTCGACATCCACCCGCTCCACCTTGCCAGTATACTGCTGATCCACCCCGTGCAAGATGCCCATGGGATGAGCAATCACCGCGTTGGTGTTGGCGGCGCGGAGATCGTTGGCGGAAAGGCCTTCGAGAATCTCATGCGTCAGACGGTTCGAGGCGGTCAACGCCAGCCCCAACGTCATGTTATCCGTGATGCCACAGCCGTCGATATTCGAGGGCGCAATGCCTTTTTGATCGGCCAAAGTCCGAATTTGCGCCGAGGCGCCATGCACGAGCACCACGCGGATATTCAAGGAACGCAACACGGCCACATCGAGCAAGATGTTGGCAAAATTCTCGTCGGTCACGATCGCGCCATCCACGGCGATGATGAATATCTTCTCGCGAAAGCGCGGGATGTACTGCAGGATGCCTCTTAAATCAGTCGGTTTCACTTTTTATTGATTCAATCTCGTCTCTACTTCGTGACCCTATAGGTATTTCCTTTTGCGGTGGATTCAATAAAAAAAGCACCCCCCCGCCAGGTATTTTGCCTTTTCGCCCGAAATCCTCTCCGAATACTCCGTCCGGATTAACCGTCCATGCTTATATGCTCTCACCACAAAGTCTTCGCGGCCGTGCCGTAGCCGCGCTTTTTTTGACAGTCAGTCTCTGGACTTCGTCGTCCATGGCCGCGCAAGAATGGTACGTCGCCCCTACAGGCAAGGATACGAACCCCGGCACCCAAACGCAGCCTTTCGCCACTTTGGAGGGAGCGCGGCAAGCCATTCGTAAACCGAACCAACCAACCGCCACCCGGCGAGCCCAAACCGTATGGGTGCGAGGGGGAGACTACTTGCTGAATCACGGGGTAAAGCTGAACGCCGAAGATAGCGGCACGCCGGAAGCCCCGGTTGTGTATCGAGCTTTTAACCATGAGAAAGTCCGTTTCCTGGGTGGACCGGGGATCAAGGATTTCCAACCAGTGAAAGACCCGGCGATCTTAGCCCGCTTGGATACCTCGGCGCGCGCAGCCATCCGGCAAATCGATTTGCGCGCGCTGGGCATCACAAATTTCGGCCAATTTCATTCCCGCGGCTTTGGCCGCCCGGCGGCGCCCTCCCATCTGGAGCTTTTCTTCGATGGCCAGCCTATGACCGTCGCTCGCTGGCCCAATGAAGGCGAATGGGAGAAAATCGCCCCGTTCCCGGACAGCGCGGTGCAACCCGATGAGCACGGCGGAAAACTGGGGCCGTTGGCCGCCGGTTTCTATTATGCCGGTGATCGCCCCAAACGCTGGCGCGACCTCTCCGAGGTATGGATTCACGGCTACTGGGCTTACGATTGGGCCAATTCCTATGAAAAAGTGGCGGCCATCGAGCTCGAAAAACACCTGATAAAAACCGCCCCACCATATGGCCATTATGGGTTCCGGGCTGGCCAACGGGTCTATTTTCTAAACCTATTGGAAGAGCTGGATCAACCCGGCGAATGGTTTTTAGACCGGCATACGGGCATGCTGTATTTCTGGCCGCCCAAAGCCATCGGACAAGCGGAAGTGTTGGTTTCGTTGTTGGAAGAACCCATGGTCCAGCTAAACCAGGTTTCCAATGTGGTCTTTCGTGGTTTTAATTTCCTAGCTTCCCGGGGACGGGCCTTCGAACTCATCGGCGGCGCGAGCAATCGGATCGAAGGCTGCAAATTAGCCTTGCTCGGCGGCACCGCTGTTAGCATCGAAGGCGGCCATGGCCAGCGAGTCTTAGGCTGCGATATTGAAAACACCGGCGATGCGGGCGTGAGTCTATCCGGCGGCAACCGGCAAACACTTGAACCCGGTGGCCATGCGGTGGAAAACTGCCATTTCCAAAAACAAGGCCGTTGGTCCAAGTGCTATGTGCCCGCGATTTTAATGAATGGCGTCGGCAATCGCGCGGCTCACAATCTCATCCATGACCACCCGCACTGCGCCATCCTCTTTGGCGGCAACGACCACGTGGTCGAATTCAATGAAATCCACCACATCGCTTTGGAAACCGGGGATGTCGGAGCGATTTACATGGGCCGCGATTACAGTTTCCGGGGCAACGTAATCCGGCACAATTTCATCCATCACACCGGGGGCGTAGGCATGGGTTCGATGGGGGTCTACATGGATGACTGCGTCAGCGGCACCCTAATCTATGGTAATGTTTTTTACCAAGTAAGCCGGGCCGCATTTCTGGGCGGGGGACGCGATCATCGCGTCGAGAATAATTTATTTGTGGCATGCCAACCCGCCGTCGATCTCGATGGCCGGGGATTGGACAAAGCCCCAGTCTGGCACAACATGGTCTACGGCTTTATGAAGGAGCAGTTGGGCAAAGTGCCACAGGACTTATATCGGCAACGCTACCCGGCGATCAAGGACTTGGACCGGTATTACGCGGCGGATAACGGCATTCCCCCGGAAGGCAACGTGGTGGCGCGCAATATTTGCCTGGGAGGCAAATGGCTCAATATCGGCTGGCACGCGAAAACCAACCTGGTCGAGATAGTCGGCAACTACGTAAGCGCCGAAACCAACTGGGTTAACGCTAGCCAACTGGATTTTCGCTTGGCCAAAGACGCGCCAGTATGGAATGCTGGCTTCCAGCCGATTCCGCTGGAAAGGATCGGCCTGCAAAAAGACGAATTGCGCAACGAATTGCCGTGAACAAACACGCCCTGATCAAACAAATCATCGCCCAGCTTGCGAGCGGGCTGGAACTTTATTATCACGCCGCCCGGGCCTCCCGGGCGGAGGCTACGCACGAGCAGAACAAAGCCGAGAATAAATACGACACTCGCGGTTTGGAAGCTTCCTACTTGGCCCGCGGCCAATCCCGTCAAGCGGCCGAAACGGAAAAGGACATTCAGCAATTTGAGGCGCTGGTGGTGCGCCCTTTCAACCCGGCCGAACCGATCGATATTGGCGCTTTGGTGGAACTTAAGGGTAAAGACGGCGGCACCTTCTATTTTATGGGCCCGCGCGCGGGCGGCACCGAAGTGATCCACGAAGGCACAGAAGTGCTGGTTATTACTCCGCAATCTCCTTTAGGACAGCAATTGCTCGGCAAAAAGACGGGGGACCGTTTTCAACTCCAGATCGCCGGCGCGCGCAGCCTGTTCCAGGTGGTGTCGGTAACCTGACCCGCCCGTCCGAACCAGAAAAAGCAAAACCCCGCGATCAAACGGGGTTTTGCTTAAAATGGATTTGTGGTGGCTGGAAACAACGCCAGGTAACCGAGCGATCACCAATCATCTTTTTTCTTCTTCTTTTTCTTTTCCGGTACGGAATTCGTATCGATCGGAGTGACGATTTTAGCGATCGGCAACTCGGAAGTCGTGCCAATGTCATCCGGGGTCACTCGCCGTTTCCCGCCCGCAATTCGGAAGCCGCCTTCGCCATCGACGGACATGGTTGGACGGCTGCCGGCATATTCGTAGGAGATCCGTTTAACCAGCTCGCAGTTGGGGCTCACCACCAGGAAAGTGAAAATCCGCGCCCCGGTCTGGCAAAGCACGTTCAAATTGGAGTCCTTATCGATCTGGGTTTCCGGTTGGGCGAAAGAAACCATCGGGCAGAGTTGATAAACTCGGTAGGTCTTGCCCTCCTCCGCATCGGTTAAGCGGATGTAGAGTCGATTTTCCTTCATCGTGACCATTTTCTGCAGGATATATTTGCGAGAACTAACTTGATTGGAAGAAGCATTCGCCACGGGCACGCCAAAAATTTGTTCCCAAATGCGAGTCCCATTGATAACGGTAAATGACTTCGCGGGGCTCATGATGACGGAATCCCAGCCTGGAATATTGATAATCGCCGTCACCGTGTAACGGCCCGGCTTGGCGCAATCGTAGCACTCCGCCAAATCCACCACGCGAGTGCCCCGTTTGGAATTTTCCAGAATGAAAGCCTCTTGGCGGGGTAATTCCACGATCTGGTTGACGGCGGCGCCCCCCACATATTCCACCGAAAAACGCAGCCATTCGGCGTTCGTGCCAAACTCAAGCGCTTTACCGGACAAATTGGTGACCTTGACCCCCACGAATAAGGATTCCTGGGATAAAAAGAGCTCCTGGTCAAGCACAAGCTCAGCGCTCACTTGGGCTCGCACCCCAGGCATCCAAGCCAGCAGCGCGGCCATTAGACAAAGCCATCGTTTCATATGTCGAAATACTAGCAGATCACATGCCGGAACGAAATGAATTTCACGATTAATCATAACCTGAACGGGTAACTGGCTGGCAACCGGCTGCCTCTTAACATTATCCACACAATCCTGAAGGTAGAAAGCGCCCGGCGGCGGCGGCAACCGAAGCGGGTGTGATCCGCCATAAACACGCCATCGTCACCGGATTCGCGCATCGGGCCCGCATGCAAGGAACGCAAGGCAAAGTCGCGCGAATCACTTCCTTTTTGGGGGTGTAAGGCCCGGTGCGATCCGGATGGGTAGGACCGAACAGCGCCACCACGGGTTTTCCCAGTGCCGCCGCCACGTGCATTGGCCCGGTATCATTCGACACCACCACTTCCGCTTGGCGAATCCATTCCACCATTTCGGGCAACTCCGTACGCCCAGTCAGATCCCAAACCGCCTCCGGCGCCGCGCGCCGGACTTGCTCGCCCAAAGGCATATCTTCGCGCCCGCCTAAAACGGCGAGGCGCAAGCGAGAATCATTACGGGAGAGAATTTTAGCCAACTCGCAAAAATGCTCGATCGGCCAGCGCTTATTGGGCCAACGCGCTCCCGGCAGCAAGATAACCAGCGGCTGCGCTTGCCGCCGCTGGCTCACGTTCGCAGCCAATGCCGGGTGCGGGGGCAACCATTCAAAATCCCAGTGGATGGGCACCTTTAAAAAGTTCAGTACCTGCAAGTACCAATCGACGGCATGCGTGTGGGCCGACGGGCGCGGAATGGCGTAATCGTAAAAAGCGGGCGCGCCTTCTCGCGGATCGGCCAAGCCAACGGTCAGGGCACCTTGGGCTGCCCAGGCGAACAAGGCGCTGCGCAGCAAACTCTGCAAATCGATCACCAGATCGAAGCGCATCGTCTTCAACTCCAATATGCTCCCCATTAGATGGGGCCAATTCAGCGGGCTTCTCCACTGCCGTCGATGAAAGGGAATCACCCCGGCCAAATCCGGATCGTCCCGCAATAAAGGCACCAAGCCATCCGAAAGCCACCAATATATCTCGTTCGCCGAGTTATGACGTTTGAGCAAACGCAGCACGGGCATGGCTTGGACAACATCCCCCAGGGAACTTGGCTTAAGCAGGAGAATTTTCAAAAATGAAGCCGTCTGGCGGTCATCGGCCTGCGCCCTCAACCGCCCGGGTCGAAATCGGAAGCCCTATTTACCATGCTCCAGCCGTTCCGCCAGTCTTTCCGGCAGTCCGGCGGCTCGAATTTTCGCCTGGGTTTTGGCCATGTCGTAATCCAATCGGCGCAACTCGATCGTTCCGTCGTCCAGGTTATAGGTGACGTAGGTGGCTTTAGGCACGCCATCGCGAGACTGGCCTACGCTGCCCACGTTCACAAAGTATTTACGGCCGGGCTCGGTCTTAAATTTGGAATAGGTTCCTCCGCGAACCACGCTATCGCGAGTAAAGGCCATCGGCACATGGGTGTGGCCAAAAAAGCAAACCCCGGTGTTTTGATAAGTGAAACTGGCGGCGGCGGCGAGTTTATCGAATACGTACCCCCACCGTTGCGGCACATCCAGCGTGGCATGCACAATCGAAAAGCTCGCCACGAGCCGGATGTACTTGAGATTTTTTAACCACAACCGGTCGTCCTCGGTTAATTGATGTCGGGTCCAATTGATCGCCTCTTTGGCGTGCGGGTTGAACCCTTCCAATTCTTCATCACCCGAGCAATACTCGTCGTGGTTGCCTTTGACGCAAGGCATATTCATCGAACGGACGATGTCCAGGCACTCTTTGGGGTTGGCGTTGTAGCCGACAACATCGCCCAAACAAGCGTAGTGGGTGCATTTTTCGTTCTTGGCATCCGCCAAAACAACTTCCAATGCTTCCAAGCTTCCATGAATATCGGCTAAAATCGCGTACTTCATCTCAAACTCACACCAATCATATCCCTTGATTAACCCACAATGGCAAACCCTTTAAACTCGCCACGCGGCTCGGCCCAAGCCACCTCTGTATTGCGAATCAGCGGGCCTAACCCCGATTCCAACACCGCCTTTTGAAAGGCTTCCAACTCTTCTCGATCCCCCTCCACCGTCAATTCCACCCGGCCATCGGCCAGATTTCGAATGACGCCCGTGACCTCGTAGCCCACCACTAACGACTTCACAGTATACCGAAATCCGACGCCTTGCACGCTCCCGGAATATTTAACGTTCAATCGCGACCGGCTCATATGTTCATGCCACCTACCACGCGGCCGGAATACTCCGACTTACCCCGCCAAACCGCCCCAGGCGGCTAATATCATGTCGATTTAAGCCATAACGCCTCGCGGGAAGCAAAACTTATTTTGTCCGCATCCGGGCTAAAACGGCTCCGCCAACGATCCCGGCATCATCCCCCAGTTTCGAAGCCATCACTTCGATCCCCTTAAAGGTGCCCGCCATGACGTAATCTTTGGCGGTTTCGAGGATGATCGCCATCATCTCGTCTTCCAGTGCGGTGATGATGCCGCCGCCTAAAACCACCACTTGAGGATTAATAATGTTGATGAGGTTAGCCACCGCGATACCCGTGTATTCGGCGGCGTCCTCGATCACTTTCTCCACATATTTATCGCCTTGCCGGATGGCCTTGCGCAAGTCGCCGCTACGCATGTCATCCAAGCCCGGGCCGAGCATCTCGGTCAAGACGGTCTTTTGGCCCGCTTTGACGTCGTTTTGGATTTTACGAAAAATCGCGCCGCGGCTCGCCACCGCCTCGAAGCATCCCCGATTGCCACAACTACACTTGGGTCCGCCCACTTCGATCACCATGTGCCCAACCTCCCCGGCGGTCCGATTGAAACCACAGTACAGCTTGCCATCCAGAATTAAGCCGCCGCCGATGCCGGTGCCCAAGAAAATGCCCACCATCTGGCGCGGCTTGGTCTCGAGTTCGGTCTCGTAAATGCCCAACGTGCAAATATTGCAATCGTTCTCCACAAACACCGGCAAACCAATCTTATCCTCGAGGTCTTTTTTTAAGTCCACGTCTTCCCATCCCAGGTTGGGCGCGAAAATCACCTTGCCCGAGTCGGAGTCCACCGCGCCGGGAGCGCCTATGCCCACTCCGCGCACTTGTTTGAAGGTGAGATCGCATTCGTCCACCGCGTCCTCCACGCAATGGGCTATGCGCTCAATCACCCCTTTGGCGCCACGCTGGGGCTTAGTGCTCATTTTAGAGCGGCCCAAACACGCGAGCGAGGATTTAAAAACCCCCGACAGGATCTTGGTTCCCCCCAGATCCACGCCCACGAGATACTCTTTTTTTTCGCTGGACTCAGCCATATCTATTTCCCGCCAATGCGGCGGCATCCGGTTTAACCAGCCATCGAGCGGCCCCCCGGGCCAGAGCCGACAGCCCGCCCGTGTTTAGGCTCTACCCTCGAGCACATCTTCGATCTTGTTGCGCAACTCCGCGTTGATAGTGTCGGCCGAGCGATGGCCATCCACCGTGGTGAACTTAAACGTGGTTTGCATCCGATGAAACTGCTTTTCGATCAGCCCCTGATAAATCAAGAAACTATCGAACCAATCCCGCGCCAATCCCAAATCAATGCCGCTTTCCCAATAATCCAAACTACTGTGTTTGGCAAAGTTCCGTTGCACCAACTCTTCCGGCGCGACGTTCAAATAAAACACCGCATCCGGAATGAGCGCCATACTGTATAGGTTCTTCACCCAGGACTCGTCCATGCCGCGCACTAAATCGCGCGCCATCAAGGTATAAATATACCGATCGGCCAAAACCATCGTGCCGGCGCGCAATGCGGGCAAAATCGTGTTCTCCAATTGATCGGCGAAATCAGTGGCGTAAAACAAGCTTAAAGTGACCCGACTTAGAATGTTGCCTTGCTTGGCCTGCTCAAGTTCCTCGCTGACCAAGTTGGACAATTTCAAACCGACTTGCACCGTGGCGTGCCCGCTGCCCTCCAACCATTCGACAAGCCGGTGAATCTGCGTGCTGCGGCCGGAGCAATCCGCCCCCTCCACCACAATCAACTTGCCCGCCAGCTTTTCGGTATCCACCCCGGGGATACCATGCCCATAAAATTGTTTGCGGGAAATTTTAGGGATGCGCACATGCCGTTTCTCATTGCGCTTGAAATGGATTTTGGGGCCGTTCGGCATTGAATTGGACTCCATTGAAGTAACCATATGCTGTTCTCCCCTTTTTTATCGCTTCGGTTGCGCAAACGCGGCCAAATCCAGCTTGGCGGCCACTAACTCACGCACCATGGATTGCTGCACTTCAATGCCTTGATTGGCGTCGATCACCGTGAAATTGAATTCTTTGCTCATGGCCAAATATTCATCCAGTATCCGACCTTGGAAAATCCGAAAGCTCTCATAGGGATCGGGGGATAAGTCCAAATCCATGCCGGCTTCAAAGTACTTCAATTGCGGCCGATTATCCAAGATGCGCTGCAAAGAGACTTCCAGCTTGGATTTGAAGAAGAAAGTGAAGTCCGGCAACAGTGCAAAGCTATACATGCCGCGCACCCATTCGGGCGGACAACCACGCACAATATCACGGGCAAAAGCCGTAAAGATATACCGGTCGCACAAAACGATATACCCGGCGCGAATTAACGGAACTAGCTGCCGCTCATAGCGATCAGCAAAGTCGGTGGCGTGGATTAGGCTGAAAGTCGTTGGGGTAAGCAACTCGCGCTTTTTGGCTTTGCTGGTGGCGCTTTTTACCAACGAAGAAGAGTTCCATTCGCTAAAAAACACCTTGAGTCCCTGCAGCTCAAGCCAGCGTTTCAACAAATGAATTTGCGTCGATTTCCCTGATCCATCAAGGCCTTCCACCGCAATCAGGCGTCCAGGGTACTTTTGATCAGCAAACGTCTTCAACATTTCGGCCTGAAACTAACGCCGATTTTTGGGAAACACAATGAGTAAAGGACGACCATCGAGGCGGGCCGCCACAAATTTCAAAAAGCCCGCAGTCATAGATGATTAGACATATTTTTCAACCCCGATATAAACCGCATGTTAATTAGCAGTACTTATATAACTAAATTAATTGTGCTACTACTTTTCTCCGACACTTGACGACGAGGCCAACATAGTGTTCACTATACCCGGAGTACGAAATAGAATTTCGGGCAGTTAAGGTCGAATAGTAAGACCTAATTTGAGGCGGATTACAACGCCATTGTTCATTGAATGCCCAACTGATTTCGGACGGGGTGTGGTACACACTCAGTTCGATGTTCCCACGTATTCCCTCTGTTTGTACTGAGTTCGAAATATTCCCCGGGCTCCTGTGTCATCCTCTGACTAAGGAGCCCGGTTCATTTTTACACTGCCTCTTTTTTAAGTAAATAAATATTCACTAACCATTGATCTTTAGTGAATTACAACACAAAATCAGGCTAAATCGCGGCCTCTTTTTCCGGTCTCGGCTTCACTATGCCCCGATAAGTCTCCACCACTTCCTGAGCCATGCGCTCCATGCTAAACAGCGTTAACGCCGCTTGCCGACCCTTTTGTCCTAATTCCAACCGGCGAGGCTCCGCCTGTAGCAACGCTTCCACTTGATCAGCTAACTCATTAGCTGATGGAGGGTTATAAATGATTCCACCGCCCGACATTCGCACCAACTCGGGGAAGGAACCGACGCTAGGCAACACCACCGGCACACCTGAAGCCATGGCCTCGGCTACATACAACCCGAACGCTTCTCCCCCTAAAACCGGCACCGACATAACCGACAAGCTTCGATAGAAATCCTGTTTCTCGGCGCGGCTCAGGTTAGGGCAAATATCCGTTGCCACTAGGCAACCATTGCGTTGCAAGCGGCCCTTGAGGGCGTTCAGGAACGGTTCGTCCGCCGGACTCAAGCTACCCCCAATGCGCAACCTCAACCCTGGCAAACGATTGCGCTGCTTTAATATCAAAAACGATTCCACCACGGTTTCCAGGCCCTTTTCGGAACACATGCGGGCAAAATAGCCATAGGCCAGGGGGCGGGGAGGCGCGGAAGCGGGCGCAAACCCATCGAGCGGAATGCCGTTATAGATAATGTGAACGCGATCTTGAGGTAATTTCAACCGTTCACTCATTAGGCTGGCATAATAACCGCTCGGAGCGATGAATAAATCGATGTCCAACGCCCGTTCGCGCAACAAATCCCAGCTGTCCAGCCGGCAGGCGGGCGGCAACGCATCGAGAAAACCGTCTTCCCCTTGAAAAGTGCAAACCACGGGCACCTGCAATTGCTTTTTCAATTCCCGGGCCATGCCGGCCAGCAGCACGTTGGAAAGACAGATTACATCGGGCTTTTCCTGCGTCTTAAGCCAGTGGATCAATTCTTCCAATTCGCGCGCTTGATTGCCCGCCTCGCCGCGCAGCATGGACAGCATCAACTCCCCGGTGTCCTCCGGACGCGTTTTCGCCGCGGCTTTGCCCGCCTGCCGAAGTAAGGCCGGGGAGGCCAGCATCCGGTTTATCCAACGCGGCAGTTTCCGAAACAACGGCAGCTTTTGTTCCAGATACACGTTGATGCCGCTGAAAAAAATCGGGGTTTGCGCGCTTTGATCGCCATCTTCGAGGTTTAAGGGCAAGTAAAGCGGGATCATAATCACGTCATGCCCCGCCTGACGCAACGCCTTCACCAAGGCATTGTCGCGAAAGCAGCCGCCGCAATACATATTGCCCGCCCCGGGCGTCAGCTGCACGATTTTCAGAGGTCGATCCACCGTTTGCTCCTATTTAAACGCGTACACCCAGCCATCTTCGGAACCGATGACCACATAGCCATTGGCAATGGCCGGAGACCCGCTGATGGCTTGGCCAATTTCATAATTCCC
>DBTJ01000061.1:0-1971 GCA_002306985.1 Verrucomicrobia bacterium UBA1319
GCAAATAGAGATTGTGCGGCATCACAGTCGCGCCCAGGATGCCCATGGCGATGTAGAGCATGTCAGGATTGCGCAAGATTTCCGTCCGCGGAATAAACCCGGTTAGGAGGTCAGCCACATTCGGCTGGGAAAAGAGGATTTCCAGGCCGAAGCAAAGGCCAATCGTGGTCATTAAGGTGATCACCAGCGCCTCCATATACCGGAATCCCTTGTTTTGCAAGTACATCACCGCAAGCACATCCGCCGCGGTCAAAGTGGCGCCCCAGGCGAGGGGCAGGTGGAATAAGAGGTTGAGGGCGATCGCCGAGCCGATCACCTCCGCCAAGTCGCAGGCGCAAATGGCGATTTCGCAAAGCAGCCATAAAACAAACGACACCGGCCGGGAAAAGTGTCCCCGGCACGCTTGGGCGAGATCCCTGCCGGTGGCTACTCCCAACCTGACGCAAAGCGCCTGCAGCAGGATAGCCATCAAATTTGAAATCAGGATGACGCTGAGTAGAGAATACCCAAATTGCGAGCCGCCCGCAATATCCGTGGCCCAATTGCCGGGGTCCATGTAACCCACCGCGACCAGGTAGCCCGGGCCGGAAAAGGCGAGCAATTTGCGCCAGAAACCGCCCGCCGCCGAAACCTTAACGGTGCGGTAGACCTCGGGTAAACTTGGGGCTGGCGCAAGCTGCCGCCAGCCAGGGGTAGGCGCGGCGGCGGAGGAAGACTCGGAATGCATAGTAAAAAGGGGCGTCAGTGAAAAGTTATTCAGCGGACAAAAGCACCGGCCGCATGGTTAGCGAACGCTTCACAATGTATAAGTACATTCATAATGTACCATATGCTACATTAGGTTGTGCTCGACGGTCAATGGCAATTTGGCTAAATTATCTCCTGAATCGCAATGGCAACGGCAAAACCAACATCGTCCAAAGCTTCCGCCGCCGGCGGCGACCAAGGCCAGGCAGCCAATCTCAGGCTAACCCGGCGGGATCACGCCCGTGAAACTTCAGAGGATTACGCGGAAGCAATCGCTGGACTTATCGCCGAAAAAGGCGAGGCCAGAGTGGTGGATTTGGCCAAACGGCTGGGCGTGACCCATGTCACGGTCAATCGGACCATCGCGCGCATGCAAAAGGCCGGGTATGTGTCCACGCAACCTTATCGCGCCATTTTTCTGACCGAACCGGGGCGCGCGTTGGCGCAAGACTGCAAAAGCCGGCACGATACGGTGGTGGCGTTTTTGCGTTCGCTGGGCATTTCGGAGCAAGCGGCGGAAAAGGACGCCGAGGGCATCGAGCATCACGTCAGCCCGGAGACGCTGGCGGCTTTCAAGGCCGCTTTGAAACCGGCCGGGCGATCCGTCTAGATTTCGCGCAAGCCGCCGCCAAACTTCGGCAATCCGGCGCAAGCGAGCGTCGTCGCTCAAGATTATCTTCCCGAATGTTTAATATTAAAGCGATTGCTGCGGCTGCGGCCTTTAGCCTGGCTGCCTGGGGTTGCGCCTCCCAACCGACGGTCAAAACCAGCCTGCCGCCGTTGCCGGAAACCGTGACTAGTTTTGGCGCGGTCACCGCCGATGGCTGGCTTTACGCGTTTGGCGGGCATAAAGGGGAGCGCCACGAGTATTCGGCCGAAATGGTCAGCGGCTCATTTCAGCGTTTGCGTTTGCGGGGCGGAAACGCCTGGGAACCGCTGCCCGCCGCCACGCCGGGCCAAGGGCAGCCGTTAGTGGCTCATGGCGGTTATATTTACCGGTTGGGCGGCATGGCGGCGCGCAATCATGTGGGCGCGCCGCAAGACTTGGAATCCTTGTCGCTGGCGCAACGGTTTAATCCGCGAACCCAACAATGGGAAGATCTGGCTTCATTGCCCGCGCCCCGTTCCAGCCACGATGCCGTGGTGCTGGGGGATAAAATATATGTGGCCGGCGGCTGGCGGCTCGACGGCGCTTCCAGTAAACCCGTCTGGCCCGCGGACGCC
>DBTJ01000061.1:2209-3069 GCA_002306985.1 Verrucomicrobia bacterium UBA1319
TCCAGTAAACCCGTCTGGCCCGCGAACGCCTTGGTTTTCGATGTTTCCCAGCCGCAAGCCGGCTGGCGTGAGTTTCCGCAGCCGTTTCAACGCCGAGCTTTGGCCTTGGCCGCCCTTGGCTCGAAGGTGTTTTGCATCGGTGGGATGGATAGCGATAATCAGCCCACGCTCGCGGTAGAGGTATACGATACCGCGACCGGTCAATGGGCCAAAGGCCCGGATCTGCCGCCGGGCAAACACAAAGGCTTTAGCTGCTCGGCGATCAATCAACAGGGACGGATCTACGTTACGGCTTTTCAAGGAGACCTATGGCGGTTGGCCAAAGATCTGAAGTCATGGGAAGTCGTCGGCCGGTTGGAGCATCCGCGCATGGCGCATCGGCTCGTGACCGCTGGGTCGCGGCAGTTGATCGCCCTGGGGGGCGAGGATGGCACCGTCAAACGCCCTGATTTGGAAATTATCACGCCGGGCAAGACCAGCGGTTGGGCGGTCAAGACCGTCCCGGCGCAATCCGCCGAGTTGCGTTAAAATGAAACCACCGCTTTTGATGATTATGAATCGTGGGTATTGTTTGCTGTTGGGGTGGCTGGTTTTAGCCGCCACCGTTTTGCGGGCTCACACCGTCTGGATCGAACCTAAGGATGACCGGTTGGTGATTCGTTTCGCCGAGCCGGGCAAGCCTTTTGAGACCTCACCCGGATATTTGGATAGTTTGTCTCCGCCTTGCGTTTTTTATATCGCCACCAATAAACCCGCCCGAGTTGAGGCGATTAAACAGGCGGATCACCTCATCTTGCCGGAGGTCTTGGCGACGCGTGTGGCTTGCGCCGAAAAGGGCTTTACCGTCCGGGGCGGGCGCA
>DBTJ01000061.1:3290-3899 GCA_002306985.1 Verrucomicrobia bacterium UBA1319
CGACGCGTGTGGCTTGCGCCGAAACGGTCTTTACCGTCCGGGGCGGGCGCAAACCTTATTTCTATGCTCGCTGGCAGCCGTCGACGAGCGGCGAGGTCGCGCCGTTGCTGACGCTGGACCTGGTTCCTACGGGCAAGCCGGGCGAAGCGCGGGTGTATTTTCGCGGTAAGCCGCTCCCCGACGTTGGAGTGACGTTGCGTTCCCCCGACGATCAGGAGCAAAAACTCACGGCCGACGGCGAAGGATTCGTGCGTTTCACCGCCGCGCAACCAGGACAATATTTATTAACGGTCGCCCACTATCGGGAGCCGCTGGCCGGCTTTTATGGGGGCGTCGCTTATACCGAAACCAGCCATAATTGCTCGCTGGTTTGGCGTCAAAAATAGGACCGGGCCGGGGGAAGCCGTTGCGACGGCTATGGCTGGAATAGGCGGTTTTGCGCGAGGCAGCCGCAAAGCTCGGAGTAGACCGCTTCCAGTCGCGACCGAGTGGGCGCGGGGCCGGTGGCTTTGAGGATGCGCTGGGCCAGGCAACCCTCGGTCAAAATGATCCGCAGGGGATCCAGTTCCTTGTCCGCCGGGTTCATCAGGGATAATTGCGCCAGCACGC
>DBTJ01000063.1 GCA_002306985.1 Verrucomicrobia bacterium UBA1319
GCCAGCAGGCAAAAGAGCCAGCCAGAATGCTCCGATTATTTTTTCGCGCCGCCTAATCACGAGCGTGGACGCGCGGTTTATCGGGTCGCCCGAATCCGCCGATCGATTCAGGCTTGCATTCGTCCAGCCGGCCGCCAAGGTATCGGGCCGGAGCTATGAGTTTGTTGGAGCAGCATTACGATAGCCTGTGGGAAAACGCGTTGCGCGCCTTTCAGGCAAACCAGGTGGCAATCGATCCCCTGCTGGCTTCGGGCCAGCCTGATCCTCGCCGAGGGCTAACCCTCATCATTCGACTGGACCCCCAAGTCCGGGCGGAAATCGAGGGATTTCAGCGGGCGCTGCGGCGCTTTGAGCCGGACCAATACTATTATCCCGCGACGGACCTGCACGTCACGCTGCTCTCCCTCTTTACGGCGACCGCGAGTTACGGGCCTTATTTCGCGCGCCAAGCGGAGTATCAACGCGCGGTGGACGAAGCGTTGCGCCAAGCCGCCGGTTTCGCGATTCATTTCTCCGGCGTTACCGCCTCGCCTGACGCGATCATGATTCAAGGCTTTCCCCAAGCGGGCGCGCTCAACGGGTTGCGCGACCACGTGCGAGAGGGCTTGCGCCGGGCGGGCTTGGGCGAAGGTCTGGATCAACGCTACCGCCTGCGCACCGCCCACGTCACCGTCTGCCGATTCCGGCAAGCGCCGGAGGATCTGGAGCGTTTCGTCGAGCGGCTCAGCGCCTACCGGCGGCACAACTTTGGCCAAACCGCCGTGTCCGAAATCCAACTCGTGGAAAATGATTGGTGCCTCACGGCCGCTCGCGCGCGCGTGTTAAAAAAATACCCGCTCGGCGGCGGCGGAGCGCCCCATTAATTCGCGGTCCGCGGAGAAATATCAGGCGTTGGCGGAGGCGCCCGTCCGGTTGACGGCGGCCGAGTAAATAGTAGATTACCTGATGTTTACTAGTAAGGCTTCTATTTTAGTCGCCTGGTTTGCCGGCGCGGGACTGGTCTGGGGCGATGCGGTTTCGCAGGCTAAACGGGCGTATGGGCTGGGCGAAGCGCATGAGGTGGCCACCGCTTCCGCGGGCGCGCGACTGGCGACGGGCGGACCCAGCGGCGCGTTCCTCTGGAATGAGGCGGGCCAGCTCCAGCACCGGCTGGAGGAGCGGCGGATCGCCGTGAACAAACTGGTGTTTTCGCCCGATGGCCGGACCCTGTTAGCCGGTTTTCACGACGGGCTTATCCGAGCTTGGAACGCGGAAACCGGGGAATGGCGGGCCGATTTCGCGGCGCATCGCGCGGATATCAACGCGCTGGACTTCACCCCCGATGGGCGCGTCTTCGCCTCCGCCAGCGGGGATAACACGGTGAGGCTATGGTCCTTCGACACGGGCGAAATCCGGCAAACCATGAAGGTGCCCGGCTGTCTTTTTTACGCGGCCACTTTTATCGGCGACGCGCTGGCCACCGCCGACAACGCGCCCACCAATCGGGTTAAGCTATGGGACATAGCTACCGGCCAGATCGCGCGGACGATTGACGCCACCAATGGGCAAACCCAAGTTTTAGCCTCGCTCCCGCCGGGCTGGCTGGCGACCGGGGGTGACGACCACGTGGTGCGACTGTGGAATCCGCTCACCGGCGAGCTGGTGCGTTCACTGGCCACTCCTGACGGGGTAGGCAGCCTGGCCGTGCTGCCCGGGCGAACCTCCTTAATTGCGGGATGCTGGGACGGCAGTTGGATCGAATGGGATTACGCAACGGGCCTTGAAAAGCGGCGGGGCAAAAGCGAAGGAATAATGGCGTTGAAAGCGGGGCCGGGCACGAATGAATTCACGATCGCCACGCCCGCCAACCAAGTTCAAATCAGGAATTTGGATACGGGTTTGATTTCGCAAGCCTTGGTCGGGCACACCTCGAGCACCATCACGGGCGTGGCCTTTTCCCCGGATGGACAGTCGATTTTATCCGGCGGCGTGGAGGCGGCCACGCGCCTTTGGAATCGGACGAATGCGGCGCTCACCCAAATTTTCGAAGGGCACGGGTCGGGCACGACCGTCGCCGCGTTTTCCCCGGATGGGCGGCAGGTTTTAACCACCATCGGCTATCCGCGCAAAGCCGCGCGGCTCTATGACGCCGAGACGGGCGCGCTGAATAAAGAACTGCTCGGGCACACCGATTGGCTCACCGCCGCCGCCTTCTCCGCGGATGGCCGGCGCGTCATCACGGCCGCCCAGGACCGCACGGCGCGGCTTTGGGATGCGGCTTCCGGCCTCGCCATCCAGGTCTTTTCGGGGCACTTGGGCTGGGTCGCCAGCGCGGCTTTGTCCCCCGATGGTCGACTGGTGGCTGGGGGCGGTTCCAGCTTCGATCCCTCGGTGCGGGTGTGGGAAGTGGGTTCGGGAAAATTGGTGAACCAGTTTCAGGAGGAGGCGGGCTCGGTGCGGGCGCTGGCCTTTTCACCCAGCGGCGCCGAATTGATGGTGGGATGGGAAGACGGCCTCGTGCGAGTGTTCGAACTGGCGTCGGGCGCCCTCACGCGCGAAATCCTGCCCCGGGGCTTTCTCGGCTCGGCCGCGTATTCGCCGCGCGGGGATTTTCTCCTCATCGGCGAAGGGTGGCCCACGTTTGCGGCGCGGCTTTGGGACGTCCGCACCGGGGCCATCCGGCGCACCTTCAACGCCCACTCCGCGCCGGTGGGCGCCGTGGCGTTTAACGGCGCGGGCAACTGGATACTCACCGGCGGGGATAACGTCCGGCTGTGGGACATCTCGGATCTGGCCGCGCAGTTGCAAATTGGTGTTCGCGCGGGTTCGCTTTCCCTGAGCTGGGGACTCGGCGCTTTGGAGCAAGCGAATCGCGTGGGCGGCCCCTGGCAAGCGGTGCCGCAAGCGACGAGCCCCTGGATCGCTCCCGCCGGCGGCCAAGCTGCGTTTTACCGGGCGGCGGTGGAGGAAGAAAACTAGCCGCCGCCGCGCTGGCCGGGGGAAAGCAAGGGCGCCAAAACGCGCGCGCGGAGACTTGACGCTGGGATTCAATACCCCGAGAGTGGACGCCAGCCTATGGACGAAAAACGAAAATTCACCCGGGTCTCCTTCGCCATCCAGGCCCAAGTCGAGTGGCAGGGTAAAAACCTGGCCGGCGAGGTGGCCAATTTAAGCTTACGCGGCATGCTGGTCAAAGTGCCGGAGCCTATTCCCGTCGGGCAAAAAGTCGCGGTGACTTTACGGCTGGTGGGCTCCTCCTCGGATTTGCGGGTGCGCCTGGAAGGCCACGTGGTGCGCGTGGCTCCGGAGGGTATCGGCCTCGAAATCGAGCAAATGGATTTGGATTCCTTCATCCACTTGCGCGGCATCATCGCCTACAACAGCGGGGATGCGAACCGCGTCGACGAGGAGTTCGGCCGGTACATCAAGCAACGCGGCGAACGCCCGGCCTGAGCGAGCGCGCAACCCAGCCTATGATAGTTAACCTTGCCTATGGCCAAGGCTCCTTGGCCGTCGATTTTCCCGCCGACCGGACCACGGTGATCGCGCCCGCCCACGCCCCCGGCTTGGCCGATGAACGGGCGGCGGTGTGGCAGGCCTTGGCGCATCCCGTGGGCGCTCCGGCGCTGGCCGAAACCATCCATCCCGGAGACAAGGTGTGCATCGTGTTCACGGATATCACCCGCGCCACGCCCAACGACCGCTTGATTCCCTGGCTGCTCGAATACCTTGCGTTCGTGCCCCGGGAGCAGATCACGTTGGTGAACGCCTTGGGCACGCACCGCCCCAATACGCGGGCGGAGCTGGAAACCCTGCTGACCCCGGCGGTGGTGGCGCAATACCGGGTAGTGAATCACGAGGCGGAAAATCGGGCCGCCCTCGTCCCCTTTGGCACGACTCGCGGGGGCGCGCCGGTGCTGCTTAACCGGCATCTGGCCGAAGCCAACACGCGCATCATCACCGGCTTTATCGAACCCCATTTTTTCGCCGGTTTCAGCGGCGGCCCCAAAGGGATCATGCCCGGCGTGGCGGGCTTGGAGACCGTGATCAGCAATCACGGCTGCCGCAATATCGGCGATCCCCAGGCGGTGTTTGGCGTTAACGAGGGCAATCCCGTGTGGGAGGAAATGCGGGATATCGCCTTGCGCCCCGGCCCGAGTTTTCTGCTGAACGTCGCCATGAACGAGCAACGGCGGATCACCGGGGTATTCGCGGGAGATCTGCTCGCCGCGCATCGCGCGGGCACGGAATTCGTGCGGGCAACGGCCATGCAAAAAGTAGCCGCGCCCTTCGAGGTGGTGGTGACCACCAACAGTGGCTATCCGCTCGATATCAATCTTTACCAGGGCATCAAGGGTTTAAGCGCCGGGGCGCGCGTCGTAAAACCGGGCGGCGCCTTGATCCTGGCCGCCGAATGCCGCGAGGGGCTGCCCGCGCAAAGCGCGTATGACCGACTGCTGCGCCAGGCCGAAAATCCCGAAGCGGTGCTGGCATTGCTGGCGCGTCCGGGATTCGCCTGGCCCGAGCAATGGCAAGCCCAGATTCAAGCGCTCGTCCAACGTAAGGCTACTTGTTTATTGCATAGCTCACTGCCCGATGACGTGGTTCGGGCGGCCCATTTCCAGCCGTGCGCTGAGATCGGCGCGGAAGTGGCCCGGCGGTTGGCCGCGCTCGGTCCGCAAGCCCGGGTGGCCGTGTTGCCGCAAGGGCCGCTGACGATTCCGTATTTGGCGGGGCCAACCTAAAATCTCCGGGGACGCGCGCCGAGTTGATTATTCCAGCCGCCGCAATTGCAGGGTCGATTCCTCGAACCAGACCTCGCCGCGCGCGGCCCGCAGTTCGCATATCAGTTCCACTTCCTCGAAATCGTCGGCGACTTGAAACTCGCACGCCAATCGTCGCCGGGGCGCGTCGCCCATCAGCCGGTCTTTTTTGGCGCCGGAGGTTCCGGCCGCTCGCAACCCGGCGCCAATCCAACCTTCCGGGTTAGCGGGCGGCTGGATGCCGGCGCCCCGGGCAAAGCCCTCCAACACATACCGGCCGGGCTCCAAAGACACCTTCATGCGCCACGAGGCGGAAGCCGGGGCGGGAGCGGAAATCCACAAGGCCGGCTGGCCGGGAGTTTCCTCCACGCGGCCCAATTTGGGCTGACCATGGCGGCGGACGGGGCGCCAACCGCGCAACGCCACGATCCCGTTGGTAAATTGCGGCATACCAAACCCGGGTACTTGGAGTTGTTTGGCCAGGGCGTCACTGCGATGTTGCAACCGATCCACGAACTGGCCGGCGTTCTCCTCCAACTGGCGGGCCGCGGCGGGGTCCCATTTGGCGATGGCCGCGGAGAGTTCGGCGGCTTTCGCCTCGATCCGCCCCGGCCACTCGGGACGGGCCAGCACGTTGGTGTATAGCTCGGCGCACCGGCTCAAGTAACGCCGCCGCAGGTCCGCATCTTTAAGCACGGCCTGGGCCACGCGGCCATGCGGCCGGGGCAAAATGCTCTCCTGGGAGTCGCGGAACAGTTGGTCTAAATCGTGCGGAATAAACGTCATTTTACCCGCGTCGGGATCGTGATAGACGAGATAGTTCTTCACGTTCATGGTGTAGCCGTCCCAGTGGTTGAACAACACTTCCATGGCCATGAAGGAAAGGAACCGGTCCATGTCCAAGACTTGCGCCAGGCGCGCGACCGGACCTCGGGCCGCTTCCGCCAGCGCCTCCAAGTCGTCGTGGCCCGCCGCCTGCCCCGCGTTCGTGCGTAACTCTAGGTTATCGGTGACGTCCGCGTTACCGCTTTGGCCATAGACGTTGCCGCGCGGGTTTGGGAAATACCGCGCCAGGAAATCGCGGTTCACGCTTTCCAACAGTACGTAGAGCCCCAGCTTGCGCCCGTTCAATTCCACCCAGGCATGGGCGGCCCGGGGCGTGGGCACGCCGGCTTGGCGGAACATTTCACCGCACGCCCACTCGCTCAGGTACGATTCATCCTGCACGGAATTGTTGAGGTGCAATTTTTTCAACCCATGGAAGGCGCCCCCCCCGTCCTCAAACTTGAGCGTAAGCCCGGGCTTGTCGTCGAAGGAACGAAAACTACCCGCGCCGCCTTTCAATTTGATGGCGAGATTGGTGTAGACCACATCCCCTTCGCGCAGCGTGGCGGAGGTCCATTCGCGCGGCCGCCGCCGAAGGCTGGCGACGCTGGCTTTGGATACTTCCAAGCGCAGAAACAGCGGGAAGCGATTGGTGAACAGGGTGTCCGCCGCCGCCTGCCGACCGGACCGGGCATGGATTGCCGCCGGGGCGGTGGTTTGCGCGCGGGCGCTGGGCATCCCAGCCAGGACGGCGAGGAAGACGGGGAGCAAGGCGTACCAAGATTTCATCGCGGTCATTCCAATTTGCGCAAGCGTAGCGAATCCTCGTCAAACCAAACTTGGCCCGCGTTCGCGAGCAATTCGCACACCAAAATAACATCTTCGGAGCTATCCGCCACCCGAAACTCGAACGCGACCTTGCGCCAGGGCGAATCGCCCACGAGTTGGTTGAGCCGGGGGCGGGTGATCCCGGAAATACGCAAACCCGCGCCCGCGCCGCGTTTGACATCCGTAATGGGCTCGACGCCGGCGCAACGCGCCATGCCTTCAAAGACGTAATGCCCGGGCTCGACGCTGACTTTGGTCCGCCAGGAGCCGGTGCACTTGCCGTTGGCCTCGATGCTTAGGCAAGTTTTCCCCTCGGCATCCTGCGCCCGGGCGACGTTGGCGCCATCGACGTCGTTCAACGCGTACCAATCCTTAAGTTTGGCGATATTATTCTCGAAGGGCAACGGCGGGCCGCTGCCTCCGGGGATCTGCAACAAATGGGCCACCGACGCGGTCCGGCGCAACACGCGCGCCCGGATGCTCCGGCTATTCGCGCGCATCGTCCGGGCGATCGCCGGATCATAACTCTCCACCGAGGCCGCCAGCTTCTGGGCCTTTTCCTCGATGCGCTGATTCCAATCGGGGGCTTTAAACACGTTGGTGAAAACCTCGCTCAAGCGATCCAGGTATTGCTGGCGGAATTCCGGCACCCGCATAATGGCGTCGGCCACCATGCCCGCCGCCGGATTCGGAATGATCGGCTCCTTCGGATCCCTTAGCATCTGGTCTTTGTCGTGCGGGATGAAGACCATCTTGTTGTCATCCAAATTGTGGTAAATATGGTAGTTATGAATTTTTCGGGTGTAACCGTCCCAATCGCAGAGCAGCATCTCCATAGCCATGAAAGAGAGAAAGCGGGGAATGTCCAGCGCCAGGGGCAGTTTTTCCCGAATCCGGTTGGGAGCGCCCTCGCGCGCCGCCGCCGCCAGGCGCCGCAAATCCTTGCGCGCCGTGTCGTTCTCGTTGTTGTTCATGATCTCCAGTGGCGAATCCACGTCGGCGAAAGTCGATTGCCCATACAAATTGCCATGCGTGTCCTTAAAATAACGCGTCAGAAAATCGCGATTCTCCCCTTCCTTGAGGACGTACATGCCCAGGCGCCGGCCGTTGAGTTCCACCACCGCATGGGCCGTGCGGGGAAAGGGCACTCCCGCCAGATCGAACATTTCCCCGCACACCCATTCGCTGAGGTAGGTGCTGTCTTGAATCGAATTGTTCAGGTGGAATTTTTTTAGGCCGTGAAACAAGGTGTTAGTTTCGTCAATTTTGAGCGTCAGCCCCGGCTTGTCATCGAAACCGCGAAAACTTCCCCAATGGCCTTTGAGATGCAGCAGGACGTTCGTGTAGACCACGCCTTCCTCGCGCACGGTGGCGGGCACCGGCTCGCGCGGGTTCCGCCGCAGGGAATTCGCGGAAGCCCGGGAAATATCGATGCGCAAACGCAACACCGTCGAATTCGTGAATAGGGTATCGGCCGCCGCCCGGCGTTCGTGCTTGGAGACTTTATCGAAATCCGCGCGGAGGGCGGGCGCACCCCAGCCAAACCCCATCGCCACGGCCAGCCCCAACCATGCCGAAACCGCCACGCCGCCAACCGAGTGAAAGACCGATGTCCACAGGATCCCGAGAACATGGCTGGACATTGGTGCTGGCTTTACATGATTCACGAGGCTACCCTACCGGTCTCGGACTCGTTTGGAAACTCAAAACTGACCGGAAGCGCCTTCCAAAAACGGCCGTCGATTATAATCGTGCAACCCGCTTCCCACTTTGCATACTTTGGGCAGCGTTGGTTTTGGGGATTTACGAAACCGCGCGGCCTATGGCATCGGAAAACGAACTTAAGCAATATATTAAGCTGCTCATCAAGGAGTACGAAAGCGCCGTCCTGGCGGACGACCGCTATCGCAACGGCCCCTTGGACGCCGGTTTCATCCACCAACAATACAACGTGGCGGTGGGCAAGTACCTGAAAAACGTCAGCGAACGCGAAGCCGCGGGCATCGCCGACAATGACCGTCTCTATTACCGGGGCTGGATCTCGTCCTACCAAACCATGATGCTCAACCTGGAACATCAAGCACGGTTTGAATTACAGGTGGAAGCCTGGGCCAAGGAACGCGCCCAACTCGATAAGGAACGAGAGCGGCAGGCCGAAGCGTGGGCTAAAGAACGCGCCAAGCTCGATAAAGAAATGGCGCGGTTGCACGGTAAAATCGCCAAACTCGAGGAAAAGCTCACCGCCAAAACCGAAAAGGCGAAGAAGAAATAACCGGCGCTGGCGCGACGAAGCGACTTTTGCGGACATGGCTGTTCCATGGGCAAATCCTACCCGCGGAAGGCTACTTGCGCATGAACGATTCAGCCGCCAGGTTGCCCCTAAAACGGCCAACCCCTCAGGCGGCGCCCCGGATTGGGGTGATCGGAACTTGCTCGCCCCAAACGGCTCTATGTACCACGAACAGGCCATCCGCGCCTTGAGCTTCCGCTCAGGCCAGCGGCTTCTACCCGTCCCTGAGCTCATCCAGACCGGAATTCCTTCTCAACCTGGTTCCCCCACTTCTATCCGCTCAAAACTGCCGTGTTTTTAGCCAACGCGACCTCCCCCATACGTCCGAACCTTCATTCACCCGGCTTGGCAAGACACTATAGGCGTCGTGGGGCATTTTTTTGAGGCGTTATTCCCACGCATTCGCGGTGTGATTTTCGCGCCTCCGCTCGATGCGTGAATTTCACGACTTTTAAATTGCGTTATTGGGGCCAAAATGACGTGTTAATTTCACGCGCGCCGGCGTTGGTCCCCTTGAGAACGAAGGAACATTTAATACTGCAACTTATTGGTATGAAAATATTTATAACAATAGAATGCCTGCTTTATACCAACCCGCGCTCGTTTGGCATAGCGACTGCCCTTAGTCTGGCATCCATTGACGATTAAAAAACACGATCCGGCGAAACAGACAAGACCATAGGCGACCGCAAAAGGAATAACTCGGGTTGGCCAAGCCGCCCGCCACCGGACATTTAGAGGTTTTGTATGAAGCATTTGACTCATTGGAACTACCGATGGAGTTGGACTCTTATCCTCCTGGGCTGGTTTTCGGTTGTGGGTTTGGACGCAGCCGTGAAGACCCTGACTGAGCGTGGCCGCTGGCCCGGCTACCGTGGCGGACAGGCCATGGAAATCCAGCTTTCCGGTTCGAATGCCTATGTCCGCGGGGCGCAACGCGCCTCCCTCTACGGCCAGTATGCCTATGTGACCGGCCCCTTCGGCGCCGTCCAAGCCTTCGACGTCTCCAACCCCGCGCACCCGAAACTCACGGCTGAATGGAACAGCAATGCCGTCACCGCCCAAACCGCCGGTTGGGGCCCCTATATATTTGAAGGCCACCTGTCCATCGGCGTGCAAATCCTGGATATCTCCACCCCTTCCACACCGAAACCGATTTCACACTACAACGAAACCTTGCAGCTCACCATGGAAGACTTGACGCTGGTGGATAAAACCCTCTACCTCAGCTGCTGGGATGGTTTGCGCGTGCTGGACACCAGCAACCCGGCCAAACTGCGAAAGGTCGGTACCGCCTCCGGCTTTTTCAGCAGGGCGGTGGCTGCGGGTGAACGCAACCTATGCGCCAGCGCCGGACAGGATGGCTTGATCGTGCTCGACCTCTACCCGGAACCGCCCAAACTCTTCGTGCGAGTCGATGCCAGCGGCTACCATCTTACTCTCACCGCCCAAGCCGGGCGCACCGTGCTCATCCAACGCAGTTTCGACCTCATTCAATGGACGGATTGGATAGTCCTGGAAGCCACCGGCCAGGCCCAAACCCTCACCGACCCGATCGGCGATAACGTTAGTGGACAATATTATCGGGCCAGTCTGATCTCTTCTAACTAACCACTGAACACACCCCAGCCTCCCAGGCGGCTCAACCCCCGCCTGGGAGGCGCAGGTGCTGACGCAAACGCCGCCCGTCAGAAAGCGCCGCCAAACCGGAGGTTCCCGACTCCCTTGGAAATCGCGCTTGGGAATCAGGGTACAACCGTCCCCGTCGACGCGCTTGGGCAAAGATCGCCTTGCCCGGTCTTGGCGAGCACGGATTTCCAAAAAATCCCGTCGGGGGGGATGCGTTTTCGCCCCAACGCCGCGAGCCGGAGCGGCACCAAGACATATTCCGTGAGCCATTGGCTAATCATGAAATCGCTGTAACCCGCCATCGCATTATCCACCGCCAAAGCACCCAACCGCTGGCCCATGATAATGTCCGAAAAGCTGGGGCCGGTGGCGCGGAGAATATGCCGGGGTTCGTTGGTGAAGACCCGCAACCGCTCCAGATGAATCGCCTGATTCTTGCTTAATCGAGCCTTCAAGCCTAGTTCCAATCCCTTGGAAACGAGCTTAAGGGCGCCCGAGCGCAAATCATCGTGCGCCGAACCTTCGGCGTAGGAATTGTCCTTTTTCATCAGTGGTAAGTAGGACGTCAATTGATCACGCTCGCCTTGGGTGAGGCCAATCCGCGTGTCATACATATATTTCTCGGCGTCCATGGGTACGGCGGTTTCCGCCATGACGATAAACCCGAATGGCACCGCTCGCTGTTCCGTCTCGATCCGTCGCGCAACCCGCTCAACCAACGCTTCCAGCGAGAACTTGATTTCCGGAATCAGCGCCGCGTCGCAATGCGTCTGACTGGCCAGGACCGCGTGGCTCACCACAAAGCCGGAGGCGGAGCCGAACACTTGCAACACGCAAACGCGGGGATTCGACCGCACTTCCGTCCATAGGTTACTAATAACTTCCCGCGCCTTCTCCACCGCGGTCGCAAAACCGAACGATTGCCACACCCACAGAACGTCGTTATCCATTGTCTTGGGTACGCCGACGATGGATAAAGGGAGGCGCTCCTTGGCGGCGCGACGGGTGAGCATTTCCGCGGCCTTCATGGTGCCGTCACCCCCAATCACATAGAGCACGTCAAGTCCCCTCAAACTATTCATGATGGCCGCCAGCTTGTTCTCGTTGTGCTGGAGATCCTCCAACCGCGACGTTTCAAGGAACGAGCCCCCTTCCGTGGCATGTTGCGCGGTAATCGCGGGAGTCAACTGCACCCGCAGGGTGTCGAGCTCTCCCGGTTGGGTCAACCCCCAAAACCCATGACGAAACCCGCGAATACGGGACTGTTCATTGGGGCTCAGCTTATTGTGGTATGCCGTGTGCCGTTGGACGATCCCGTCAATAACCGCGTTGATTCCCGGCGCGATGCCGCCGGAAACCACAATCCCCGCACACACCGCGCGCTGGAGATCCATAAGCTCTTTTCGGGGCCCCGCCTCCAACAAACACAGACTCTCGTCCAACATGCATCGACGAAGTCCTTTATGATCGTGATGCTTACTTAAGGCGGCTGCCACGATTTGGTCAGGCGGACAATTCGGATCAACCACCGTGCTCGGCAGGAGCGGAGTTAGGCCGTTGCGCGGCGCGCCAACGGTATCCGTCGACATCAGCGGATTTATCTGTAAGAGCGAATCCGTTCTTAAACGGATACAGGGCCAGCGGATCGGCAAGCCGGACTTGATTTTCTCAAGTAATTTGGACTGCTCCATTTCCGGCCAGCCAATGAACGGCGCCTGTGGCGTAAGTCGGGCCAGATCGTGAAAGCACTCGATCATGTTCTTTTCATAGGTAAACAACTGGCGGTTCCTCCCCGCTTCCCAGGACTCCTCGGTCTTTCCAAATAAAAAGCAGCGAATCACTTTCGCCGCCACTTGTTCCGCCGCCGCCCGATCATAGTCTCTGACTAAGATGGAACAATTATCCGTTAACGGAGGGGCCAACCGATCACTTAAGGCGGGATTGAACCCTTGCCCAACGCTCACGCCACGATGGTCGCCGGGCAAGGCCACATGGATGGTATATCTTCGGCTTACGCCAGCGGCGCGCGCGTTGATCACGTCCTGCCACTTCATGAGTTCCCCATTTTGCGCGGTTGAGATCATCTCCCTTACCCCGTGCGCGCGGGTAAAACACACTAACGCGGTGGCGGTTTCCAGAAAGCTATAAAACGCGTTAAGCCCATTCGTTTTGGCCGCCTGCGGCGACGACGCCGGGCTGGCAGCCGGTGGCGACCCTAAACAACAGAACACGTGGTCGAGCCCGTAAAATTTACGAAGCATGTCGCATACTTCCTGGACAAATAGTTCATCTTCATGCGCATAAGAAATAGCAATATTCTGACTTTCAAGTTTCATAAGTGTTTATTCCTTGAGTTACTTCCGGCTCTGACACGTTTGATGAACGATTCCCGCAAGCCAGTTCCGCCGCGCACGGTTAGGCGCGACTAAAACGACCGTCCCGCCAAAACATGGACTTTCCCCATTTTTCCTATCGTTGGGTCGGCGGTATATTTGATAGTTTTATTCGTTTTGCCAATGATAGCAATAGTATTTAATGAATATTTAGAAGTCACATTAAATTTAAACCGCGAACTATAACCACACCTTCGCAAAGGCACCGCACGCCAACCGCCTTTAACTGACGCCAGCCGCCCCGTTTATACTGCCAAGACAGTATATTCGATTTTATATATTATTACAGACATTAGACATAGCTTTTTTAAGCGCGTAGCGCCAGCAGGCAAATCCACAGCCCCCACCAGGCTGGTCTCCCCGGATTGTCGAGTAAGTCGCGGCAGAAACCCGGAAGGCACGCAAATGACTCATAAACTTGGCTTGCCTTTGCTTCTATCGGTGGATTTAGCTTGCCGGCCATGCGGTAGGCTAAGCCCAGGACTGACGTTGCGGCGCCGCCTTCAACGTGACTTCTCCCCGGCTTTTGTAGTGAAGGAACATGAAAATCGACTACTATCGTCGCGGGTCAATGGCGATCTATTTTGCCAGGCAAAACGCCCAAAGGGGTTTTACTTTACTCATTATAGCCTCTTTTCCACAGCCGGAGTGGCAAGTAGAGAAAGGCTCACTTTCAACGGGCTTAGTGGGCTTAAAGCGAACCGCGAGCAACGCGTCTCCAGGCGACGCGCATTGAACTATTTCACCGACATTTTCGCGCGCTTGATTCGCGCGCCGGGGGGCGCCATCACCACGCGAAAGCCCGCGATTTTTACCAAGTCAATATAGCCATACTGCTCCAGGTGGGGTTTACCCGCCGGCGCCGGCGCCCCGATGATAGTTTGGCGATCGAACGTTTTGATGTCTTCTGGCAGTTGGTTGTAGGGAAGGAGATTCTCATGCAACAATTTGTCGTCTTGGCGCTGGCGATGGTACCGCCACCCCCGAAGCATGCGCTCGACCATCCACCCGTTATGCTCCGCCTCGGAAAGCAGCTCCAGGAGGTCGGGATTAGCAAGCCGTTTGCGGAGCCCGGCCTCGGCGCGCGTCCGGCTGGCCGCGAGCCGAGCCAAAGGTACGACCCGCCCCTTCACCAGCCTCATTCCGGCGATTCGCAAAATCCCCGGGATGCGCGACGCTTGGCCCAGGTTGGCGGCCCGCCGGTCTTCCGAAAGTTGCTCAAAAGGTACGTTCAGCCACCGCTTCTCCGGATACCCCTGAATCCGCAACCGATAGGCCTCGTGCAGCGCCGGCGCGAGCACCGTTCCATAAGGCAAAAACTCAAGATCGCGCTCGCAAATCCGCCAAAAGTCCGCCTGATCCACATGCAAGTCGAGCAGTTGCGCCCCCGGCAGCAGAGAACGGCGCGGCGCCTGGCCTTTGGCCCATTCGCGCAGATAACCGCACAAAAACTCCAATGATCGCGCCCCGAACTTATATTCCGGAATTTCCAAGAGGGCGCGGAGAACGCCTGAATCCATGTCCAGTCGGTCCGCCGGTTTGAGTTTCATTTGATAGCGAATGAACAGGGCGCGGCGAATGGGATAGCAGAAATCGCTCTCATCAGCCACCCACCGTCGGTCTCCTTTCACATCAACGGACCGCTGGCGCGGGTTGGGACCAAGCACATTCAAATATCCAGCCAATCGCGTTTTGAAATCGGGGCCTTTCTTGAGCACAAAATCCAGCCACCGACGCGCCACTTCGCGAAAGTCCTCCGGTTTGAGGGAGTTGATTTCCGACGCGGGCAGGGTCTCCGGTTTGCGCGGCCCAAAGGCTTCGTAGGCCGCGCTAGTGGCTCCGGCGAAAACAAAAACGCATTTGCCGATCGGGTGGGTTATCTGTCCCTCCTGAAAAGTTCCATCCTCCATGGGGGCGAGCAGATACTGCAACCACCGGTACCCTTGCGAATCGAATTCATCCCAAAAAACCAACGGCGTCCGCCCCGAAAGCACCCGGTCGCGGACCCGATGCAAGGCCCCGTGAAGTTCGGCTGGTTCGTTGAATTGGGCAAGGTTGAAAGTAAGAATATCTGCCTTCGCTAAGCCCAGCACGGCGTTGGCTATTTGGATGACGCCAAAGGATTTTCCCGCCCCCGGCGGACCAAACACCCCCAAACTCAGCGGCCGCTTCTGCGGGCCGCCTCGCTCATAGGCGGAGATCAGCTGACGAATGGTTCTTAAGTTCTCGATCTCTTTCCGGTCCACGGTCCGCAGATCGCCGAAACGGGCGACGGGAAACCGCTCCAACACGCCCGGTCCCATGACCGCCACCGCGTAGGCCGCCTCGTTGAAAGGCTGCTGGCGAGCCCTGTTCCGGGCATGCACTTGCCACTCGTCGAGCAGCATCCAGGCACCCCGATTAGCGGGTCGCAACGAAATGGGGGCGCTGACGAATTTCTCCGTCGGCTGGCGAATTTTGGCGGCTATTTCGGCAAACGGAAACCCGGGGGCGGGAGAGTAAACGAGCTGTTCGCTTCCGTCGGCTTGCTGCTCCAAGATGGCAACCCGACCATGCCCCTGGCGCCACAATTCTCGGCCAGCCCCCAAGCCGGCGATCAGCGCCGATTCCAGATCGGGGGTTGCTCCCGAACGGCACAGTTCATAAGCGATGGCGGCCGTAAAACACGACAAGAGCCCAAACACCGTTCCGCTCCCCCGCCCTTCCGCCCATTCGCCTTCGGCCCGTTCCGCGTCAAACACCAGCATCGCGGACTTCGATCGATCCCCATTATCGAGCCAGAAAGCGCCATCGGCCCCGAAGCTGATGATCAAATGCCGCGCGGCCAACAACGGTTTCAAACGGGAATTACGCTCCAGTTCCGAAACCAAATCTTCGCTGGTCGCTTCCCAGGAAAGTCCGCGGCTTAGGCGCACATCGCTCCGGCGGAGTTTATCGGCGGAAACGACCAACACCAAATTCCGCCGGCAGTGGGTGCTCAAATCCCGCCAAAACTCGCCCGGGTCAAGCGTCCCGGTTAACTTCAGAATGACCCAGCGCGGGGCTTCTTTATTCGATTTTCTCTTCGCGAAGGGCCAATGCTCTTTATGGGCGGATTCTCGAAAACCCAAACCCGCGTCATCCACGACCAAAACTTCAGGACGGACCGCGAGCGGCGTCGCCCGAGACAAAATCGCCTCGGCGCGAAACGGACCCGCGTTTTCCTTCCGCAACCGGGGCGCGGGATTTCCATAGCCCAGTGGTGGCTCCACCGCCCGCCAGACTTGGCCCGGCTCGCCCGCCCCCCGCCCCGCCGGGCCACCAGTCTGCGGTTGCCACAAACAGAATGCATGCCACGCGGGCGGCAACTCTTCATATTGCTCGTTTAGCCCAAACTCCGTCTTCCAGCCGGGCAAATTCGACGTTGTAGTTTCAACCAATTTTTTCAGCAAGAGCGCGCCACCCCCAGTCAAAAAATAACGAAAACCTAGGGGGTTTCTGGAGTCGGCGGTCGGTCGGTCCCCTTGATAGTAATTGTGATCGCAAAGGACGTCACCGGTTACAAGAATAAGTTTGGAAGTGCTTGTCATATGGGGCTTCCGGTTGGAGGCGGGAGGATTCGGTAGCCGAGTTTAAGAATAGCTTTCAGGGCGCCCAAAGCGGTGAGGTGATCGTACTTTTTTTCACTTTCTGGCAATTGGCTGTAGGGGACCAGACCGGGATGTTTTTTGCGAGCGTCATCGCGTCGCGGACCGTAGGTCCAGCCTTCGGCTAGTCGCGGTTTGGCCCATAGATCGTGGCAATTCTCGCCCAGACGCTCAGTGAGCGCAACCAGCTCTGGAGGCAGAGCTACACCTTCGGCATCGATTGGCCGCGGCAGGTAATTCATGGTAATGAATAATATCACTATTTCCAAGCATGTGAAGAGAATTTTTCAATTCCTAAACGGCGAAAGGCGACAATACTGGGCGATGCGCGAAACGTTCCATTTGGGTTCGCAGGCGAAGCGCGGCGCGGCGGTCTGGCCTGTCGGCGGCAAGCGATCGTTGTCCCTTAAGCCGGGAAAGTCCGAAAGACTCCATTCCGCGCCGCTCCTTTCCACCCGCCATCCGCTCGCGCTCCCGAGCGGCTGGGATCGTTTTACGGCCCGAGTTGCGCGCGTGCGACCATGCTTTTCTTGAACCCGCGCTTGAGTTCTCGCCCGGGGCTGGTTATCTATTGGGGGTGAATTTGTTGAACCCGCGTACCGCTGCCCTGTCATGGATGTGTTTGCCTTAGAAATCGTGACTCCGGAAGGTCGTTTGACGACGGCCGAGGTTGAGTTTGTGGAAATCCCCGGCGTGGACGGCGAACTCGGCATTTACGCCGGGCATACGCCGCTGCTCACCGCCTTGAGCACGGGCGAACTGCGCGTGTATCTCCGAACGGAGATCGCCTACTACGCCGTGGCCGGAGGGTATGTGGAAGTGCGCCCGGAGCTCGTGCGGGTGGTGGCCACGTTCGCCTGCGCGGGCGAGGATGAAGCGCGCATCGAAGACGCCTGCCAGCGCGCCAAGACCGCCCTGGAGGTTGCGGAGAACGAGCCGGATGACGTCATTAAAGGCGAAGTTCAGGCCTTAAAGCATGAACTGGTGAAATTGGCGGGCGCGCATCGTAAAAGACGCCCCGCCCAAGGCAAATAATCCGCGTGGCGCGGAGCGCGCGCCGGACTTAGCCGATTTGCTTCCACACCGGCCAATCGTCGAGCACCGTGAGGCTGGCTTCCTCGTTGATGACGGCCGCGAGTTTTTCGAGCCAGCTCGAATCCGGATGCCCGGCTTGCCGAGCTTTGACGACATTGGGCAATAACACCAAGCCGGAACGGCGGCGACCCGACTTCAGGGCGCGCTTGAGATCGGCCAGGGTTTTGGCGCGGCTCTCGGCCGGACCGTGCGCGAGCAGGTAGAACCACGTTTCCAAAGCCAGGTTCGGGGTTTCGTCGCTGGCCGATTTAGGCAGCACCACTCCGAGCAACGCCATGCCTTCCTCGTCCCGCCCCTGCGCCAGCAAAAATCCGGCGTAGCTGGCCTTCAAATAGGGGTCCGTCTCGTCGGTGGCTAGGGATTTGCGATAAAACTCCTCGGCGCGCTTGGCGTCGCGTTTCATCTTGGCCAGGAAGCTGGCGAGCGTGGCCATCAAACGGGCGTTTTGCGGCTCGACCGCCAGGGCTTTGTTGTAGCACTCCTCGGCGCGGTCGAAATCCTTGCGCACCCGCGCCAGGAAGAACCCGTAGTTTTGCAGCAGATCGATGTTGTTCGGATCTCCCGCGATGGCTTTTTGGTAAAAATCCTCCGCCCGCACGTTGTCCTTGCGGAAATCGCGCAGGAAATTGGCGTAACTGCCCATGAGCGGCGCGCAATTGGGGAATTGCTCGATACCCCGGGCGTAAACCGTGTCGGCTTTCCCCGGCTCCGTGTGCTTGAGGCGCTCAGCCTCGAGCTCGACCGCCCACCAGTCCGGGAAGGTCGTGTCGGTTTTTTGCACCGCCTGTTTCAAGGCGTCCACCCCCGGCGCGTTGTCCGGCAGGGCGCCAATTTTCTGCGACAGCCCTTGATAGGTCGCCGTGTATTTGACGAAGACGTGCTCGAAGCGCTTGCTGTCCGGATGCGGCAGACTGAACACATCGCGCAGCAGCAACATGATTTGGTCGAAATCCCCCGGGCGCACCCAGATGGCCTGCCGGGACTCGAGCCAGGAAAGGATTAGCCCGGTGGGCTCCTCGTCGCTGACCCAGAAAACCCCGAGCGGCAGCGCCTCCTCGGTCAACTGCCCCAGCATCCGGGCGAGTTTCTCGTCGTTGCCGCGATAACCCACAAAAATCAAGCCGCGGTCGCGAATGACGCTGCGCACGCGTTTTTCCACGTCCGCCGTCAACTCGCCCGTGGCGCGCATCGTATTCAACGGCGCGAGCCGGTGATCGCCATGCAGCTTCACCACCAGCGGCCGCGTCCGGGTCGGGCGCAGGTAATTGCCGATGGATTCCAGGGGCGTGACAATCGGCCGGGCCTGGGTAAACAGGGCCAGGGATTCGGGGATTAAATCGTCGAAATTCGTCGTCAGGACCACGTTGAAGCGCGCGTTGTCCATGGTCATCAAGCCCGCCAGCACGGCATAACCGAAACCGGGGAACCGGGCCTCGCACAACGCCTCGATTTCCCGCTGCTGCTCCTCGGGCATGAGAAAGAGTTCCCGCATCACTTCGCCGTAAATGGCCTCCGGATGCTCGGCGTCGTACTCGGGAAATTGCTCCTTGGCCCAGACATCCAGGTCGCGCCGCTCCGGATTGCGCAGATCCCGCAAGCGGGGCAGCCAGTGATTATGCACCACAGTAGCCGTATCGGGGATGCCGGAGGAAACCGAACAGCCCGCGCCCAGAAAGAAGGCGAACCGGCTGTCGGGGTGCTCGCACATTTTTTTCACACGCCGGGAGAACTCGCCGGCCATCATCTTGCGCAACGCGTCACTCATAAATCATTCTGGTGGTGGTTCCACTCGTTTCGAGCCTTTACTAGACATCGTTAACATCTAGATTGCAACGATTTTCCAGCGGAAACCGCGAGTTTTCCCCGGCCTCCGAAAAACGGCCCGCCACCCCGGCCGGCCGCGCGCCGCGCGTCGAAAAAACCGTCGCAAACCCCGCCCCGGATATAGAAACGCGCCCACGAGAGTTGCCCCCGCCCATCCAAGCGGGTTGCGGCCGGTAGCCGGAGGCTGAGAGCGCCACGATGTCCCCCGGACCCCATACTCAAATGCTCACGCCCCCGAAACGGGGTCATAGAGGTGTGCCAGGACTCTAAAAACTTTACCGCGCACCAATGTTATCGGGTGTTTCCGGCCCGGGACGCGCCGCGCCGCCCGCGTGAATCGGGGCGATCCAACCCCATCGGCGAACCCTTCAAGTTCGCAACCCGCGCATCCGCGCCGGTTTTATTCACACCACCGCAACCCGCGGACGTCTCTCGATCCAACGCCCACAGCGTTGCGATTTTCTCTCATACCCACACCTAAGGTAACCGCTCACGCGGTAGCCTTGGACTACATGATTGGCACGCCTGTCTCCTCACAAAGACACCCATTCCCTTAAAGCGGATACCCCGGGTTTTACAGGCTGCAATCGCGTCCTGATTATGGACCAGCCGTTTTCACTCAAGAATAACCGGTCGTTATCAAACCAATCTCGAGTATTCCCAAGAGTAAGTGTGACAGCACCACCGCACGGCAACTCTCACAAATTCGTGATTCTTACTCCGGTATGCTTGAAGTCCAAGATTAACTTCCGAATCCGCCCAGTCACCATGATGAAACGCGGCTGCGGCCAAATCAGAAACCAATCCGATCCAGCCCAACCTTCGACATGGAACATTTTTCGGGTTGCGCGCACTCAGAGAAACCTTGACGGTTACAATGTGGACACTGTTCTATTTCGCGAACGACCGACCATCCAGGGCCAAGCCGTGAAGGCAAGAACGGTAATGCTATATAAGGGGATTGCACTTTTTGCGGAACAAACCCCGCGCGACTTTTTACACTCTGGGCATCTGCAACATAAGGACCTGTCCCGCGCCAGCGGAACAAGCCCTCTTGGACGACACTCAAATCCGGTTGATCGAACCCGGGGAATACCGGCGATTCCAACGGCTCTTGACCCAAAAGCATTACCTGGGCGGCATCAAGCCCGTGGGGAAAAGGCTTTGCTATGTGGCCACTGATTCCCGGGGAGAGTGGCTGGCCTTGTTGGTTTTCAACGCCGCCTCCAAACATCTCAAACACCGCGACCGATGGATTGGCTGGACCCCGCTGCAGCAAGACCGCCGTTTGCGTTTGGGGTGTAACAACGCCGCTACCTGCTATTGCCCTGAGCCCCGCGTGCCCAATCTGGGCTCCAAAGTGCTGGGGTTGGCGTTGCGGCGGTTGAGCCAGGATTGGCGCTCCCGCCACGGACATCCGGTGCTGGTGGTGGA
>DBTJ01000133.1 GCA_002306985.1 Verrucomicrobia bacterium UBA1319
AAGGATTACACCCGGCGGACCGCAGGCGGACGGCCCTTTTCGCGGACCCGCGCCATCACCGGCCTGGATCAATCGGTGAAAATCAACCAGGCCTTGTGGGGCCTGGCCGAGCGGTATTTCCCGGCCTAAAAACGGAGTCGATCACGGGCGGGGCCAACTGGCTCCGCCCTTTTTTCGGGCCAAGGAGGAAGGGCGTTTCCTCCTTGGATTCTCCTCGCGGCACTAATGGGGGTGTTGCGCCTCCCTTTAGAAGCCCTCGCGGATTCAAACATACAGGCCCCACCGCCAGCTGGTGCCGCTGTGTGAATGCGCCTCGCCCAACCTGTTGCAGTCACCACGCAAACGGCAAGGACTATTTTACTTTCACCTTGATCGTGGTTTCGGGTGACTCCTTGAACCATACCTCGTAGCCCGACGCCGGCACCGATTTCACCCTGAAGGTTATCTCGTCGGACGTCGGAGGCGACACGGTTATCGTCGCCGTGGCCGGTGTTGAGGGCAAATAATGTATCCAGGTGAGGAACTCCATCTATGCGGGAGGACGTGGTAAGCGGTAAATTAGCGGGGTGAACAATCAAGGGAGCCAAGTATGGCTAGGTGTAGCTAAAGAGCGGCGGAGTAAGTTTGGCGGCCGGAAACTCCGGCTAGGCGGCGGTTACGGGTTGAGTTTTTTGCCAGGCCAGCGGGGTGTATTGCTCTACGGGCGGCAGTGGCCATTGAGCCAGGGCGGGCAGAACTTCCCGCAAATAGGTGCGGGGATCGAGCTTCAAGCGGCGGCAGGTTTCGATGACCGACAGGATGGCGGCGATCTTCGGCCCCGCCGCCTCGCTGCCGATGAGCATCCAGTTTTTGCGGCCAAGGGTCACTGGCCGGATCCCATTTTCGCACCAATTATTGTCCAGCTCAACCCGGCCATCGCGCAGGAACACTTCCAGCCGTTCCCATTGCCCGAGGGCATACGCGCAGGCCCGCCCCAGGGCGCTTTTGGGCAAAGCTTTCGCCTGGGCGGCCTGGATCAGGGTTTTAAGTTCCGCCATCAGGGCCACACTCTGTCCCTGGCGCAAAGCCAGCCGAGTGGCGGGATCAATGACCCCGTTTTCCAGGTGGTAGATGGCGGCGATCTTTTCCACCACGGCCAGCGCCTCGGTTTCCCGGGGGGCGATTTCATGGGCTTTGAAAAAGTAGCGCCTCATATGCGCCAGGCAGCCCGCCCGGACCAAGGTCTCCGGCGAACCCGGCGGGGCCAAATCATCGTAGCCCGCATAGCCATCGCATTGGAGGATGCCCGTAAACCCGTCCAGGAACTGGCGGGGGCCTTCCCGGCCCCGGCCCATGCGAAAGTCGAATACCACCACCCCGCGCGGGTGGCTGTATTCAAAAAGGAAAGCCCGGTGCAGGCGGCCTTGGACCAGCGGGGATTTAACACCCACCGGGGTTTCATCGGCCTGCGCGTAGTGGAGGTCAAAGCGTTCCCGCCGCATCGGCTCCCGCAAGGTTTGCGGCAACTGGCCCAGCCCCATCACCCCGTCGTCGAGCGTGTGGCGGTCCACGACTACCCCCGCCTCCTGTGCCAGCATGGCCGCCTGCCGGTACAAGGGCTGGTGCCATTGGTACTTGCGCACCAGCGTGTCGATGAGCAACTCGTCGGAAAGCTTGCCTTTGGGCAGGATCCGCGCCGGAGCGGGGGCCGTGGCCACGCCGTTTTCCGGGTGCCGGGGGCAGGCGCGCTTTTCCCGGCGGGTGACGCGCACAAAGTAGCGGGCGGGTTCCACGCAAAGTTCTTCGCTGGTTTCGTAGCCTATAACGCGGGTTTCACCCTGGCACGCCGGACAGACCGTCTGCGGGCGCGCCAAGGTCACCGTCCGCCGGGGCAGGCTTTCCGGCAAGGGGGCGCGCCCGGGATGGGGTTGGCGCGCGGTTTTGGGGGCGGCCGGAGCAGGCTGGTTTTCCGCCAGCTGGGCTTCTTGGATCAGTTCGGCTTTTTGGACGCTTGGCTCCTGCAACAAAAGCTGCAGTTGGGATTCGTCGAGCGACTCGCTGCGGCGGGAGTAACGTTCCAAGCGGCGCAGGCGGAGGATTTCCTCCAAGAGCGCGAGCTTGGCCTCCATGGAGGCCCATTGCGCCTCGGCCTTGGCGCGTTCGCTCGCGGGAAGAAGTTGCAACCACTCAGGTTTCATTACTTGGTGACATAATGCAGTAATACATGCGTTATGTCAATATAGTACAATCACATTATTCATCTTTTTTTAACCACCGGAAGGTGCCTGTCGCCACCATTCCTTCGAGCGGGTTTGCGCCAATTCGATGCCCCCGAGCAGCAAGGCCAATTCTTCCGCGCTGAGGGTGACGCGCTAGCCCGGCTCCGCCGCCGCAGGCCAGCTGTAGCGGCCACCCTCCAGCCGTTTTGCGCAGACCCACAACCCGGTGCCATCAAACCAAAGCACCTTCAGGCGGTTACGGGTTTTGTTAGTGAAGAGAAACAAATGGCCGCTGCGCGGATCGCCCGTGAGCACGGTTTGCACCAGGGCGGCCAAGCCGTCGAATCCCTTGCGCAAATCCGTGGCCCCGGCGGCCAGATAAATCCGGGTGGCGGCGGTTAGCGTGAACATGGGGGCAAACAAGCCAGCAGTTGGCGCAACTCCCCCGGATCGAAACCGCGCCCAAGATGGAGGCACAAGCCCCCGGGCCAGCGCAATTGGTAAGGAGCGCCACCGGATGAGGGCCCCAGAACGACCGGCACAAAAGCGGCGGTCGTGGAAGCCGGGGCGGAAGCCTCCAGTTTCCTAGCCTGGCCCAGCCATTGGGTGAAATTGGAGTAGCCCATGCCCGACTGGAGGGCATACTCCTTTTGGGTCAAGCCGCTGTTTTGATAATCCGCCAGGAGTTGCCGCAGCTTTTCCGGCGTCCGCCGGGTGGGTTTTCGGATGCGAGGTTCAAGGTTCACCCCTGCAGCTTATCCCCATTCCTCACCCCCTTGCCTAGTTCCACTTCCCCACCTGGATACGGAGGAACGAGGAAAGGACCTAAACTCCGACACAACCCGGCCATGAAAGCCGGACCGGAAAACCAGGGAGAAGCAGCGGCTAGCGAATTCTACCAGCCGTTGAGCGAAGCGAACTATTTAAAAGGGCAAGGGGGGCTTGGCAGTCTCGATCAGTTCCGGCATGGAAGTGGAGGCCTGACGGAACGTATGCCGGAAGCTGGCGAGTCTGCCTCCGGGGGGGAGCCAGTCTTACCGTGTTTGCTGAAGGCAAAGCCGGGAAGTCTGGCGACAAGGGCTGTCGGTCGATCTTTGTTTGTTAATATTTGAGACCTAATACCTTATTTTTCCAACTTTTAGAGGGCGTCAGTCCGCCACTGCCGCATTAACAATTGGCGCAAACTAGACTTTCTTATTTCCTCTGTCATATCCAGTTTTAATCGCCGTAGTCGAAATCACCAAAGAAAATACCATGGCAGCAATCGTGTATCCTAACCGATATAATTTGCCGTTCCCAACATTAGGCGATAAACAGAATCCAATAACTAAAGATATCACGGTAGTAATAAGTAGATATACGTATTTATTAATATTAAGTTTATCGTAAACGAAATACATTATAATAGCTACAGGCGCCTCTAATACAAAATAGAATATTCCAAGCAATGCAAAAAACATGCCGCTAGGAATTCCTAACAATAGGTTGTCAGGCCATGGGTACATAGACCACGCCACACATTGAGCAGCAAGCACATGGCCAACAACAACAGCAACACTTCTGTAAAAGAAGCGCATATTCTAATGAAAACCCGGGTTTACCGTAACATTTCCCATATTTTGGAAATTAACATTAATCCAGTCTGGCAAAAGAGTCTGCCATCCTAGTTGCGGACCGCCTTCTGGGAAACCGGGGCCGCCAGGAACAAATGGATCGTAAAAAACATTAAGAGCGTAGCATTTAGTATGCGCGTTTAGCCTGCAAGCGTTACGACCCTCACACAAGCCCACAGTTTGACACTCTTTTTCGGCATTAATTAAACAACTTGCCGTACTTAACACTTTTTTTGATGCCTTATATTTTTTAATAAAATCCTTACATATGCTTATGGCCTTTTCCGGGTAGGAATCTGCACATGACTGCGAACCTCGACAGCATTTTGGAGCTGGATTAGGATATCCATTGCAGATGGACGATGCGTTCTCAATATCTGCAGCCGATAATTCAGGTTCTTTTGTGTATGGCTTGTCAGGCATCCATCCCACTTGCCCGCCTCCTGGTGTCAACGGAGCCACAAATCGCCCATCAGTATCAAATATGTTGACGGGATCATTCGCGCAGAATGCATAGAGATTTATCCCACCCTTTTCTCCAGCGGGATCTCGGCTCAACCACCGGCCGTCTCTGGGGTTGTAATACCGATATCCGTAATAAAGTAACCCTGTTTCATCATCAGTGAACTTGGTGGAAAACCGGAACGGATTCGCCTTAGCCATATCGCCGGTGATGCGGGTGGGTTCACCGAAGGGGC
>DBTJ01000114.1:0-1058 GCA_002306985.1 Verrucomicrobia bacterium UBA1319
CATTTCTGCCTCGATCAAAGACAAGGACAGAGTAACCCATCCGCCATTTCCCGCCAGTCACCAGTTCTGGGGACAAGCCGTTTGTCCCCGGAATCCAGAGGCATAGGCGTTCGACTTTTATTTCGCTGTGAAATTAAACTAGCGAGTATCCATCTAGCAGCCTGACGGACTTAAAAACCGGATGGCGGCATTAGCGTCCAGGAATTCTGGGATATCCTGGAAACCAGAGCGGCCTTGCATAGATATTGTTTCGGCTCCTCGTCATTGCGGGAAGCCGAACTAGACTCATTTGTCCGCTCTGGCGCTTGCGGGCCGAGAAAAAGGTCTCCTCAGCCCTCATTTTTAGCCCGCCACCACTCGGTGCAACCGCTTCATATGGTAAGCCACGCAAACCAACGTCCATTCTAGCGACACTTTCCCCAGCCCGCGCATAGCTCACCGCCGCGTGTTTGCTGGCATTGGCCGCCACTTTCGTCCCGTCCACGCTGACCGTGACCTGGCCCACCTTGAGTACCTTCAACTCCGCCGCCAGTCCGAGCACTTTCACAAAACTTCCCTCTAAAAGGGCCTTATTCTCCCGTCGAAACGTACAAATTGTATCGTGGTCTGGGTGAGTGTTGCCCGCAATGAAACGCACCGCCACATTTTCGTGCGTGGCTAGCTCGATCTGTCGGGAACTGAAAATCCCGGCCGCAAAACAATAGATTAGGAGGCTGAGCATCATCCTCGGCGGATACTGTTCGGAACCGGTGCCTCGACCATTGGTCTTGACCCGACTTAAGTCCATCTCCTCAACCGCTTCGACGACAAAGTGCGCCAGATGGTCGTCCGGAATCCAGTCCCGCAGATCCGGCGGAAGCAACATCGGTGTTGAACGGTCTATATTGACATATCTAACAGTAATGGTTATTGGGCTACATACATGATCGGATATTCAATATTCGTTCAAACTTTTTTACCAACTAAGTCCGACAGGCTGCTAGGGCAAGCATCGCCAATGGACCATGGAACAAGTGATCGCGCAGTTGCAGGGCATTCGCAAACAGCAAGTCAGCGTG
>DBTJ01000114.1:1304-1957 GCA_002306985.1 Verrucomicrobia bacterium UBA1319
AACAGCAAGTCAGCGTGAGGGGCGCCCAGTTTGAGCAAATCACCCTGCCCACCGCCCAACAGCAGCAAATCCTGGATTTGCTCGGCGTCAAGCTGTAGCCATTCGGTTGAAACCCTAATACCGCTTGATGCCCCGATTCTATTGGGAATTATTCGTTTTGTGGTAAGGTAAAGTGCGCATTAAGGAAGGAAGCGGCCGAGGACGTAAGTTTTATATACGATATGTATGGTCGCTAAAAACGTGTTTGAGCTGGGTTTATTGACTGAACGGACACTGGGTGGAGGGCTCTTTGCCTGTTTTAGGTGCCGGCTCTTTTGGTATGAAGAGCTTAAATTGGGCGGTTGAAGAAAGGCGGCCAGCGATTTGTATATTAAGATATCTCGCGAGTCTTGGCTTCGCTTGGACGCGCCGATCGTCTCCCCGAGTAACGTTTCCGCGTCCCGCGCCTCCCGGCAAGTTGGATTTGCGACTGTTCCGTCACCGAGCCCGCTCATCCGTAGCGGCCCTCGATGTACTCGGCGGTTTTGGGGTGTCTGGGGGTTAAAAAGAGATCCTCGGTGCGGGTATGCTCGATCATTTCGCCGAGCAACATGAAAATGCATTCGTCACTGGAACGGCGAGCTTGGGCCATGTTATGGGTGACGATGACGATG
>DBTJ01000114.1:2289-7683 GCA_002306985.1 Verrucomicrobia bacterium UBA1319
CCGAACAGGGCTCGTCCATGAGGATAATCTCCGGTTTGAGCGGCAGCAGGCGGGCGATGCACAGTTTCTGCTGTTGTTCCAGCTGTAAGCCGATGGCTTTTTGGCGCAACCGATCCTTTAAATCGTTCCACAATCCCACCTCGGTGAGCGCTTTTTCGACCGCGTCGTCGAGCGCGGCCTTGTTCAAGGCTCCGCGCTCATTATGGGTGCGCAAGCCGAAGACCACATTTTCATAGACCGAAAGCGGCAATGGATTGGGCCGTTGGAAAACCATGCCGACGGATTTCCGCAATTCGATCAAGGAGATATCGGGATCGTAGATGTTTTTGCCGAGCATCACGATTTCGCCGGTGGTGGTCACATAACCGTAGCGTTCGTTGACTCGGTTAAAACAACGCAGCAGCGTGGTTTTGCCGCAACCCGAGGGGCCGATCAAGGAAGTGATCAGCCCGTGCTTGAGATTGACGGTGATATGCTTGAGCGCCTGGAACTTGCCGTACCAGAGGTTCAAATCTTGCGTGGCGATGCTGTAGGCCGAAGGGGTGCTCATCCAAAAATGCCGTTCACGTATTCGTAAGTTTTACGGCTGGCCGGCTCGGCGGAAAAGATCCGCTCACTGGGGCCGCATTCCACGATATGCCCGTTCATGAGAAACATCGTGCGCGCCGCTAATCGCCTGGCTTGCTGCACCAAGTTCGTAACCAGAATGATCGTCATCTCGCGCTTCAATTCCTTTAAGACATCCTCGATGCGCATCGTGGTCACGGGATCGATGGCGATGGAAAACTCGTCCAGACACAAGATTTCCGGCTGGTGCGACAAGGCGCGGGCGATGGTGAGGCGTTGCTGCTGACCGCCGGAGAGTTTCGTGCCCAACGTGTCGAGCCGGTCTTTGACCTCTTCCCACAGGGCCGCCTGCCGAAGGCATTTCTCCACCAAACCATCGAGGTCGGATTTATGCCGGAGCCCGGCGGCGCGCGGGGCGAAAGCCACGTTGTCATAGATCGAGAGGGGCAGGCCGACCGGCAGCGGGGCTACCATCCCGATTTTACGGCGCAATTCGTAAACATTCTTTACTTGGTTTACATCCACGCCATCCACTTCGACCAAACCGGTGGTCGCCGTATTGGGCGTGAATTCGATGGTGCGGTTAAGACAGCGTAACAGGGAGGTTTTGCCCGACTGAGCGGGGCCGATCACGCCGAAGATTTCATGGGCGAAGACTTCGAAGGAAATGCCGTGAATGACCTCTTTGCGCCCATAGGCCAGGCGCAAGTCGCGGACGATGATTTTTGTTTCTGGCGTCGGCATGGGCTTACCATTTTTTTCGGGACCGCAAATAAACCCGGAAGGCGATGGAAATGGCGTTGACAATCAAGACGGTCGCCAACAACACGACGGCGATGGCGTAAGGCAGGGCGGGCGGAGCGTCGGTGACCTGGGTGGTCACGGTGTACAAATGCATGGAGAGCGCCATGCATTGGTCCTTTAGTTGATAGGCAAGCCAATCGCCCTCGCCGATTTTCTTGAAGAACACCGCTCCGGTGAACATGATCGGCGCGGTTTCCCCGGCCGTCCGGGAGACTTGGAGAATCACGCCGGTTAAAATTCCGCTGATGGAGTTCGGCAACACGATGTGGCGGATGGTTTGCCAGCGCGTCGCCCCCACGTTCCAGCAGGCCTCCCGGAACGATTGGGGCACGGCCGCCAGGGATTCCTTGGTGCTGGCGATGATGACCGGCAGGGTCATGATGGCCAGGGTTAGGGAGGCGGCGATGATGGAGCGGCCCATGCCGGCGAACAAAACGAACGCGCCCAAGCCGAACAGGGCGTGGACGATGCTGGGCACGCCCGCCAAATTGACCACCGCCAGGTTGATAATCCGGGTGTACCAGTTTTCCTTGGCGTATTCGTTGAGGTAGACCGCCGCCAGCACCCCAATCGGGGCGGAAAGGCAAAGGGAGAGCACCACCAGGTAGAGGGTGCCTAAAAAGGCCGACCAAATGCCTCCCCGGCGCATGCCATGCGTCGGGTTGGTCACGAGAAAATCCCAGGAAAGCAAGGGCATCGCCCGGTAAACCAAATAGCCCACGATGGCCAGCAAGGGAATGATCATCGCCAGGGCCATCAAACCGAACACGCATTGGGCGATTCGTTCGTGACGGAGTTTTTTGCGGATGAATGGGGTTTCCGTAAACATGGCGCGCTATTGTTTGCGGATGCCCTTCACAATCATGTCGGCCGTCAAGTTCACCGCGAAGGTGATCGTGAAGAGCAAAATGCCGATGATGAACAGCACTTGGTAATGATCGGACCCCACGGAAGCTTCGCCCAGTTCGGCGGCGATCGTCGCCGTTAGCGTGCGGACCGGGTCGAAGATGCTATGCGGGAGGTTGACCGCATGACCGGTCGCCATGAGCACCGCCATGGTCTCGCCCACGGCCCGCCCCACGCCGAGCAGCACCGCGGCCAGCAGGCCGTTTTTCGCGGCGGGGAAGAGCACCCGGTAAACCGTTTGCCAGCGGGTGGCGCCCAAGGCCAACGCCGCTTCGCGGTAAGAATCCGGCACGGCTTTGAGGGAATCTTCGCCAATGGAAACCATGATGGGCACGCTCATCAAGGCCAGCAAAATGGCCCCGTTGAGCACATTCAAGCCGACCGGCGCGTGAAACACCTGCTGAATGAGGGGGTTCATTAAGCTCAAGCCGATGAAACCCCAAACCACCGAGGGGATGGCCGCGAGTAATTCGATGACGATTTTCAAGGTTTCCCGCAGGCGCGGGCCGCAAAACTCGGAGATGAACACCGCCGCGCCCAGCCCAAACGGCACCGCGATCACCATGGCCAAAACCGTCACGCTAAACGTGCCCGCCAGCAACGCGAGCACGCCGTAGCGCACATTGCTTTGCGAGGTGGGCACCCATTCGGTGGTGAAGAGGAATTTCGGGATATCCAGCCCCTTGAATAAATACCCCGCCCCTTCGCGGAAGACGAAAAAGAAAATTCCGAACACAAACACGATGGCGCTGATGCCGCACAATCGGATGACGCCTTCGATGACCGGCTCGCTGATTCGCCGCCAGCGCCGCCGCCAAAGCACCGAGGAGTTCGCTGTTTGCTTGCTATCCATTTGGGTAATGCGCTGCCGTGAGCTTGCGGCCAACGGCTTTCTCTGGGCCGCTTTCCACGCAGTCTTCGATTCGGTCTATTGCTTCGGTAGCGGCACGTACCCCGTGGTTTCCACGATTTTCTGGCCCGCGTCGGAGTGGACCCAGTCCAGGTATTTCTTAACCTGAGGAGCGGGTTCGCCCGGGGTGTACATGTACATGGGGCGGGCAATCGGATAGCTTTTGTTCAGGGTGGTGGCGATGCTGGGAGCGAACGCCGGGTCGCCCTTTTTCTTGGAGACTTTCAACACCTTGACCTCGGGCGTGGCGTAGCCCATGCCGCTATAGCCGATGGCTCCCGGGGTTTTGGAAATTAATTCCACCACGTCTTTGGAGCCGTTCATGTCCAGCGAACCGGCGCGAAAGTCGTTTTTCTTGCCCACCACCGCTTCGCGAAAATAATGGTAGGTGCCCGAGTTGTTTTGCCGGCTGACCCGGATTATCTTGCCATCCGCCCCCGGAATGGTGACGCCTAGTTCCGACCACCGCGAAAGGTTGCCGCCTTCCTTGTAGATTTCGCCCAGTTCCTCCATGCTGATTTCATTCAGCGGATTACTCTTGTGGACGAAGATCGAGACGGCGTCGTAACCGACCATGAATTCCTTTGGATCTTCGCCGACTTTTTTGGCTTTTTCGATCTCTTCCGCCTCGAGTTGTCGGCTGGCGTTGGCGATGTCCGCGGTTTTGTTGATCAAGGCCGCGATGCCAATGCCCGAGCCGCCGCCGGATACTTCGATGGAGACGGCCGGTTCCACCTTGGCATATTCCTCCGCCCAAGCTTGGGCGAGATTCACCATGGTGTCCGAGCCAATGTTCTGAATGACGGTTTTAGCGGCGACGGCATCCGCCTTCTTTCCCCCGCAGCCGGTTTGAAAAAGCGCGCTCGCCGCCACGGCAGTCAGCACGGTTAATAACAGATTTCGTGACATAAATGAGTTCATTCCGATGGGTTATCCGTAATCGCCTTCACTAAATCATGGAGGTGGACCCGGAGGTACTCATAGGTTTTTTCATAAGCCGCCTGGATCTCATCTTCCGTGCCGGTCACTGCCGACGGGTCCGCCACATTCCAATCGAGCAGCACGACTTTTTGCGGTCCCTTGGGGAAGGCTTTCTCCACGTCTTTCGATAGGGCAATAATCACTTTGTAGTGATTCAAATTGGGAATTTGCGGGAGCGATTTGGGCACGGTTTTGGCGACTTCAAAGCCCTTGGACTTCAGGAAGGCGGCCGTGCGCGAATCCACGAGGCGCGGCTGCAAGCCGGCGCTGGCGAAAACGAATTCCGGTTGCCGCAACGCGTTGGCGATGACTTCCGCCATGAGGCTCCGGCAAGAATTGTGGTCGTCGACGAATAATAGCCGAAATATGCCGGTGCCTAGGTGCTTGGCATAGTCTCCCGTGCAGGCGTATAGGGTCTCCATGCAAATATTGCGGGCTTGATCCGAGACTCGTTCCAGGCGGCGCACCACCATGATGAGCGGATTCAAGGCTTCCAGCGGAATGGCGTTCTGCCGGAACATTTGCACCAAATCTTGATTTAACCGGCTTTTCAATAGGTCGACCGCCTGTTCGGTCTCAATGGTCTTGCGGGCCAATTCGCTGTCTTCATTCGCGAAAGCCAGGACCGCGTCCCGCACCATGGGAATGCTCAGATTCGCCATTTCTTGAATTCGGTCCACGGGTAGGGGGACGCTCAGGCCGCTCAATTTTACGGTTTGCCGGGCGATGCTTTCGGCGTAGTCGCCCACGCGTTCCAGTTCGAGGTTGATCTTAATGGCGCTGTAAGCGAACCGGAGCGGGGTGGCCACCGGTTGTTGACGGACTAAAAATTCCAAGCAAAGACGGTCGATCTCCTTTTCGCACTCGTCGATATATTGGTCGCGAAGGATGATCGCATAGGCGAGTTCGCGGTTTTTATCAACCAGAGCGGTGACACATTGGCGCAGAGCTTTTTCCGTCAATTCACCCATGTGCAGAATCTGTTGGCGTAAACGATCGATATCGCGTTGCAAGCTGTCCTCGAAATGTTGTTTGTTCACACGATTATGCTCCCCAAAGGCTTCGCAATTCATTCTTCTGAACAAGCTTGGCGAACGCTTCGTGTCCACAGCCTGACGGTGAATGCATTTGCAGTGAGAAACCCTGGTGATGAATATACACCATCATCGACTGGCCAACCAAGGGTTCGAAACAATACGCCATCGGCTTGTGGTTCCCTAAAGGTT
>DBTJ01000114.1:7924-12538 GCA_002306985.1 Verrucomicrobia bacterium UBA1319
TCGGCTTGTGGTTCCCTAAAGGTTCCCGCTTCCCTAATCGTTTTTGTTGTTCCGAGGAACTCCGTTCCCGGAGTGGCCCGGCCGAATACGGTCTCCGCAATTTGTTACAGCGCCATCATAGCGACACCTATGTTACGAACAGATTGCGAATAAGTGACAATATGGTGACGATTAGCGGGCGGATATCGGAACGGGGGCCAGGGGGCGCTTTTTTCGAAGTTCCAACAACGACCGGCAATTCCCGTGGCCTGTCGGCGTTGCGCCGCCGATCTCCCGGCCAATCCGTTCCTAATCGTTTCGACCAAGGGAGTGGGATGGCTCCCCACCTCAAGGTTGGCGTGCTGGGGGGAAATCGCGGGTCTATTTGAAGCGGATTTTTTCCCGGTTTGGCCGATGGCGAGAGTCCGCCTGAGGTTGAAAAAAAGGCCAAGGCTCAAGCGGTCGGCTGGAGCCTTGGCGGTGCGGGGGATGGGTCGCTCGGTGAGCTATTTCGAGGTGGCTTTCAATTGGTTGGCGATCGCTTTAAAGGCGGGGTCGGCGCTTCCGTTGGCCGCTTGGGCTTGGAGGGCCGTTGCCACCAGCAGTCGGGCGTCGGCTTGCCGGTTTTGCCGCATCAGGAAGTTTACGTAGCGCAGGCCGGTTTCCGGTGAGTAAGGGCAAGTAGCCCAAGCTTGGCGGAAGGCGAAATCCGCCTCCTGAATCGCGCGCGCTTTTTCCGCTTCCTGGGTGGCATGCTCGGCGCGCCAGGCGTAGACGCCCGCGATGGCGGTGCGGAGCTTGGCGTAGGTTTTGCGCGTGTAGTCGTCCGCGATGAATTGCGGATCGCTGTGGTAATCCTTCGCGTCGTGATCCAGGTAAACGTCTTCCACATAGGTGGCGACCTGCGCGAGAGACGGGTTGGCTTTAAACCATGCGCCGAGCAACGGCTGTAGGCGTTTGGCCCAAAAAGCATGATCTCGTTGGGCGATGGCCGCCGTCATTTCGGCCAGGGGCTCGGAATTCAATTTCATGATCAAGCCGTGCGGCTGAAGGTGCGAGTACATCCAATCGATCGGGAGGCTTTCTTCGAGGTAAACGTCGCGGCCGGGGTTTTGTTCGATGATGGATTGGACGAGCAGCCCGTTGATGGCCATCACCGATTCCTGGCCGCCGATGGAAACCCGGCCGGCATTCTCAGTGACGTTTTCACCCGGTTTCAACTGCTTGGGTTCGTCCGGGAATTGGGTGTCATGCCGCGCCCGTATTTGCGCCTCCCGCAGGTAGTTTTGGCAGCAGCGCGCCGAATCCGCCTCGGAGGGGAGGTGGAGGCGGGTATCGTAGAAGCTTCGCAAATACCGCAAATAATTACCGTCCGCCAAGGCGTTTTGCGTCAAGACGAAGAAGGGATCGCCTGTTTCGTGGGATTTGCTGTAGGCGGTGATGAGCGCCCGGCCGGGGTCCGTGCCGCCAAAGTAAAGGCTCCCGCGGGGGATGGAAGCCACGATGTCCTTAGCCAGCGGCTCGAGGAAGATTTGGTTGCCCTCGGAAAACGCCTCGTAGGCGCAGCCGGTCTCGATGATGGTTTGAAACACGGGGTTCGCCACCGTGGGGTCGGAAGTGGAACCCGCATATTGTCCCGCGCGCTTGCGCAGCACGGTTTGGTAAAGGGTGTTCACGCGCCGCCAATCGGCTTGCGCGGCCGCCCGGTAATATTCCCAGATTTCCGGAGCGATTTCCAAATCGAGCTGTTTGGCGATGGCGCGCGCTTGCTTTTCCTTGGTCGCGAAGAATGGCTTTAGCGGCGCCGGGAAGCGTTGGGGATCGTTTTTGTCCAAAGCCGCGCCATTGGCTTTGTTGGCCGCCACCGCCGCCGCAAAGCCGAGCATCAGGATCGCCATGCCAAGGGCCGCCACGGGGGTGAGGCCACGGTGATTGCGGCGGGCATCGATGATGGCCCGGACGCGGCCGCCCACTTGCGAGGAGCGGGCCATGGCGATGGCGGCGCCTGTCGGGAGGGCTTGAAACGAGCGCGCGATCTCGAGCAAGTGCTCGGAATAGGCCGAGGGACGGACGCCTCCCGCCAGCACCAGGTCGTCGCACGCGCGCTCCCGTTCCAATCGCATTTGGCGCGCCGCCACCCACACCAGCGGATTCAGCCAATGGAGCGCGCAGATGATTTGCGTGAGGGTTTGGGTCAGGCAATCCCGCCGTTTCACGTGCGCCAATTCGTGCCAAAGCACCACGCGCCGCCGTTCCGCGGGCCAGGCGTCCGCTTCCCGCGGCAGCATCACCACCGGCCGCCCAGTGCCCCAGGTGGCGGGCATGAGGCTGGCTTCCGATCGTAATAAGGTTACCCGCCGCCGGATGCCCAACTCTTGGCGCAGCCGGTTCAATAGTTCGGTCCACGCTGGGTCGTTCACTATGGACGCGCTCTGGCGCAGATTCCAGCGCTGGCGCCGACTTAAGGTCAGGCGCCCGGCCAAAGTTAGCGCTCCCGCCACCCATATCCCGATGAGCAGCCCTAGCCAGCCTTGGCTAAAGGGTAGTTTTGCGACCGTGGCGGGGGAAGGAGCCGTCGCTAGGGGGGTGTTTGGGACTGAGGGAGCGGTCGATTCGGCGGCGGGACTGGCCGCTGATTTGTTCGCGGGGGCGAGGCGCAATGAAATCGCAAATTCGTTGCCGGCATTAAGGTCGCCCGAAACCGTCCACAGCGGCCTTTGCCACGAGGGGAGCCAGGAGGAAAAAACGGGTAAAATCAGCAAGCTGACCACGGCAAGGAACCAGGCCAGGTGGCGCGCCGAAGCGGAGGCGCGGCGCCAACCCAGGCAGAGCGCCCCGGCGGCTGCCAGCACGATCGTGCCTTTGAGCGTCACATCCAGCCACGTGGCGGCCAGGGCTGGACTGAGATGGAAAAACCATTCGAAATGAGGTGTCATAAATCAACGACCTTCCTGTTTAGCTTTTTGAATGAGGGTTTGTAATTGATCCGCTTCCGCGGCCGAAAGTTTGGCGTCGCCGCTTTCGAGCAGCGCCGCCATGGCGTCCTTGACGGAGCCTTGAAAGAAGGTGGCCACGACGCGTTGAAGCGCGGAGCGGCTGGCGGATTCGCGCGAGGCGCATGGTAGATAAACATAGCGGCCCGCCTCCTCGCGATGTTTCACGTGGCCCTTTGCCTCCAAAATCCGCAGCAAAGCGCGGATGGCGGAATAGCTGGGGGCGTCGGGTAGGGCGGCTTGAACTTCGGCGGCCGTGGCGCGGGCGCGGGCATGGAGGACATCCATGATTTGCCGTTCCCGGCGGCTGTATTGAGACTCGTTGCCTTTCATGTGCTAAATAATTAGCATATCCGGGACCGGGGTCAACTTTAAAATGCTAAGAATTTAGCATCTGGAGGGACGGAACCCGAAACGCTCGAAATCCACGCGTTGGCGAGCAAGCGCGACGGTGCCGTGATGGTGGGCATGCCCGGCCGGCGCGCGTGGTGCGCGAGCGGGGACGCGCCGTTGGGCGCGTTTCAATGCGGACGTTTGCCGGGCCAACCAAAGGGCAATCGAAATCGGCGGCAGGCCAGCCAGACAATCAAAACGATCGGGATGCCCACGTGGATTATTTGGCCGCCATATAATCCAACCAGCAACTGCGTAGAGGTGGGATGCCTTGCGGGGAATGCGATCGGCAGGGAGTTGAAACCCCAGGCGAAGAGCGCCTGGGACGCGAGCGTGAGAGCAAACAGAGTGAGGGTGCTGGCGGCGGGCCACCGGAGTAAGGTTCGACCCGCGCGCAGCCAAAGCGGATCGTCGCTATTGGCTTTCCGCCAAAGGTAGCGACCAACGAAAAACAACACCCAGGCCTGAAGCGCGAGGGTTAGCCAAACGTATAAGTCGAGCGGAAGAATACGATGGGAAAAGAGCGATGAACACAAGTACTCAATGCCTCGGGTCAATGGCGCGAGCAGAAAAATTTTTATCGGAGCGCTCGCCATCATCCAGGCTCCCCGCTCGCACCAGAGGTCACGGCGGCATTCGAGGACCGTGGGGCAACGGGGGGCCAATGGCGCGGCGGACTGGCTGGATTCGTTCGCCGAAGCCGGGCTCGAGGCGCCCGCTGGCTGGGAGTCCACCGCTAGCCGGAGGCAATTCCGCAGCAAGTAATACAAGGCAAACCACTGAAGCGCGGACTGGAGGAAAAAGCGCGCCGTGCGCCACGGCGCAATGGGGCTGTCATACAAGTTCCCAAAGTTCGCCATCGCTTGGCCCGGAGAAAAATTCAAGAGCGCGCAAGCCACCGTGAGCGCGAATTTTATCACGTACGCCATTAAGAAAGGATGGCAAACATACAGGGCGGCTAAGGCAATGATGCATAGCAGCGGCCAACGCAGGCATCGCTGGAGCCAGCGGTTGCCGGGGGAAGCCGGCCCGGTGAGCCAGCGCCAGCAGGCTAAAACGATGCCGATCTGAAATAACAGGGGAATGGCCAGCAAGCAGCTTCCCACCTTCCACGGGCTTGCGCCTTGCGCTAGGAGAAACGTGCTCACTGTTTCACCCGCGACATTGCCGAACAGTGAAATCCAGAGGAAAAAGAGGTTGCCCACCAGCACCCAAAGCGCCCGGTCCAGCCAGACTTCTTTCGACCGCG
>DBTJ01000161.1 GCA_002306985.1 Verrucomicrobia bacterium UBA1319
GCGCCTTGGAAAACCAAGCGCTGGCCCGGCAGATCGAGGAACTCACCGGCAAAGCCGGCAAACTTAGGGCAGCCCGCGCTGGGTGCGGGAACTGCGCAAGCAGGGCGCCCGCCACGGGCGCCGCCGGTCAGCCGCCTCCTGAAGGCAGGCGAGGCTCTGTGGCCGCCAGAAGAAACGCTACCGGGTCCAAACCACGGATAGCAAGCATGACCATCCGATCGCGCTCAACCAGATCTGGGTGGCCCCATCCCCGCCATTGGTTGCCTGGATGTTCAAGCGGATGGCCAGATGCTTGCGGGCAGCTCGTATGCCGTGTTTGAAACCTGGCGGAAACGGCTGGTCAAGTTAAGCGCGGACGGAGTGCGCGAAGCCGAATTCGCCCCTGATTTTCCAATCTCCGATCCGCAAACTGGCAACACCCTGACTCTTGTGCGCGCGCTTGCTAACGGGAAAATCCTGGTGAGCGGGGATTTTTCCAGCGTGGCGGGCCAATCCCGCAATCATCTTGTCCGTTTGACGGCGGCGGGCGACATTGACTACGAGTTCGACGGCGCCGCTGGGTTTGACCAGCCGGCGCGGGCGATGGCGCTTCAACCGGATGGCCAGTTTCTGGTGGGAGGCACTTTCTCCACCGCGAATGGAGTTGCCCAACCGTACTTGGCGCGTTTGGTTGGGGACAGCCCCTCCAACACGCCTCCGACGATCGTGAACCCGCCCGCGGATTTGACCGTTTTGGCTGGCCAAACCGCCGTTTTATCGATTGCGGCGGCTGGAGATTCATTGCAGTACCAATGGCTGCGCGATAATTCCCCAATGCTCCAAGCGACTAACCCGTTTTTAACCATTAGCAATGCGCAAACCACCGACGCGGGGGGCTACTCCACCGTCGTTTCCGGTGGCGGCATTCAGGTTACCAGCGCGGTGGCCACGCTGGCGGTAATGACAATTGGGCAGGCGTTAAACTGCCCGGAATTGGAGTTTTCCTCGTGGTTTACGTACAGCACTCCGGGTGGCTGGCAGGCTTCCGGCATAAGCAATGCGTGGAAATATCAGACTAACATAACCCATGATGGCATGGCTGGCATCCAAAGCCTGACCTTGTCGGCGCCCGCACTATCCGTAAACCCCTACTCCTTCCTTCAAACCCGCTTGCGCGGCCCAGGCCGGCTGGTTTTCTATGGCCAAGGCGGGGCCACTGTTACGACTAGCAATGGAGCCATGGCCACTTGGAATGGCGCTAGCCTTCAACCCTATGAAATCGAAATCGCGGATGGCTGGCAAACAGTGACGTGGCAGGCCTATTGCGTTCCCGGCACCATTATTGTTCTCGATAGTTTTCGTTTCGAACCCGCCACGCCGGTTTTCACGGCCAATGGGGCGAGATTTTCATCCGGCGGCGGCTTCCAATGCCCGCTGCAAATGAATTCCACCAATGTGCCATTCCGGATTGAATGGTCCGCCGACCTTAAGAACTGGCAACCCTTGATTGAGATCACCAATTACCAGGACGGCCTGCTGCTCGAAGACAACGCGGGCGCCACCAATGCTTGCCGGTTCTACCGGGCTGTAAAATAGCTTTCCAGCCGCGCATTCCAGGTCTTTACCGAACAAAAAACGCCCCTTTTACGGGGCGTTTTGCGTCTTCGCACTTCGCGGCAAAAGGATTGGCATGCCTGTCGAAGAACCGTGTGGGCACGCATGATTTTTACTTCTCAATAATGGGGCTGAATTCGGTTTGGCTTTTTGCGCGTTGCCGTCCGCCGAACCGACCTTAAAAAACTCGCCAATCGTCGCGATAGTTACGTAGAGGAGCGGGAAAAACGTGCAAAGAGAGCTCGCAAGTTAGGCGAATATTGTTGCTTGTGTTGGACCTCGATTGTTTCGATGCATGAGTAGCCCGCTTAACGCCGCCCGCGTCTCGAACAGTATTGCGCCAATCAATTGTGGTGTGGACAGGGAACAGGATGACGCAAATATTCCTTCGCAAACTACACGCTTATGCATGGGGCGAACAGATATCATGCCCCCATTTTGCCGGAATCCTGACTGGGTGCCTATACGTGGACGGCTAAACGGTTACGCTCCAGGTTGAAAAGGGTCGCCGGAAAGATCGGCTGGGCGAGGATATGGATGACCTTGGCCGACTCTTTAAGCAAATGAAGGTGGCCGTCTTTGCAGGACGGGCAGGCGTCTCCCGCATGAAGCTGAGGGTGAGTCACCGCGACCACGCTGGCTCCCGGATAGTCTTTGGACCCGTTTCGTCCATGGCCGGGGCGCTTCTTAGGTTCCATGCGGTCGGGCTTGGGAGCGGGGTCGGACGGGGGTGGAGAATCGTTGGGCAAAATGCGGACGCTTTTTTCGCTGCTCACGCCGGGCCTGACCGATCCATCGATCGGTGAGTTTGCGGAACTTCTTGTAGGCCGCCAGTTCGACCAAACTCACAACCATTCAAACCACATCCACCTCACTCATTTGGTGGCGCCGCGCGTAAGGCGCAGGGAGGTTTCCGAAAACGGGGTTGGTTTTGGGTCGAGAAGATGGCCAACCAGAAATCCACGGCCGGGGATGCTCCAGGGATTGGCTTTGCATTTGTCCCTCCCGCAAACAAACCAGAGCCGCTTTGGCTTGGCATTTCGGCCCCCCAAAAACCGCTCACAGTCACAACGAGTAGCCGACTACTCATAGTCGTTTGACCCAACAGCCGCCGAGCGAGAATCTCGGCCTTGAAGTCACAACGAGTAGCCGACTACTCATAGTCGTTTGACTCAATGTGGAGCAGAACTGGGCTGTTATCCTGGGGTCACAACGAGTAGCCGACTACTCATAGTCGTTTGACTCTACGACATCGAGTGGTACAGCGAGCAGTGTCACAACGAGTAGCCGACTACTCATAGTCGTTTGACTCGAAACGTTCTTGTATTCCAGCCAGGTAAGGTCACAACGAGTAGCCGACTACTCATAGTCGTTTGACTAAGAATAGCGGAAGCTTTTATAGCATTTGTAAGTCACAACGAGTAGCCGACTACTCATAGTCGTTTGACTGCACCCCTTGTAAAGGATTGATATTCAGTTGTCAATTTGGCCCTTTTCGGAAACCTCCCTCGTTTTGACGGTTTTTGAGGAGAAAACCGGGGAGGTTTCCGAAAACGGGGTTGGTTTTGGGTCGGGCACGGTCCTTTCCGCAACCTTGGCAAAGGCTTTGCCGCTTTGCCCTCCCAGCGTCTATGCCAAGAAACACTCGCGCCGCGTGGCCGCCATTTCAACCCGGGTTGGCCGGATCGGTTTGACCGGCTTTGGCCAGCCGGGCGGCGCGGTAGAAGCGCAGGGGTTCGGCGCCGCGCGCCCATTCTTCCACGGCGCAGACTTGCGCGTAGAGCAAATCCCTCCAGGTGCCGCTTTCGCCCGCGAATTCCCGGTCCAGCTCGCGCTCCCATAGCTCCAACAAGCGGGCGACCGCTTCGCCGGTTAAGCGGATGCCCCCCCGGGGGTGCGGGGCAAAGTCGTTCGCGGTGACGGTGCCCAGGTTCACCAACCGCAGCGCCCAGCGGTCGCAACGGGCGCGGAACGGCTCTTGCAGATCGGCCACCAGGGATTCGTAGGCGTCCAGCGGGCTGTGCAGAAAGCCGAGATAAGGGTTGAGGCCGCGCGCGCGCAAGAGCGCGTTCAGCCGGGCGAAAACGCGCGTGTAGAGGAAATCCAGCAGGCTGTTCCAGCGATCCTGCTTGGCGCGCGGCAACCGCTCGCCGCTCGCGAAATCCGGGTTGCGCACCTGTTGGTTGATGAAGCGAAAGGCGGTTTTGGCCCCGCCGCCTTCCCAGCCCAGGAGTTCAGCCACGCTCGCGGCCGCCCCGATTTTCCCCATAATTTCCTGGAAACCTTCGGCCACGCCGCGGCCCTGGGCGGTTTGGCGAAACCACCCCTCGTAATTGGCCAGCTTGGCCGCCACCAGGCTCGCCGCCAGCCGCGCCACTTCCGCCTCGCTCATCCGGTGGCGCCGCGCGTAATGCCGCCCCAGCAAGTCATAATGCTCGCGGTTATCCGGATGCAGCGAGGCCACGGGGTGGCCCGCCGCGCCGCAAAAGCTCACGGGGATGTTCTGGCGCGCGCAGCGCGCGAGCAATTCGGTGGAGATGGCATGGGTGCCGTAAACGATCAATTCCCCCAAGCGCCGCAGCGGCAATTGCGAAAGCGGCTCGCCTTTGGCGCGGCAGACCAGGGTTTCGGCCTCCGCGCCGATATAGGAATAATCCGCCAGGACATACGCCGGGCGGCGCAAGAGGCTCTTTTCCACAAACTCGGCTTCGAGTTCCGGCGCGAAACGCAGGCCGAGAAATTCGAAACCGCCCGCCACCGAAGTGATGGCCAGCTTGTCCGGCTGCAATTCGAGCTTCCGCTCGGCTAGCAGCCGTTGAACCGTGATTTGCGCCGCCTTCGCTTCGGCGGGGTCTTGGCACATCACCAGGAAGTCATCGGCGTAGCGGACCAAGCGCAAGCCGGCGCGGACTGCGGCCTCGTCAAAGGGGTCCAAATACAGATTGGCGAGCAAGGGGGAAAGCGCGCAGCCTTGGGGCAGGCCGCGCTCGCGCGCCACGGGCTGCCCTTGCATCACCAGTGCCGTGCGGGCGATGCGCCGAATCAGTTCCGCAACCCCGGCGTCAGCCACGGGCAAAGCCCGGCTAAGCTGGATGTCCAGCAACCCCCAATCGACGGTGTCGAAAAACTCGGCCGCGTCGGCTTCGAGCGCCCATTGGCAACCGGCACGCAGGTGTTTCAGCACGCTCTGTTTCGCGGTGGCCACGGAGCGCCCGGGGCGGAATCCCTGGGAGCAAGCTTCAAACAGCCGGTCCCAGGCCGGGGTTAGCAGGCGGGTCAGGACCCGATGCACGAGGCGGTCGCGCGCGGGGAACAACGCCACCTGGCGCGTTTTTACTTCGCCGGGTGTGGAGCCCTTTTTATTCAGCGCAAACACCCGGGCCGGTTGCGGCTGCCATTGCCCCGACTCCACCTCGCGCATCAGTTCGTGAATCAAGGCTTCGCGATCGAGCGGGTGAAGCACGGGGTCCGGCTCGCTATGCTCCGCCGCCAGTTCTTCCAGGGCGTTGCGCCATAACTCGGGGTTTTTCAAGGCGGCGGTGAAATAAGGGCGTCGGTCATCCAAACGATAAGCGCCGCAGCCGAAGGTTTGCCGTCGGCCCCGTCCGCCCCCGGGCGCGCTTACATTAAGGGCGGAGCCCAGCCGCAATAGGGGCAGCCAGAAACGCGAATCGCCCTTGAGATACAGCGGACCCACGCAGCCGTTAAGATACTGCGTGCCGCCCTTACTTTTGCTGGGCCGCCCGTGCTCCACATAATCCCAGCAACTAGGCAGCAATTCCAAACCCTCCAGCGGCGCTTCCGCCACCGGCAGGCGCACGCCCCACAGGAACTCCACGCGCGCGGCCAGCCCGGCGAATAGATCGGGCAAGCGCAGCAGCCAGCGGCGCGAGGGTTCCGCCGGAGTGAAGGCCAGCGGCGAGATAAAATCCAGGCACAACTCCGTGCGCGCCGCTTCGTCCAGCGCCCGGGTTTCGGCTTCGATCTGCGCCAGCGAACGTTCCACCACGGGTTTCAGCTGGCTCCGGGCAAAATGGTGTCTCGGGTCCGCCAGATACGCCTGGAGCTGGCCAGCCAATGCGTCCACCTCCGCCGGGCTTTTTCCGGGAAACACGGCCGCCACCGCCCATTCATGGCCCAGGCGCACTCGCGATCCCGTGGGTTGCCTCGGCCGGAAAAACCACCCTTGTTCTGGCGGCAGCGCCGGCCAGGCGCCGCGCAAGACCGCCTCGATCACGGCTAGCGGGTGTTGCCGGGCGAAGGTGTTCCGGGTGTTGCGCAGCGTGAGATGCAACTCACGCCACCGAAGCGCGTAAAGAGGCGCAAACATGGCGGGATGGATGGTTGGGGTGTGCGGGGAGTGCGGATTCGTTTTTTAGCTAATTATTAGACTGGCCAAACCGGTGTTTCAACCCTGCCGACACCTTGGTTTGTGGCGGTGAGGTTTGGATCGAGGGGCGGCCACTCATGGGGGTGAGCCACACACGTGTTACGACCGTATTTACAACGGGGTCACAACGAGTAGCCGACTACTCATAGTCGTTTGACTTAAGGTTAGGATTCCTGGAAGGTAAAGAGTCACAACGAGTAGCCGACTACTCATAGTCGTTTGACAGTGCCCCTTGCAAGGGGTTGATAATCAATGGTCATTTTGGCCGTTTTCGGAAACCTCCTGGGTTGAGTTCAATATTGGGTTAAAAATTTCAGGGGTTTTGGAAATCGGGGTTGGTTTTGGGTCGGGAGGGCTGCGCCCGAGAATCCAGCAATGGGAGTTTTCCTCCAGCCTTCCAGGCGGCTTGGTGCCTATTTCGTAACGTTTTCCGGTGGCATCGCGCCGGTACAACAGCACCGAACCGCTCTTCAATTGCAGATCATCCAAAGATTGCAGCAACCGTTCTCTTTGCCCCTTGGTGAGGCGCAATTCAAACACGCTTTTTTGCACCCGGATGCCATAGCCTTCGAGCACGCGGGCCGCGCGCTCACGTTCGCCATCGGCGAGATCGTACACGGCTATGTATTGGGCGCTGTGGGCCATGGTTGGTATTAGCACGGGGCAATCATCGTTTTTAGCCAATGGGGCTCATGAAATATCGGGGAGGCAGAGTCTGGCTTCTGGCCGGGATGGCCAGACTTGAGCTTCCCGCACCTCGTGCAAGGTGGTTTTCACGAACTTCCCTTGGATGTTTTGCGCCCAGCATACACACGGGTTGGTGCCGGAGTGGGCCTTAGCCGTCTCGGGGATCGCATCCAGCTGGATTAGGATGGCATACGGCTTGTAGTGGGTGCCGCGAGCCTGATCCCAAGATATAGGGAATTCCCTCTGTTTGATGAAAGGGTCGTTTAAGGCCAGGCGCTTGCCCTCGTTCATCTGCTGGCCGATCTGCTGGCCCCAAGCCCGGATATCGTCCTTGCCGGCAAGGTAGGCTTCGCGGCAAATGAGGACAAGATAGCCATTGTGTGCGCACAGCAAGGTGAGCCGTTTGGGAAGGGAGTCCATCCACTCCTGCTTTAATTGCACCCAGGCAATGACACAAGCGGCAACCAAGGTTCCAATATTTACAATGGTGCTAAACTGATCCCAATATTGCGCATTGAAATTGGGGGAAAAAGGCTTGAGCCAGAGCATGGCGATTATGGCTGCGGCCAAAAAAGCCAAAACAAATAGCCAGCGGGTGCGGGATACGTGGCGGAGGATATAATATGTTTGGGGCATAAATGTCAGTCTAGTTTCAAGGATGGGTCCCATCGGAAATCATAGATATAAGGCTCGGCCTCGCCTTTGGAATTGAGGTCTTGGGTCTGGACGTGCTGGCAAGCGCCCCCTACGGTGGTGGAAAATCGTCGCCAAGGAAACGCACCCCGAAAACACACGGGCCGAATGGAATCGTGAAGTGCGGTGGTGGAGGAAGGCATGGCTAGGGGTCAGTAGATGATTCGCTTGCGGTTTCAGATAAAAGATAGTGCGAGCCGCTTTCAATGCCGATGACCCATAATAAGACCGAATGTCCGGGAACAAGATTGCCCGCAAGCGCCGGAGAGTGGGGATTCCTCAGAATTCCCTCATATTTTATAGATTTGGAACCCGTTGGCGCAAGTTTTAGGCTAAAAAAAAGCTCCCGCCCATACTTTTGATTCCTGCCTGCCCGCAAAAACGAAACGCGATGCTGTTGGCCGATAATGTTGGGTAGCGGAGGGGGCGGCGGCTTTGGCGGGCTAATTTCCTCCTTTTTTCCATCAGGAACGAATTGATAGGACACGGTTGGCAGCAGGGCATGGTTATTGTCTTTGGTGTAATCCTGGAATTCTTTAAAGGTGGGATATTTCAAATCCATTTTCCAAACGTTGTTTGGGTTTGAAAGGGCCTGCAATGCGCGTATCTGCGGGGATTCGAGCCAGGCACCTCCTTTATGAAATTCGTTCATGCGAGAAACGAATCCGTTTTTGCATTCCGTATAATCGATGATTCGATTCGTTTGCCAACTCACCAAAGATGCTCCCATAACACGAATGACAATGGAGCCGTATCCAAATGGTTTAGCCGCCCCCAGGGCAAGCCAGTAGTGCCGGTCTTTAGCCGCGGAGTCGGGTGCTTCTCCAAGAGCAAGAATCCAGAGCAAAGCCCCCAACTCGAAAGGGCGTAGGTTGTGAATATTAACCCGTCCTTGGAATCGAGTCTTAGCTGGCAGGGGTTTCATTGGGCTGGCCAAATCCCATCGAATGTTTCCGTTTTTATCTGGTGGCGGTTCAGGGCAAGGGCTGATGGTGGGGCGCCGGGGATAAAGTTTCCAGCCGCGCAAGCGGGCGTCGCCGGATTTCCATGGGATTATGGACGGAGTCCAGCCGGTATCGCCACCGGCTGAGGGTTGCTCTCCATAATTTGGGGCAAACTTGCCTTTTGGCGTTTGAAGCACCGGCCAGACAAGAGGGCATGAGGTCGATGGCGGGTTGGCGCACCGAAGCGATTCGAAGAATATCCTACCGCGACAAGAAATATCGGAAACGTGTCCGAAAATGGTTTCGGCCAAGTCCCAAGATGATTCAAAGAGTTTTGAAATCTGACTGCGCTCTTGAATGGTCTTCTGTTGAATGTCCCAAGTACCCTTTTTCGGATTGCCTTTGAGGAGCAAACGCCTTCCGTTCGTTGTCTGGAATTTCCCAAAACTGGCGATTTCCAGGATCTCCCGCAAAGCGCCTTTGAGGGAACTGCCTGGAATCGCAAAACCTCCATCTGGCAGTTTGAAAAACTCAAGCCAGTCATCCTCTGGCCAGCGGTTGCTACTGGAATCACCGTTTAGCCAGTGTTCACGCAAGCGTGACACTTCACTTGGATTATCCTCATTCCAACCAGCAGGCTTCTCTCCATGGCGAATAAATACCGGCGTCATCGCTTCTACCTCAATATCAAACCAGCCGGAGATGCCGTCCGAAAAGGGCACGTCTTGCGACACCTGGGGAGCCCAATCCGGGCAATACACCAGAGGGCTCAGGGGCACGAAGTTGTAGGGCGAGGGAATGGGAAGCGTGGGCATGGACTTACGGGGTTAAGGTTTCTGCCGAGTTTTCCTTGTTAATAGCTTCAAATCCAAGAAAGCGGCTCGCGGTGGGCCGATATTCTTGGTGGTCTCCAATGTCTTGGTGGTCTCCAATGTTTTCCAAGGTGTAGGCTACCTCGTAAACCAAGCGCTGCTGGAGGTTCACGGTTAACAGGCGATGCGTGAGCACGATGCCCTCGCCCGACCCGTCAGTTTCCAATTCCGTAACGCGCCATCCGTCTGGTGTTCTTCGCAAGTGCAAGCTGCGTTGGCCATCGGCGCTCACGCGTTCCCCAGCGACGGGCCAGACGCTTTCCCGGGGCAACCGGGCCAGCCACGCCTTGAATTGTTCGGCGTCTCCCTGGAAAATTACCGGTTCTCCCGCATCTTGAAGCCAGCCAGGGCCCTCCATCCGGCTAAAAACGGCGAGCGCCTCTCTGGCGTCAGGCATGGGTTGTTTGTTTGCGGGTTCTAAGGCCTTGATGGAACCTTGCCGAAGGGCTAGTTCATTGATGCTGTTAAGATCGTTAGCAAATGCTTTCGTGATGCTTTCAAATACCGCCTTGATGATATCAATATCCGTGGCCATGGTTGGAATCAGGTTTGGGGGGATAGGTTGAACCACTCGTCACCAGCGGAGCACACGATAGCGGCTGACTCGAAAAAGCCGTTCCCGCGCCCGGCGCCCGCTCCCAGGGCGAGCCGCCCGCAGGCGAGATCATCCAGCGCGGCTTTCAGGGCTTGGCGAGTTTTTGGCTCCTTCTGGTCAGCCTTTAAAAGGGTCAGTTTCAATTCGAGAAATTCGCCTTGCCACAAGGGGCGCTCGCTGAACAAATGCTGATCCACGGCGCCCCCGGTAAATCGATCAATGCTTACGTGGTTTACGAACTGTTGCCGCGAGCCGGGAACGGGCCAAAACACATCGTCCAATAAAACCTGCCCGCGCGCCGCGTTTGCGTTTGAACTATCGGACCGCGTGTCTGGTTCCACATATCCGAACAACTCCCTCACCGCCTCATTTTTTATGCCCGTATATTTGGCAAATTCATCCTCCGCGGTCTGATGGCCGTTCGCGTCATTTTTGCAGTTCCGGATAAGTTGGTCGGCGAACTGGGAGTTGAGCCGGTTGTAGTGGAAAGCCACCCGATGGGCGAGCGGCCCTTTGAAACCGGTGCCGGGAAGAATGAATCCCTCTTCCACCGCGCCAGATTCGCGCCCCAGGGCATCCTTCGTCCATTGAATCCGCTTGCCGCGCACCGGCACCATTTCGGCGGCCCTCCTCCCTTCCTCGGGAAGATCGTCCCCGCCCCCAAACATCCAATAGCCACGCGGTTTAAGGCGCAGGGTGATGGAGACCGTGTTTTTCAAGGGCATGGGGGACCGCAAGGGGTTTTGGACAGCCAATTTGTGGCCAGAGTCCGAAAGCCGGGCGGGATGGTTCGCATAATCGGCAAAATCTCCCGCATCGTCTAAATTGAAACTCCGCTGGGCCAGCTTGATGACCTTGAACGCGCCATATCCGCGCCGCGACTTGCCCCCCAGCCGAAGGGCTTCGGAATGCAAGCACTCCAGCACGATGTCCCAATCCTTGTCCTCCGGTGCCGCGACCAACTCTAGCTCGAAGGCGAAACGGTGGCCGGCGCAAACCGCTTGTTCATCAAATTTACCTCCCCCGGCTTTCGTGTCCGAGGCTCCCAGATGAGAGATGCGCACATGGTCTCGAATCTGCAATGCCAAGGCGTTTTTCAACACCGGATCATCCGCGATTTGCTGCCCGGAAAGCCAGGCATCAACGGGCGTATCCGTGGAATCGTGAATGGCCGCCCAAGAGATAGCGAGACGCGAGCCATGCCCCTCATCCTTTTTTTGATAGCCAAACAGTTTTTCCGCGATGTCCTCGGTCCCGTCCTTGTCTTTGCCACCGTTCTTGTCCTGCTGAGACGCCACAACACCGCGCAACGCGCCCGCGAGACTGCTGCCGGGAATGGCGGGCAAGCCGTTGGCATCTGCGACCACCTGCGCATCCGTATCCAGGTTATCTTCGCCGGACCCAACATGGAACGCGGTGGTGAACTCAATGACCACCCGCGCTAGGTGCCGGATGGAGTAAGACTTGGGCGCGCTAATGCTCACGGGAGGCCTCCATTTCGCGGAATTTTTCCCGTCTCCGAATCATTTTTCTGCAAAAGCCGGATTACCTCCCCCGCCGCGATGGCAAGCGATAAACAAATGCGCTGATGTTGCGGTTGCGTGTCCGCGGATAATGGCTGCGGATTTTCCAACGCATTTTTCAACACGTTTTCCAACTCCTGCCATAACGTTGTCTGGCCAGTGGTTTGTTCCCAAAAACGTTTGCGGAGCGTTTTGGTGCAAAATTCAGTCAACTCCTTCTTCAACCGCCCGGCATTCCCTTGGGCTTGCAGCGCTAACTGCCGCACTTCACTCCACTGGCTCTTGCCGGGATTTTTCAATTTCGCGGCTTTGGCGGCAACTTGGCTCATGTCCCACCATCGGCTGGCCCATTTTAGGCCATCTTCCAGCGCCTCGTTAAAAATCTGGGTGCGGATTTGGCCTCGCTCCACGAAGCGCCGCAATCCCGGCTGATCCAGATTTTCTCTTGGGATTTCACTGCGAATACCTTCACCGCCCTCCGCTTTTTCGAGCCGGGGCAAATTCAGAACAAAGCCGGGATTGAACAGCACCCATCCAAGGCCGTCTTGGATCTGTTCGCCCACCCCCTTTGCCAGCCGGGACTGAACTGTCTTCAATTCTTCTTCATCGGGCGGCTGGCCGCCATTGTTCGTAAAAGTGATGACACTGCCGCGGCATAACACTTGCCGCTCCGTGACGCGGCACTGGTGGAAGCTGACCCATGGTGAATAGCGGCGGGTGCGCAAGAAAGTCCACCCGGCTTTCAGTTCCCAGCGCGTGCCATCCAAGCCAAAATCCTCGGGCTTGGGTCCTAACCGCGGCGCCGAGCCGGTGGACAAAGACACGTCGCTCGCCAAGTAAAAATGCGCTGCTTTTGGCGGGACTGTCCCGGGCTGGGGCGACTCCGCAGGCAACCGGTTTCCGCTCCCGTCCACGCCCAACGCTTTCAACCGCTCCTCCGAGCAGAGCTTGACTGTGGCGCTGCCAAATTGCGCGTTTTTCGAGCGCCCCAAGCGGATTCCATTGGCAACCATGTAGGCCACGATTTGCTGGATTCTTACGGGAGATTCCAAGGCCGCATCCCATCGGATGCAAGCTAGAAAATGGCGGCCAGCGGGCAGGCTTTCAAATTCAAAAAGCTGGCCTTCTTGGGCGCTCCCAAACTTCTCCCTATCGCGGGCCGTTTTCAAAAAGTATTCGCCTGTGACGTGAAAACGAACCGCAGATTTTCCGTCCGGCCGGATAGCGAGATAGCCTCCCCGCAACTGTTGCGGCTGTTTTCCATCCGTGACCAACTGCGGGAGGTCCAAACCATTGATGGGGGTGCCCACGGGGCCAGCCGATTTTTCACAGCAGCAATTCAATGGCACGGGCCAGCCGATTCTGCCGTTTTCAATCGGCATGCCATCGCCAAAACGCACTTTTCCACCGAGGAAGAGATGGGGATCAAAACGGTTCCCCAGCTTCCGACCCGCATCCACCGCCGCGCCCGCCAGCGCCGCTCCGGGGATATAGTCCAAAGAATCATGGCTGCTCGTGGTCGCTCCGTTCGCGCTGAATACGACGTCGCTGGCCAAAGTGATTTCGAGCCAGACACCATGGTGATTACCAGGTTGGGGGCTGGTAATGTTCGATGTTTTGGTTTTCGCACCTTCCGCTTCGCCGACGGTCACTTGGCAGCGGCCCAAGCCTCGATTGCGGTTTTTGCCCACGCCCCGGATCAGCGGCGCGAGCCGTTTCAATTCATTGAATGCGACTTCGTCCGGGCACGTGATCCGCCCTTTGAGAATCATCGGCGGGCAAACCTCCGTGCTGCGCAAAGTGCTTCTTTCTGCCACCCCGTTTTCACCAATGGCCGTGGCGGCAACCGTGTGAAAGAGGGCGGGCATTCGTTCCTTGTCTTCCGATAGCAGCCAAGTTGCGGCTTCCCGGGTTAGATATGCGTTGTCCACCTGAATCTTGCCGGGGGCGCGCCCGGGCGGTTCCCAGTTGCTTGTGTCTTGCGGGCCAAAGAGGGTGGCGGTTCGCAGGCCCTCAAGTTGGGAGTGTTGCTCCGCCAGTTCAAAGGCGTCGCGCAACAAACCTTTGACCGTTTTGCCGGGCAAATACGGCAGGCCGTCACGATCCCGAATCACCAAGGCATTGGTAGCTCCCCCTTGCCCCAGGCCCGATCCGGCGTGCCACCAGGATAAAAACTCGAAAGTGATAATGGCGTGTTTCATGCCAGGTCTATTCCCAAGTGTAGAAGTTCCAATGCGTCATAAAACGGAGTTGTGCTTGGCCGGGGCTGGCCGCTTCCACCCTTGGCAACCATCGGTGGAGGTTGCTTCCAAAGGCCATCCCCAGTCATCGCATTCAACGCTGTTTTCAAATCCTCAACCGCGTGTGCATCTTTTTTTTCATCGCGCTGTTTTGCCACCAGGCAAAGCCGGTCATAGTCACGAGTCGCCGCCGCTTTGCCGGTGTACGCCCGGCTGACCAATTGCCGCTGGCCGCTGAAAGGAAGGTTTTCACGGCGCATGGCCTTCGCTAGCGCCAGCAATTGGCTCAAGGTGCAGAGTTCGCCGGTAGGACTGCTGCCGACGTGGTAGGGATTCATCGTCAAACAAACTTTGTCGTCTTGCGAACCCGCCATAAATGAGTGATCGATGAATTCCTCATAATTGTCTGAGGGGCTCAAGGAACTCTTCAGGCTCAAAAAGACAAGGG
>DBTJ01000188.1:0-8487 GCA_002306985.1 Verrucomicrobia bacterium UBA1319
GGGGGGGGTCCGGGGGGGGGCGCCGTTTTTTGAGTTCCGGCTTGTCCTGGCAAAGGCATCTCCGGCGCTGAGACCGATTGGAACAGTTCCGGCCGCGGTTCCGCGGCCGCGGTGGTGGTCGTGCGCACCTGGGCGCGGCGGGCGAGCAGCGCCGCCATCGATTCCGCGGATTCTTTGGGGCGGGTGTCCTTTTTCCAAAACAAGACGTAATGGCGCAGATTTTGAGTGGCCTTGGCCCATTCGGCCCGGTCGATTTGAATGCGGCGCATGCCGACATCCAACACGAATAACACGATGGCCAGCTTCAGCATCCATTCCCAAAGGGCGAAGGGTTGAAACGTTTTCAAACGGCCGTGATTGAAGGGGTGATCGTTCGGGTCGGTGGGATTAAGCACTTTGCCGCCACCGGTGTCCGCTAGCCGCTGCAGTAAGCTAAGGTTGGGCTCGCCCGCGTCAAACTCAGGCGAGTAATTGATGCTTGCCCCCAAGAACTGCGAAGCGCGCAATTGGCCGTTTTGCATTTCCATCAAATTAACTAAGTACGTACCCACATCGCGGGTGGGAAAATTCACCTCATAACGTCCCGGGCTGGTTTGCTCCAAACGAACGGTTTTGCGCTCGCCCTTGGGGCTGACGACCACGGCTTCCAGGTTTAGGAAATTCCGGTAATTACCCTGGGCATCCACCGCTTCCACGTTGAGATGGCCCTCGCCGCGTTCGACGTTGATTTCGGAATTGAAATCCGCGTTTTCAATACGCCGCAAACTCCACAAAGTGACTTGCGTCCAGAATTGGCGATACTTCTCCCAATTCATCCATTGGGCGGCCCACTTGGCTTTGGCATCCGAGGTGAACGCCACCGTGCGGCCCAAGCCGTATTGCCAGTGCGCCAGCAGTGGGTCCCCTTTATCGGTCACCAAGGGGACCTCGGCGCGCGCTTTGGGGTTGGTCACCACGTATCCGCGGAGCATGGGAAATTCTTCGGCGCCAATGCCGCGCGTGAGTTCCGTGCCGCCCGCCAGCCGGGGTTTGAAGGGTGCCTCGAAGATGGCCGAACGCAGGATGACCGCGGCTTCTTTGACGAAAATCTGGGGCAGTTGGTTGGGGGAATTAACGTCGTAAAAGCGGCCCCGACCTTGGTCCGCCATCCATTGCATGGTTTGGGGCACCACATGGCCGCCGATCATGACGGTGGTAATCGTGATTTTATTTTTGACGATGTCATCGACCAAGGCCTGCGTGGGCGCGCCGGGATCGCCGTCGCTGAACACCACCAGGTGTTTCAAATTGGCGGTGGATTTTTGCAAGGCCGCATTGGCTTCCTCCATGATCGGTTGGAAATTAGGCATATCCCCCGGCATCATGCCCGTGATGGCTTTGCCCATCTCTTTTTTATCCCCCACTTTTGACAAAGGAAAGAGCCAGCGGTTGGAACCGTCCCAGAGCACAATGCCCATTTCATCCTGCGGGCCGAGCACATCCAAGGCGGCGAAGGCGATATCCCGAGCCCATTGATTGCCACCCGGATATTCAGTCGCATGCACGGCGATGGCCAGCGCGCCGTTGGGCAGGACTTTTTTGCTGTTTAATTCATTATCCAACGGCAAGGCGGACTCCAAGGGGGTATTCCGATACCCCCCGGCGGCGTAGGCTTGGTCGCCCCCGATGCAAACCAGGCCCATGCCAAAATCGCGGACGGCGTTTTCGATGAATTGCATCAGGTCGCGCCCCATGTCACCCGCCGAAATATTGCTCAACACCACCGTGTCGAAGCTTTGCAACTCGGGCAGATTCCCGGGTAAGCTGGTCAAGTCCCCAATTTTTACCTCCAATTGGGAAGCCCGCAACGCGTCGGCCAAGTGCGCATCCGAAGCGGGATCGGAGGAAACGATCAATACGCGCGGATTGCCGCGGACGTAAGTGAAACTGCTGGCGCGATTGTTCTGCGGAATCGGATCGCCCGGCACATCCAACTGGATATCGTAATTATAGAAACCAGGCTCGGTTAGGGTTTGGGGAAAGGAAAAGAGGTTTTTGCCTTGGCTCAACTCCACCTTTTGCTCGCCCAGCAGGCGATCGTTGCGGAATAGGCGGACGGTGCCCGTCCGATCCTTGTCGGACTGGGCGAAGATTTTAACCTCGAACGTTTGGTCTTTTTTCAGGTGGTTGGGCACGCTGAGTTTTTGGACGGCCACATCCCCGCCGCGCGCCACGCCCATAGGCAGCACGTCGATGCTAACGCCCAGCGGCTTGGACGCCATCAAGGCGGACATGGCGTCGCCGATGTTTTCATTGCCATCGGTGATCAGCACGAGGCGCTTCTGCCCGGTTTCCGGAAACGCCGCCGTACCCAGCCGGATGGCGGCGCTAATATCGGTGCGCTCTTGTTTGACGACCGCGTTGATTTTGGGTAGGTTTACGGCATTCGCCGCCGAGGATTCGATGCTTGCCTCCGAGCCGAACACAATCACGCCCGCGCGATCTTCTTTCCGTTTCTTTTCCACGCTGCGATTGACATATTTGAGCATGCCTTCCTGTTGGGGCGCGGGGATGCTGTCCGAGCGATCCAGCAAGTAGAACACGTTCATGCCTTCGCGCGGGCTGAGCCATTCGCAGCCGGCTAGCGCCAGGATAAGCAGGCTCGTCACCACCACCCGCAACGAGATGGCCGCCACGCGCCGCCAGGGGGACAGTTGGGCGCTACTCTTCCAGGCTAGGTATAAGATCCAAGCCCATGCGATCGGCAAAGCTAGCAACCACCAGGGTTGGGAAAATTGAAAGTTCATTGGGCGGTCCCCGATTTTTTCGGCGGTTTCACGGGCGAAGCGGGCGCGGTCGGGGCGGCTTGCGAAAGCAAGTTGGTGTTGAAAATGCGCCGGTTATCTTCCGCGATCCGGCGAATCAGTTTTTGCACCCGGTGGTTATTCGCGTCGGCTACGTACAGATTCCCGGCTGAATCCAAGGCGATACTCCAGGGGTTGAAGAATTCGCCGGGCTTGCCGCCTTGTCGGCCGATGGTTTCCAGCGGTTTATTTTGCGCGTCGAATATCTGAATCCGGCTATTGCCGAATTCACTCACATATTGGCGGCCCGCGCGGTCCACTTTGATATCGTAAGGATAACTCAACTCGCCCAAGCCTTCGCCCGCCTTTCCGTAAGTTTGAATAAACCGGCCTTCGCGGGTGAATATTTGAATCCGGTGATTGCACGAATCCGCCACGTAGATGCGATCTTGCGAATCGGTGCCCACCCCTTCCGGCCGGTTGAATTCCCCGGGGCCGGTCCCCAGTTTGCCGAACGCGCCGAGCCATTGGCGGCCTTGCGCGGCAAATCGCTGGACTCGTTCCACCAGGCTGTATTCGCTGATGATCAGCTCGCCCCGGGTATTTACGGACACACTGCGAGGAAAGGCGAGTTGCCCGCCATTGGTCCCGTTCACGCCCCAACGCTGGACGAGTTTCAGCTCGGGCGACACATGGTTGACGCGCGTGTAATGGGGTTCCACCACCACGATGTTGCCCTCCGCATCCAAATCCATGCCTTTGGGTTTTCCTTTATCGGTTTCCAAGATTTGCCAGGAACCCAAAAAAACGCCATGGGAATCGAATTTCTGCACCCGCGCGGTCATGTCGACCACGTAGAGATTGTCGTCATGATCGACGGCCAGGGCCCGAGGTTTGTTGAATTGTCCCAGGCCCGTTCCCCGAGAGCCGATGACGGTGGCGCGAGCGAAAAGTTGACTCTGGAGGGGGGCTTCGGTGAGGGATTCTTGCGGGCCGCATCCACCCGTCAACCCCGCCGCCAGGCACAGCCCGATCGCGCGGGGGCGCAGGCAACGACCCAACTGCCAGAGCGCGAGCGGCAAAATCGCGAGGCCCAGGAGCCAGAGGCAAAGCGCGTTGACCTGGGAATTGTGGCCATAGTGCAGCAGGTTGAAGATGCGCAGCGACAGAGTCTCGCCTCCGGGCGGCACGACGAGCAATAACGTCTCCACATCCCACAGACAAAGCAGATAAAGGATGTACCACACGGCCGCAACCGACGCCGCCATTTGCGGCCAGCGTACTTGGCGAAAAAGCGCCCAGCCGTTCGCGCCTTCCAGCCGGGCCATGTCGATGAGTCTCGGGTCCACGCTGAGCCGCGCCGCCGAGGCTCCGGCTAGGCCCGGGGCTAGATACCGGATGAACCAGGCGAGTAATACGATGCCCGCGCTTTGGTAGAACACCTCGAAAGGATGGTGATTTAATAGATAGATCATGGCCACTCCGAGCACCACGCCTGGCGTGAGAAAGGGGACCCAAGCCAGCCAAGCGGGGACCCATCGCCAGAACAGCAAGGCTCCCGCTAGGCAGAGCGTGGCCGAGCCCGCGGCGAACAGCGCCGAGTTGGCCAAGGCGGTCCGACCCGCCGAAAACGCCGGAAAGAAATCGTTCCACGTGGCCGGATCGGTGACGAGTTCGAACAGGGGTAGCAATAGGCCTAAGGAAATCAAGCTGAGGAAGCCGGTGTTACAAACGACATTCCAGCTCGCGCCCATGTGTTGGCGCAGAATTCGGGCGTGGGCTTGTCCTTGCCATTGGGGCCAGGCGCTGGGTTTTCGCCGCAAAATAGCGAGCAACAGCAAAGGCGCCGCGATCAGGGGCCAGCTTAATTGGAGGGCTTCCGCGTAATTGAATGTGGTGTTGAAGCCCACCCACAATTCCGCCGGATATACTTTTACTTGCAGTAGGGCGGGAATGGCGAAATTGTTTAGCGCGAGCACAAACACCAGCACCCCGGCTTGCGCAAGGGCGCTGCCCGCCAGGGGCAATAGCAGCCAGCGCAACACGGCCCAGCCGCGCAGGGCCGAATCCGATTCCAACCAGCCGGGTTCAAGCTTTTGCCAAGCCGCCAGGATAAGCAGCGCGGCCAGCGGCCATAGCGTCAGCGCCAGCAGCCAAACCGTGCCGCCTAGGGAATAGATGTTCAAAGGCAGCCAAGTTTTCCAGGCGCCGGTTTGACCCAGCAAGCGGAGCCAGCAGCCGGTGATTAAAAAGGAGGGCATGGCGAGCATGGCTACCGTAGCCGCCAGGCCAGCCCGCCGCCAGCGCGTGGGCGCCGTCACCAGGCACAGCGCCGCCAGCAAGCCGAACGCCAGTGCCCCCAAAGTGGCCAGCGTGCTCACGCACAGGCTGTTTTTAAGCAATACCCAATTCATGCCGATCCGCTAATTTTTAAATTGTTAGGCTTCCCCGGCATCCAATCGGTCAAACCGAGCGCCGGTGGTAATACCACCACTCGAACATCAACACCCCCAAGCCCAACGCCGCCAGCCAGCGCCAGAATTCCAAGTCCGCCCGTTGGACCGTGGTGGCCTTCACCTTGCCATATTTGCCAAACTCCATCTCGGTGCGCGGGGTGATGTCGCTTTCCGGCGCGTCGAGCAGGTTCACGCAAAACGGCAGATCGTTGGTGCCGATTTGAACGTGGTAAATCCCCTGCTTGGCCGTGTCGCCGAAGACCAGTTCGCGGCCGCCGCCTTCCAGACTCAGCGGATGCTTCTGGCCATCCGGCGAAACGGCGTTCACGGTCGTGTTGGTCAATGGCTGGGTTAACGAATACCGGAAGGAATCCCCGGCGCGCACGAATAATTGGGCGGCTTGGGAGGCGGCTGGGTTCAACCAATCGATCGCGTTGGCGATAAAGATGGGAAAAGAAACGCGCAAGGGCCAGGTGCTTTGCAGCGTGTCGAAACCCAGCCAGATGATCCGCTGCCGTTTTAATTCGCCGGCCACCATCAACGGAGCTTGCGTGGATTCCACCAGGGGCACCGCCCAGGAATTGCTTGCCACCACCAAGCTTTCAGCGATTTGCACGGTGTCGAAATTGACGAATCGCAGCAACGGATGCGTGTTTTTCCACGCGACAATGGGCGGGGCGGACAACGTCTTCCAGCCCGGAAACCAGTTGGTGGTCGCGACGTGGATCGCCAGTGTGTTGGCCGTTGGCCAGACGGTGGGCGCCACGTCGTCCAAGATCACCACGTCATACTTTTTCTGGTTCTCGATATAAGCAGTCGCGTTTTCAAGTTCGACGTTGGGCGCGGTCTTGATGGCTTTCTCCAAAAATCGGTTGCCCTTCGACATGAGCAATACCCGCGAGGGCCGGGGCAGGAGGCTGACAATGGATGCTTGATTGTCCGCCGTTAAATCGTCTTTCGCCCCTAGGCGAACGGTGAAAATGCCGTCTTTCGCCTGGCTGGCGGTGAAGACTTGGGGGGAGGTGCTTCGGGGTGGCACGACAAGATTGCGGGTTTCGAGTAACTGGCCGTTGAAAAGCAGTTCCAAGGAGCTCGACTTCTCGTTGGTGGAGCAATTGGCTATCCCCAGGTACAACGCGCGCCGGGAGGGATCTTCCGGATGCGCCCGGACATCTAAGGAAATGAGGCCGAGATTATCCGCGCTCGCGCCAATCCGGTGGTAGACCAAGCGCAAGCCCTTGTTTTCCAGCTCGGACAAACCAGTGGCCGCGCCATCACTAAAGAGATGCACCTCCGCGGCGGGCTGGTCCCGAGTGAGGGTTTCCGCGAGCTTGAGGGCCTCCGCCAATCGCGTGGGCCCGTCGGTTACCGAACAAGTTTGGATCGCCCGGCGCAAGGCGGCTTTGTTGCTGGTGGGGGATTGTTTCACTTGCGTGGAAGCGCTCGCCTGCAAGACGACCATTTGGTCGTTGTCGTGCAGGCTGTCGACCCAGCTGACGGCTTCCGTTCTCGCCTTCTCAAAACGGGACGGGACCACGTCGGTGCTTTGCATGGAGGCGGACGCATCGAGGATGGCGACGATGAGTCGTCCTTGCGCCGTGGGGGTGGAGAAATACGGACGTGAGAGCGCCAGCACCGCCAGCGCGAGCATTAGCAGTTGGAGAATTAAAAGCCAGTGGCGTTTGAGTTTTTGAAAAGGCGCGCTCGCTTGGGTGTCGGCGAGAAATTTTTGCCACAATACCGTGCTGGATACCCGTTGCACCACCCGCTTGCGCTTGAGTAAATAAAACACCACTACCACCGGCAATGCCGCGGCAAAAGTAAAAGCGAATGGATTTATAAAACTCATCCCCACACCTCCGCTTGCCGTAATTGTTTCAAGAGCAACTCCTCCAGGGGCGTGTCGGAACTGGCGGAGAAAAAGCGAATGCCGCGCGCCTGGCAAAATTCCCGCAAACGCTGGCAGTATTGCCCGGCGCACTTTTGATAGGCGGCCAGCCGGAACTTGCCGAAAGTGACCTCTTGCACCGCGCCCGTTTCAGCGTCGAGCAATTGGAGGTCGCCATAGGTGGAAGGCGCGACTTCCTCCGGCGCGAGAATCTGCACCGCGCTAATTTGAAATCCCCGCCCCAGCAGCGCCTTCAAGCCGTCCTCGTATCCCGCTGGATCGAGAAAATCGCTGAGTACGATGGCCAAGCCGCCGGGCTGGGCTTGCATGGCTTCGCGGCGCAGACAGGCGTTGAAATCGGCGCTTCCTTGCGCGGCCAGCTGGCCTAAACGCTCGAAATAACCGCGGGCCGAAGCGCGCCCTCGCACCGAGCGCAAGGCATTGCGCAACGCCCCCTCGGCGGGGTTCTCGGGAAAAAGTCGGACGTTGACCCGGTCGAAGCCGCAGAGCGCCACGTAGCCGATGGCCGCCGCGACCCGCAGCGCGAAAGTAAATTTGGCCGGCGTGCCAAAGGCCATGGATTCCGAGGCGTCCAGGAACAGGGTGACCGGAAGTTCCCGTTCTTCTTCGTAGAGTTTGAGAAACAGTCGCTCCAAACGCCCGAATAAATTCCAATCCAGATACCGGAAATCGTCCCCGGGGACATAATTGCGGTGATCGGCAAACTCGACCGATTGACCGCGCGCCCGGCTGCGGCGCTCGCCGCGCGCGCTGCTTTTGGAGCGTCGCCGCGACAACAGTTGGAATTGCTCCAGCCGCCGCAACAGGTCGGGAGATAATAATGGGGCGGACATGGGCTTTTAGGCCGCAACCGCCGCGTCTCGCGGTACGTCTTTTAGCAACTGAGCGATGATGAGATCGGTGGTTAAGCCTTCCGCTTCGGCTTCGAAGTTAAGGATCAAGCGATGCCGCAAGGTGGCGGCCGCCACAGCTTGCACATCGTCGAAGCTCACGTTGTATCGGCCATCGGCCAATGCGCGCACCTTGGCCGCTAATAACAGCGTTTGGCCGCCCCGCGGGCTGCTCCCGAACCGCAGATATTGGTTGACGATGGGCACGGCGGTTTCGGTTTTGGGATGCGTGCCCAGAATTAAGCGCACCGCGTAATCCTTCACGTGCGAGGCCACGGGCACCTGCCGCACCACCGATTGCAGCGTGATCAGCGTGTCGCGATCCACCACTTTGTTGACTTCGACTTTCCGGTTTTCCGTCGTGCGGTTGAGTACTTCGGCGAGTTCGCTCGCGCTGGGATATCCCACCAGGAGTTTATGGAAAAAACGGTCGAGTTGCGCCTCGGGCA
>DBTJ01000188.1:8749-9029 GCA_002306985.1 Verrucomicrobia bacterium UBA1319
CGGGCAGGGGATAGGTGCCCTCCTGGTCGATAGGGTTTTGGGTGGCCAGCACGAAGAATGGCTCCTCAAGCTTGCGCACCTCGCCCCCGGCGGTCACGCTATGCTCTTGCATGGCTTCCAGTAGGGCGGATTGAGTTTTAGGCGTGGCGCGATTGATTTCGTCCGCCAGCACCAGATGCGCGAACACCGGGCCCTTTTGATATTGGAATTCGCGGCGGCCGCTGGCGTTTTCCATGACGATATTGGTGCCCAGAATATCGGCGGGCATCAGGTCGGGCGT
>DBTJ01000188.1:9286-14707 GCA_002306985.1 Verrucomicrobia bacterium UBA1319
GTCGGGCGTGAACTGAATGCGGTTGAACGTTAAATCCAGCACTTGCGCCAGCGTGCGGACCAAGAGCGTTTTGCCCAAGCCGGGCACGCCTTCCAGTAGGACATGGCCGCCGGCCATGATGGCGGTCAGCGTGCCATCCACGATGGCGTCGTTGCCCACGATGACCTTGCCAATTTCCGCGCGCAGGGCGGCCCACTTTTCCCGGAACGCCGCGATCTGTTGTTCAGCAGTCATAAAACGTTTTTGGTTTCCGTCACTTTTTTAAATCGTCGAAATAATCTTTCACCGAATTCTGGTAGGCTTTGGGGATTTGCTCCTGGTTCAGGGCGTTTTGCGCGTCGCTTTGCGCTCCCATAACCGCTTCGTCGATGGCGATCCGGCTTTGGCCTTTAATGCTGACGCCGCGCAACGTGATGCTCGGCATCGGCCCGCCTTGATTCATCTGGCCGCGCAGCCGGGTCGGATCCAAATTATCCGCCAGCGCTCCCTCGCCGCGGTCCTTATTGCTGCGGGGATCCAGTTGGCCGCGGTCATCCGCGTCGTTGTCCCAAAGCTCGGACATTTCGGGGATCGCTTGCCAGCCTTCCTCGTCAACCCAATCGCCGAAGCCGCGTCCACCCTTGCCGCCCTTGCCGCGTCCTGGGCGTCCCAACCCTTTCATGAAATTCTGGCCGTTACCCAGGTCCCCATTGCCCACCGCCATTTGGGCTCGGCCCAACGCTTCCAGCGCGGATTTTAAATCTTCCATATCGCCTAATTCATTCGACAAGTTTTCCAATTCCTTGGCGGCGGCGGCGAGTTTCTCGGCGGCTTCGCCATTTTGGCCTTGTTCCATTTTTTGCTCGGCCTGCTTTAGTAAGTTCGCCACTTGGCCGTAATCCCCCGCCGGGTCTTGCGCTTTTTTTACCTCTTCTAAAATCTTCTTTAATTCCGCTTTGGTTAGCTTTTGAGCGTTTAGTTGTTTAGCCAGTTTTTCCAAAGTTTCCTGGGCGGACTTAGCTTGCCCTTTTTTCAATTGCTCGGCTAGATCCTTGCCAATTTGGGGATCGCCACTCTTCTGTAGCTGTTGCAGGGTTTGGGCCATCTCTTTCAATTTATCCAAGTTTTTATCCATCTCCTGCAATTGCTTCATGACGATCTCCGCCTGATCTTTGGCGAGGGCTTCCAGCGCTTGATCCAAGTTCGGCAGCGAAAGACCCATTTCGCCGGCCTTTTGCTGAAGCGCGGACAACGACTGGCTCAACTGCTCCTTGGCGGCCGAGTCTTTGCTGCTCGATTCGCTGGCCATGGCCGCCGCCGCCTCTTTGGCTTTCTGAAGATCTTGCTTGAGGTTCTCCAGTTTTTCCTGGTCGGCGCCTTTGCCGCCCAATTGCTTCTGCAAATCCTCAATTTTCTTTTGCAGCGCCGCGGCCTCGCGAGCGGTCTGGCTGCCATTGCCGGAACGGTTGCGCGCGGCTTGTTCCATGCGTTTGATCGCCGGGTTTTGCGCCAATTGTTTGGCTTCCATTTTCAGTTTTTCCACCACGCTTGCCAAATCTTTGAGGGCTTCGTTGCGAGTCAAATTGGCGGTGGTCATGCGTTCGCCTAACTCGGCCAAGGATTCGAGTTTTTCTTTCACTTGAGGCAAGACGGGCGGCTGGGTCTTTAGCTGACGGCGGGTTAATTCGGACAGGTTCTTGCCGGTTTCGTGAATGACTTCCGCGTCGATTTGCTTTTGGACATACGCTTTGCTCCGATACTCGGGCACCCAGCCTAAACCGGCTCCCAGCGCCAATAGTGCCAAGATCCAACGACTGGCTCGGGGCACGTTCCAGGGCAACAGCCGTTTCAGGTCGACGGTTTGCGCGTGCCGCGCCGCGTCCGCGATTAATAACCGGGTCCATTCCTTGGAAGTTGGGTTTTGATCCAACTCCAAAGCGGTGCTTAAACGTTCCTTGAAAGCTTCTTTGTTGTCCACCCAGCGTGCGGTTTGAACTGGGGTTTTCGGCTTCCAGCCGCGCCAGATGGCCCCCCAGCCGACGAGACTCAGGCTGGCGATACCTGTCCAGTGCAGCAGTTGGATCGGTATCGGGGCAACTTTATACAAAACGAGCGCCAATAACCACAGCGCGGAGCCCGCCAACAAGCCTTGCCAAGCACCCGCCCAAGCGCGGTGCCAACGCTCGCGTTTAGCGGCTTGCAAAACCACTTGTTCGATCTGTTCGATCTCACTCATAAGCAGCGGTTTGGGTTACTTGATTGATCTGTCTTCGAATATGCCTGAAAACCTAGTTTGGACAAGTTCAAAATCGGTGCGCGGCCAGCTATCACTCCGGATCTTTATCCGTTGCTTGCCGACCGCCGGCCTTTCTTTCACTGGGACCATTACCCTATAGACACCGTGAAAGACTAAAACTCACAAAAAAACGCTCTCCGCTGTCCGAATGGAGCCGCCTAAGGTGAGGCGTAAAAATGATTTGAGCAAATATGGCGCGGGTTTTTTACCGGCGAACGAGAACAAACGAGGCGCTTACCCACAGGAAGGGATAATGAGTTCATAGCGAGTTCATGGCGAAGTCTACGGGAAAAAAACGAACCAGCCAGACGATCGAGTTATCTTTCGCGGTGCCAAAGCAGTCGGGAATACTCAAGCCTCAAGCCGTCAAATTTCGCATAGCAGTAAGATATACTAATGAACACAATAATAATATCAGCGGTTAAAATTGATTTTCATCCCGGATTGTGCGAGACTGGTCTGACAGCCTCCTTTCGGGAGGTTCATAAAGACAGGAAGAATTTTAGCAGCCAGCCTGAGCCGGAGTGGCACACCTGAATCGAGTGTTAGTTTTTCAACGACACATTCGCCATATCCGCCGAATTTGGCTGGTGGAAGCGGATGGGGCAGGGAACGAATACGTGCGGGTGTGAGCGGGCTCTTTGCATCTCGAATCATGAATCCACAAAAATCTATGCGTCGAATTTTATCCTATCTGTTTTTTGGCCTGTTGGCCGCTGATGCCACGGCGGCCAGCGCCAGCGTGGACCGGCAACGCCTGGAAACCGAATACACGGTCAAAGCGATTGCGTCCATTCTGGTTGCGGAAGCAGGTTGCGATAAGCAACCGGGCTTGCTAGCCGTTGCCGAAGTGATTCGCAATCGGGCGCGGGAAAAACACAAAACGCCGATCGCCATTATCAAACAACCCGGCGCGTTTTCCTCACTGCTGGATACCGACTTGGACGCCTTGATTAGCAAACAAAGGAACCATCCCCAGTTTCCGACGGCCCTAAAAATAGCGCGCTCCCTGTTGCGGCGACCCGCGAGTTTGCCCGACACCACCCACCGCGCCACGCACTTCGACCATATCAACAATGCTCCTTATTGGGTGCAATTTGCCCGGGCGACGGCGACCATTGGCAGCCATCGTTTCTACCGCACCGCCTACTGAAAGCTTTACTATTCAGTGGGACTAGAGTTTTCGATACGGTACAAGTGCGTCTTGGTCCGCAGGAACAGGGCTTTGCCCGAAACGGCAGGGGAGGCCATCAAGCCAGTGTCCAAAACGTTGGTTTCCAATATCTCACAAGTGCGGCCTGGCTTGAGCAAAAAGGTTTTCCCTTGTTGATTGCAAAAATACAACTGGCCATCGGCGTAAATCGGCGAGGCGGAGTAATTGCCGATGAGCCGTTTCCGCCAGACTTCTTTGCCGGTGCCGGCTTCCAGGCAAGTAACCATGCCGTCATCGCTGACCAGGTATAACAAATCATCCACCAATATCGGCGTCGCCGTTTTGGGCACGCTCTTTTCGGGTTGCTCGAATTTCCAAGCGATATGTGTGCGCGTCACATCCCCCTGGCCATCCGTGCGAATGGCTAACAACTCCGACGTGCCATAGCCCGTGGAAACGATGGCCAAACCCTTATAAAACACCGGTACCGGAGCTCCCGACCAAGCGGAAAACTGCGCGCGCCAAATTTCTTTTCCCGTGGCCGGTTCATATCCATATGCCGCCTTGGCGCCCAGGCTCAATAACTGCTTTTTACCGCCCACCTCCACGATCAACGGCGTGCTATGCGCTTTGCGCCGGTCGCCATCTCGGGTCATTTGATCCGTGGCATCCTCATCGTTCCAAGCCACCGAGCGATTCGTTTTCCAGACGGTTTGGCCGGTCTTTTTATCGAGCGCAGCCAAGTATTGAACATCCACCCCGTCCATCGTCAGAATCAAAAAATCTTCAAATAAAATGAGGGACGAAGCCGGGCCGCGAAAATGGCGGCAGGGCAGATCCTGCCGTTGCCAAAGCACCTTGAACGTCTTCGTGTCCAGACAAGCGGTGCCATAACTGCCGAAATGGACATAGACCCGCCCTGGTTCAACGACCGCCGACGGTGTGGCATAACCATTGACCTCATTGCCCAAAGGCTCGGGTTTATCGCAGTGGAAAAGCTTTTCATTAAATAAGATTTTGCCCGAAGCGGTATCCACGCAAAGCGCGAAAAAATCATGGCCATCCGGAGTGGCGGTGGTCAGCCAAGCTTGGCCTTCCAAGATCACGGGAGTGGACCAACCGCTGGCGGGAATTTCCGTTTTCCACTTAACTTGATTGGTTTCGCTCCACACTTGGGGCAAGCCGATAGTTTTGGCGTCGCCCGGAGCCGAGACGTAACCATTACCCCAAGGACCGCGAAACTGCGGCCAATCGGCTTGGCTCGAAGCCAGGCAGAACAATGCCAAAACAGCGGCAACCGAGCAATTTCGCAGACGCCGGATAGTTAGGCGCGCATAAGCATGCGGATGATTATCAAGGCTCATAGCCGCAGCATGCCCCGCACCCGGGGACCTGTCAATGACGGCCTCCGCCCCCCTAAACTGATTGGATTTAAACTCCCCTATTCCCAACCCAACAAACCGACCGCCAACCCCTTCCAATTAAAAACCGCGCGTCCTTCCACTTGATCGACTCACCCTAAAATCCCCCCTTTGAGAACCGTAAACTTTTAGAAAATGAGCTTGCACTGAAAACCGAAACAATTAGCCTTTACGCCGTGTCGCACGACAGGGGCGGGGTAGCCAAGTGGTAAGGCAGGGCTCTGCAAAAGCCTTATGCGTCGGTTCAATTCCGACCCTCGCCTCCAAATTCTTCTAAGTCATTAATAATCAAATACTTCTAAAACAAAACTCCAAAGTAAAACAATGCCAGTGCTAACGTGTAGTGCTAACACTTTTGGTTGTGTCACCGATGCTTGTTGAGGTTTGCCTAACCGTTTTTAACCGTCTGGGCCGGTGTAAATTTCTTTCTGTAAAAACTCAGTTCCCCTGGCGGGAATCGAGCGGCGAGGGCGCCAAAATCTAGCGATCCCATGCCTTGCAAGCGCAACCTTATGAGCGCACCGAGCAACGCCAGGGCCATGCCAACGGTTTTAAGGATAAAGACTTTCACA
>DBTJ01000090.1:0-1429 GCA_002306985.1 Verrucomicrobia bacterium UBA1319
CTAATTGCGAGACACTACACTAGGCGCGAACGAGGGAAGCTGCCCCCAGCGGCCTCCGACCGAGTGAGCCACCCCGCCGGGCAGCCAAAGAGCCGACCGGAAGTGTGTTCTATCCTACTGTCTTGGCATTAAGATGTAAAATTTGTACAAAGGCAGAACTAGCGCGAACACGGCGACGAGCAGCAAAATGAATAGCAGCAACAAAACGCTCCGCCAGAGGATTCGGTTTGCGGTCAACTGGGGCACGCCCGCGATAATGATGGCGCTCAAAACGCCAATTACCACACACATGGGTGGCCCTTGGCGCAGCACTTGGTTGGTTAGCCAGGGTAGCGAGGAGCTGTCCAACAGATCGCTAAACAGCGGACCATATAGCGGGATAATCCCCAAGCCCGTCGCGGCCCAAACGACTAGAAAAATCGCGGCGATTAGCTGGGGGGACATTTTAAAAAAATAATTCTTCATGAGCGCGGAGCCTGGCGATTCCTTAGGGGGACGACAAAAAAACGGTCAACGAGTCGCTCTGGAGTAAAATTAAAACGGGTCGCGCAGGGCGAGTTGCCTAGGGAATCGACCATCCCAGATCCTGTAAAGGAACTTGAATAAATGTCAATCGCATTAGCTCGTAGCAACACGCCACAGACACAAAAGGCGCGGGCTTGGCGATTGGTGAATTCCAACCATGACCGCCGATATGGCGGAGTTTAAGGCGAAGGCGCGAATTCCGTGGTCGATTAGCGGCGGTTGGCGAAGCTCGCCAGGCGGCGGTGTCGCCGGACTGCGAGGGGCGGTTCTCGCGGGATAGCTCCAGATAACCAATGGCAAGCGAACCTTCAAGGGCTAAGCGTGATAGCGAACAAAAGCTCTTGCATGGAAACAGAATAGGCGTAGGGTAATTTCTTATTTAATTAAGTAAATTAATATTTAACAAATCCTCTCTCTCCTTGGATTGCTTGGATATCGGCAGCGATTAAAGGCGAATTCTATGGGAAGAGAGGCTGCAGGACAAGCTTTTGATTATGGGTGCAATACCTTCGAATTTACGCCGGATGAATGAACGTTCCATTGTGCATCTTTTGGGGCGCATGGGTATGGCTTCGCGGGCGGAACTCGCCAAAGCGGCCGGCATCAGTCAGCCGACGGCCGGGAAGATCACGCAGGAATTGTTGCGGTTGGGGGTCGTGCAAGAGGTGGACGGCGAAAATCCGAACGAGGAAAACGTGAACGTCGGCCGGATTGGCCGGCCGGGTCGTTTGTTGCGGCTCAATAGCGATCGTCCGCGTTTTCTAGTAATTCAAATGGGAGTGGCGAGCACCAGCTTAGCGCTGTTACCGGTGGCGGTGTCCGATGCTGATCATTGGAGCCACAGCTTCGATACGCCGCAGACGGCGGAGGCTTGGCTGGAGGCGCTTCAAGCCACGGTCAGCAC
>DBTJ01000090.1:1671-6418 GCA_002306985.1 Verrucomicrobia bacterium UBA1319
AGCGCTTCAAGCCACGGTCAGCGGCTTCGACACGAGCCAACTTTGGGGGGTGTTGATCAGCGTGCCAGGCATCGTGGACGAGCCGGAAGGAAAAGTCCTCTTTTCACCGAATCTACATTGGACGGAACGGGTTAATCTGCCCGAATTGGTCAAAGAAGTCTGGTCGGTGCCGGTATTGTTGGTGCAAGAAATTCGCGCCTTGGCGCTCGGACATCTGGCGGCGGAACCGGAAGCGGAGGATTTTCTGCTGGCCGATTTTGGCCAGGGCGTGGGGGGGGCCATCGTGCAACGGGGCAAGTTGTACGACAGCACCTTGCCGCTAAACGCCGAATTAGGCCACACGAAGGTAATTGGTAATACGCGGGTTTGCGGGTGCGGCGCGGTGGGCTGTATTGAAACCCTGGTGTCGCGTAAGGGATTGCTTCAAAGTTATAGCTCCGCCAATGGCGGCGACGTCATCACCTGGTCGGCTTTCGCCCGGTATTTGGGGGAACATGGCATTCCCTCGTGGTTTGAAAAGTCCCTGGATACCGCCGCCGCGATTATCGCTGGCGCGTTAAATGTTTTGGGACTGAAGAAGGCGGTCATCACCGGGAGTTTGACCGAGTTACCCCCCAGCGTCGTGGAGTATCTGGCTAAGGGGGTAAAGGAGGGGACCATGTGGGGACGGTTTGGTGAAGTGCATTGCCAGAGCGCGCCGAGACGCCGAGCCATGGGCTTGGTCGGGGTGGGAGTGGATCGTTTATTAATTCCCGATGTCCAACCGGATCGATTTGCTTTCGCGGAGACCAACGGATGGTCCGCCGCCGTCGCTTTCCGCAAATAATAAAAAATCAAAATTCTGGCTTGCAGGCGAAAGTATAATTAATAAACTTTAATAAAGATTCACTATGAAACCCAAATTTGGCCTTATAATTGGCAATCGCGGCTTTTTCCCAGCTCATCTTTGCAAGACGGGTCGCGAGGAAATCCTGCGTGTTTTAGCGGCGGAAGGCGTGGAGGTGATCGCTTTAGACGTCGAAGCCACCCGCTTTGGCGCGGTGGAATCCCTGTCTGACGCCCAAAAATGCGCGGACCTCTTTAAAGCGCATCGGGATGAGATTTCCGGCGTGATCGTGTCTTTACCTAATTTTGGCGACGAACGGGCGGTGGCGAATACCTTGCGCTGGTCCGGCTTGGATGTACCGGTATTGGTGCATGCCTTCAACGACCAGGGTGGCAAGATGACCATCAAAGACCGCCGGGATAGCTTTTGCGGCAAGATTTCCGTTTGCAACAATCTGCGGCAGTATGGAATTCCATTTTCCTTGACCCGGCTGCATACGGTGGACCCCACCCAGCCTTCCTTCCTCGAAGATTTGCGCCGCTTCCTGGCGACGTGCCGGGTGGTGGCGAACTTAAAGAACGCCCGCCTCGGGGCGATTGGCGCGCGTCCCGCGGCGTTCAACACCGTGCGGTTCAGCGAGAAGCTTCTGGAAGCCAGCGGCATCACGGTCGAGACGGTGGATTTATCCGAAATGCTCGGCTGGGCGAATCGCCTGGGAGCGGAGGAAGCCCCGGTGAAGGAAAAGCTTGCGGCGATTGCGGCGTATACCACGACCACCGGCGTCCCCAAGGAGCCGATGTTGAAGATGGCCAAATTGGGCGTGGCGATCGACCGTTGGATGAAAGACAACAACCTAGCCGCCTCGGCGATCCAATGTTGGACGGCGCTGGAAGAGTTTTACGGCGTTGTGCCCTGTACCCTGATGAGCATGATGTCCAACCGCCTTATGGCGAGCGCCTGCGAGACGGACATCGCCGGTCTGGTGGGCATGTACGCGCTGCAATCCGCCGCCGATAGCCCCGCCGCCTTGCTGGATTGGAATAACAATTACGCCAACGATCCTAACAAAGGCGTGCTATTCCATTGCTCGAATCTACCCAAGGCGTTTTTTGAAAACCAGAAGATGGATTATCAAGAAATCATCGCCGGCACGGTGGGCAAAGAGAACACGTACGGCACGGTCGTAGGCCGGATCAGCCCCGGGCCATTTACTTATTGCCGGGTGTCGACGGACGATCTCCGCGGCACGGTCACCGCTTACTACGGGGAAGGGAAGTTTACGAATGATCAGCTCGACACGTTTGGCGGCTATGGGGTGTTTGAGATTCCGGACTTGCAGGGCTTGCTGGAGTACATTTGCCGCAACGGTTTTGAACACCATGTCGCGGCCACCAAAGCGAGCGTGGCGGACGCGCTGGAAGATGCTTTAACCCAATATCTTGGCTGGGAAACTTACCATCATCGCGGCTGATCGCCCTAGCCCGTGGCGTCGGTCTGGGGCGAAGCGGGTTCATCGCCCGCGGCGGAACGGTCGGCGCCGAATCATCGCATATGAAGATAAAGAACAGATTTATGGCGGGACTGGCCGGCCTGTTGTCCCTGGTGACTTCACTGGCTATCACAAGCCCGTTGGCGGCGGCGGAAAAGGCCGGGCCGGCCATCGAATTTCAAACGCAGCCGTTCGCGCCCCAGGAAGTGCGTTTGCTCGACGGCCCCTTTCGCGACGCCATGCTGCGGGACGAGGCTTACCTGTTAAGCCTGGATCCCGATCGTTTGCTGCATATGTTTCGGGTGACCGCCGGGTTGCCCTCGTCCGCCCAACCGTATGGCGGTTGGGAAGCGCCGACGGTGGAGGTGCGCGGGCATACCCTGGGGCATTATTTGAGCGCTTGCGCCACGATGCGGGCGGCTGGCGGCGACGCGCGGTTGAAAACCCGGGTCGACGCCATCGTGGCTGCGCTGGCGCAATGTCAGGCGGCGCTGCCGAAAACGGGGGCGCATTCCGGTTATCTTTCCGCGTTCCCGGAATCGTTCATCGACCGGGTGGAGGCGCGCCAGCCCGTGTGGGCGCCCTGGTACACGTTGCACAAGCTCATGGCTGGTTTGCTTGATGCCTATCGCTTGGGCGACAATACCCAGGCGCTGGAAGTGGTGACGAAAATGGCCGCGTGGGTTCAATTCCGCGTGGACCGCTTATCGGAAGCGCAAATGCAGGCATCCCTGCAAACCGAGTTTGGCGGCATGAACGAAGTGTTGGCGAATCTCTACGCGGTGACCGGCAATCCCGATCATCTACGGATGGCCAAGGCGTTCGATCACCATTCCTTGTTCGATCCATTGGCCAAGGGCGAGGACCCGTTGACCGGGTTGCACGCCAACACCCAGATTCCCAAAGTCATCGGCGCGGCGCGGGAATATGAACTCACGGGCGACGCGCGATATCGCGACCTCGCGCGCGCCTTCTGGCGCCAAGTGGCGATCCACCGCGCCTACGTCATCGGCGGGCATAGCGATCACGAGCACTTCTTCCCGGTGGCGGAGTTTTCCAAGCACTTGACGCCGGAAACCACGGAGACCTGCAACACTTACAATATGCTCAAACTCAGCGAGCATTTGTTCGCGTGGGAGCCTTCGGCCAAAACGATGGATTACTACGAACGGGCGCTCTTCAACCATATCCTGGCCTCGCAGGACCCCCGGCAAGGCATGTTCGTTTATTTGATGTCGCTCAAGCCCGGGCATTTTAAAACGTACTCGACCCCGGAAGATTCCTTTTGGTGCTGCGTGGGCACGGGCATGGAGAATCACGCCCGCTATTACGCCGCCATTTATAGTCAGGGCAAAGATTCATTGTACGTGAACCAATACCTGGCTTCGGAATTGCGGTGGCAAGCCAAAGGGTTGACCGTGCGTCAAACGACGCGTTTCCCCGAGGAAGACACCACGCGCCTGGTGTTTCAAACGGCGCAGCCGATTCAACTCACCGTTTGGTTCCGGCACCCGGCTTGGGCCGCGCGCGGGGTGAAAGTGCGCATCAATGGCGAGCCGCATCCGCTCCAAAGCGCGCCCGGCACGTATGCGCCGATCCTCCGGGAATGGCGCGATGGCGATACGCTGGAGATTCAGCTGCCGATGTCATTGACCGCCGAGTCGATGCCGGATGACGCCACGGTGATGGCGTTTCTTTATGGCCCCATCGTGCTGGCGGGCAAGCTGGGTACCGAAGGCATGCCGGAGCCTTACGCTAAATCGCAAACCGACCAGGTGCGGGTGCCGACCCCTGAAGTGCCCGTGATCCGGGGTGAAACGGACGCCGTTTTGCGGCGTCTCAAACCCGTGGCGGGCAGCCCGCTAACTTATCTGCTGCCAACCGCGGGCAAGCCGGCGGAAGTTACTTTGATACCCTTTTACAAACTCCACCACGAACGGTATAGCGTTTACTGGACCGTGCTCTCGCCGGCGGAATATGACGCGCGCAAGGAACTACGCGCCGCCGCCGAGGCCAAGCTCCGTGGGCTGGAGGCGCGGACGATTGACCAAGTCCGTCCCGGCGAGCCGCAATCCGAAACGGATCACGGCATGGCGGGCGAGAACACCCAAACCGGCGACCATCGCGGACGCAAATGGCGTCATGCCACCGACGGCGGCTGGTTTAGTTACCGATTGAAAGTTCAGCCCGGGCAACCGGCCGAATTGGTTTGCGCCTACTGGGGCGGCGATGCGAACGGGCGCGAATTCGATATTTTGATCGATGGCGTGAAACTCGCCACTCAGAAATTGGAAAACCTCCGGCCGGGCGAGTTTTTTGAGCGGAGCTACCCCGTGTCCGCCGAAATGACCCGCGACAAAACCAGCCTCCTGGTGCGTTTTCAAGCGCACCGCCAAAAAACGGCGGGCGGGCTCTTCGGCTGTCGTCTTTTA
>DBTJ01000090.1:6668-10263 GCA_002306985.1 Verrucomicrobia bacterium UBA1319
TTCGGCTGTCGTCTTTTAAAACCGGCGATGGACACCCCCATCGCTCCGATAAAACCAACAACAAAATGAAACGACCCACGCTTAGTTCCCGCCAGCCCGCTTGGCTGGCATCCATCTGCGCGCTGGCGATTGCCACTCTGGCACCCGGCGCCACCTATGCCGCGAACATCACGATCCAGGCCGATCAACCCGGCGTCAAAGTCAGTCCTACGCTCTACGGCATTTTCTTTGAGGAAATTAACTGCGCCGGAGACGGCGGTTTGTACGCGGAATTGATTCGCAACCGCTCCTTTGAAGACGGCGATCAGCCCGACCATTGGAAGCTTGAAACCCAAGGGGGCGCCCAAGCCGAGTTGGCCATCGACCGCGTCGCGCCGCAAAGCGCGTTCAATCAGCAGGCCTTGAAAGTGAGCATCAAGTCCGCCGCGGGCGGCGGCGTGGCGGTGGTGAATTCCGGCTATTGGGGGATCGCGCTGAAATCGAGGGAGCCCTATCGTTTTTCGTTGCGGGCCAAAGCCGGCGATGGTTTCGCGGGGCCGCTGGTGGTGAGTTTGGAAAACGCCGCGGGCACGGTATACGCGAGCAAACGCGTCGCGAAGCTCGGCGCTGGTTGGCAAACGTATGAATTCAATCTGACTCCAACCGCGTCCGATCCGCAAAGCCGCCTCGTCATCCGCGCCAGCCAGCCGGGCACCGTTTGGTTGGACATGGTCTCGCTGTTCCCTAAGCGCACGTTTCACGGCCGGAATAACGGCCTGCGAACGGATCTGGCGCAAAAGCTCCAAGAATTGCAGCCCGCGTTCGTGCGCTTCCCCGGCGGTTGCTGGGTGGAAGGCGATCGCATGAAGGACGCTTACCGCTGGAAACAAACCATCGGCCCGCTCGCCGAGCGCCGTACGCAATATAATATCTGGCAATACCGTTCCACCCACGGGTTGGGCTATCACGAATATCTCCAACTGTGCGAGGATTTGGGCTCCGAGCCGCTCTTCGTCATCAATTGCGGCATGTCGCACAAAGAAGTCGTACCCATGGCCGAGTTGGGCGAGTACGTGCAGGATGCCTTGGATGCGATCGAATACGCCAACGGCCCCGCGACCAGTACTTGGGGCGCCAAGCGCGCGCAAAACGGCCATGCCAAACCGTTTCATTTGCGGTATATGGAGATTGGCAATGAGAACGGCGGCTCCGCGTATCACGAGCGTTACGGCCGGTTTTATGACGCCATCAAAGCCCAATATCCCGACATGAATTTAGTGGCTAATGTCTGGGGCGGTTCCCCCACCAATCGGCCCGCCGAGATCGTCGATGAGCACTATTACTCGAGCCCCCAATTTTTTATTTCGCAGGCCAACAAGTACGACACCTACGACCGCAAGGGGCCCAAAGTGTACGTGGGCGAATACGCGGTCACCGAGCGTTGTGGTCAGGGGAACCTGATGGGCGCGCTGGGCGAAGCGGCGTTCATGACCGGCATGGAGCGTAACTCCGATGTGGTGGTCATGGCGTCCTACGCGCCCTTATTTGCCAACGTGAATTATAAGAAGTGGAATCCGGATTTGATCGATTTCGACGGCGCGGGCGCCTACGGCATTCCTTCCTTCTATGTGCAAAAACTCTTCGCGCAAAACCGGGGCGACCGGGTGCTGCCGGCGACCGTCGAGGCCGATGAAGTCGAGGCGAAATCCACCCAGCCTAAGGGGGCCGTTGGCTTGGCCACCTGGGATACCCAAGCGGAGTTTAAGGATATCAAAGTCGTCCACGACGGGAAAACCCTCTTCGCGGACGATTTTTCCTCCGGCGCGAAAAACTGGAAAATCCGGAGCGGAAATTGGCGGGTCGAGGACGGGGCTTTCCGGCAAACCGGCGAAGGCTCGGATCTCCGCGCCACGGCCGGGGATGAATCCTGGACGGATTACACGTACACCTTGAAGGCGCGCAAGCTCAGCGGCGCCGAAGGCTTTCTGGTGCTGTTCCACACGGTGGGCGACGATAAGTGGATGTGGTGGAACGTGGGCGGTTGGAGCAACACTCGGCACGCCATCGAGCGCGGGGAGGAAGGGGGCAAATTCACGGTGGGCGACTCGGTTTCCGGCGCCATCGAGACGGGCAAGTGGTACGACCTTAAAGTGGAAACCGCCGGGGAACGGGTTCGCTGTTACCTGGATGGCAAATTAATCCATGATTGTACGTCCAGCGGTCAGCGCTTCAAACCGCTCCATGCGGTGGCGGGCACCGCGAACGACGCGCGCGAAATCATCCTCAAAGTGGTCAACGTGGGCGATGCGCCGCAGGAAACGGCGATTAATATTCAAGGGGTGAAAGGCCTGGGGCGCACGGCCTCGGCTAGTTGGATCACGGGCCAGCCGGCCGATGAGAACTCGCTGACAAGCCCGGAAAAGATCGCCACCCTGAAAGCATCCATCCCGGTCGCCGGGCCGCAATTCAAATACACTTTCCCCGCTTATTCGGTCAGCGTTATTCGCTTGCGGACTAAATAAGGGGAAGGCCGGTTTGCGCGCTGGCTGGCATCGTCCGGCTGGCGCGGAATCCATGGAGGTGGGGGGGAGGAAAGTACCGGTCTATTTTCCTCCTTTTCCCGGCGCCACTGTAGCTCCGGATAGGTCCTTCCGCGCGGGGCGGGCGGACCGTTAGGCGAGGTCGAGAATTTTGCGAGCCGCCGCCGGCAAGTCGTCGAGCACCCAGGCGCGTTTATCGGCGAGCACCAGGGCGGATTCTACTTCGGTCTTCGCGCCGTAACCCGTCCGTACCAGGACGGACTGCTTGACCCCGGCGTTCCAGCCGCATTCCAGATCGATCATTTTATCGCCGATCATGTAGGATTGACCCAAATCGATGCCGTATTCGTCCCGGGCTTCGAGCAGGAACCGGGGCGAAGGTTTGCGGCCGCGATTCGGCTGGTCCGGCGCTTCGGGCGCCACATAAATTCGGGTGAATTCGACTCCGGATTTTCGGTACTCCGACCGCATGCGCTCGTGAACCCTATGCACGTCGTCCATGGTGAAATAGCCCCGGCCTACGCCGGCTTGGTTGGTCACGATCAAGAGCAGGAAGCCGTGGTCCATGAGTTGCTTGAGGGCCGGGCCCGCGCCGGGGATCAGCGCCACCCCGTCGGGATCGTGCAGGTAATGCTTTTCTTCAATGAGGACGCCGTCGCGATCCAAGAACACCGCTGGTTTCATGATGCTTTTTGAAAACTGGCCAAAATTTCTTCGGGCGACGCGGTGGCGGTGCCCAATTTACCCACGACGACGCCGGCGGCGTGATTCGAGAAAATCGCGGCTTCATTGGGCGAAGCCCCCGAGGCGATGGCCAGGGTGAACGAAGCGATGACGGTATCGCCCGCGCCGGACACGTCGAACACGGCTTGCGCCACGGTCGGGATGTGAAATGGCGGCCGGTGGCGCTGGCAGAGCAGCATGCCTTGCTCGCCCAGGGTGATGAGTAACACCGCCGGGTTGATGTCGTTCAGCAGTTTGTCGACGGTGGCCATCAACGCCGAATCCTCGAGCGGATTCGCGGCTCGGACGTCATCGGGCAGACCCCCCAAATCGAAGGCGTCCTTTCCGTTTGT
>DBTJ01000090.1:10490-11032 GCA_002306985.1 Verrucomicrobia bacterium UBA1319
TCATCGGGCAGCCCCGCCAATTCGAAGGCTTCCTTTCGGTTGGGCGTGATCAACGACAAACCTTGTAAATTCAGGCGGTGCACCGGTTTGGGGTCCAGGCTCAGCCAAATGCCGCGTTCGCGACACGCCGTCTTGATCGCGTCCAAGAGGGTTTGGGTGACGACGCCTTTGCCGTAATCGCCCACGATGATGGCGTCGGTTTGGTCGAGCTTGGCCTCCAGCAACCGGAGCAAGCGTCGCGCGGTGGCGGGGCTGATGTCGCCCCGGGTTTCGCGGTCTACACGCACCAATTGCTGGCGGTGGGCGATGATGCGCGTTTTCACCGAAGTGGCGCGGTCCTTCACGGTGACCACGGCGTCGTGCCCCACCAAATACTGGTCGAAGAGCCCGCGCAAGCAGCGGCCGCTTTCATCTTTGCCGACGACCCCGAGCAATTGCGCCGGGGCTTGCAGCGCCGCCAAGTTGCGGGCGACGTTGGCGGCGCCGCCGGGCATCACGCTGTCTTCCACGTAATCGAGCACCGGCACCGGGGCCTCCGGGGA
>DBTJ01000174.1:0-9055 GCA_002306985.1 Verrucomicrobia bacterium UBA1319
GTGGCGATGCCGTATTTGGCGCCGCTGGCGGCCATGCCCACCAATTCGAGCGCGCCAAGATTCGCCGAGAGGAAGGCCAGCCCGGTGATCCACGCCGGAATCGAGCGGCCGGACAGGAAAAAGTCCGTCGAACTTTTCATGTGCCGCTTGAGCGCGAACCCAATACCCAGCACAAAACAGGTGTATGCCGCCAGGATCAGATAATCGATCCAAGCCAATTGAATATTATGTGTCATAAAAGATTCCGCGGTGACGCCCTCATGGTGTAATCCGCCCAAGGGTCGAATGTCAATTCCGCTGTTTGCCCGGTTAGCTTAGGACAAATCCCGAGCGAGCAAACGTCACATAAACGGGGGACAATCCCAATTTTCCTTCCCGGTTCGCCGTTGACCGCTTCTCAATTTCCACGTTGAATATGCCTAGCTCCTGAGAAAATGATATGAAACCAACCCTACCGCTTTGGCTGAAGCTCGGCGTGGCATGGCCCGCCCTTTGCGCTCTGTTATCCGCGCATGTCTGCGCCCAGGAAACCTCGGCGCCCTTTTGGAATGTCGCCATCGTCACCCCCACCCCCGGCTCCCCCATCGAACTGCTGGCGGCCAAAGAAATCCGCCGGTACGTCTACGCCACCACGGGCCGATTACTGGCGATCCAGCCGGAAACGGCCTTGCTGGCCACCCAACAAAACTTCATCGCGATCGGCCGGTGCGACCGTGAAATGACGCGCCAATTCCTCACCGTCACCGGCGGACCATCCGGCCGAATGGACCCGCAGGATTATTGCCTAAAAACCATTCAAGAGCCGCACCGACGGGTGCTGGTACTGGCTGGGGGAGACGATACGGGCACTTTGTACGCCGCCTACCGTTACGCCGAGCACCTTGGCGTGCGATTCTACCTGCATGGCGATGTCATTCCGGATCCGGCATCGCGCAAAGCCATGCTGCCGCCAGCAGGCTTGTTGCCCGACTTGAATGAGTCCTCCCATCCATTATTCCCCTTGCGCGGCATCCAACCGTTTCATGATTTTCCCGAAGGCCCGGATTGGTGGGATCGCGAGGATTATCTGGCCATTACCGCGCAATTGCCAAAATTGCGGATGAATTTCCTGGGGCTGCACACCTATCCGGAAGGCGCCCCCAATGCGGAACCCACCGTATGGATTGGCCGCCCGGAGGAGATTCGCGAAGCTCACCAGGTCGCTTTCGCCTACCCTTCCAGCTATCAAAACACCCGCCGTGGCAACTGGGGTTACGCCGCCAAGCCCACCAGCCGGTTTCCGTTTGGCGCCAACCAGTTGTTCGAACGAGAGGATTACGGTAATGACGTCATGAGCGATCTGGCGCCGGAACCCGCGCAAGCCACCGCGGCCGGGGAGCTATTCCGCCGAACGGGCACCCTCTTGGGCGAAGTATTTGCGCAAGCCCGAGCGCTCGGCGTCAAAACCTGTCTCGGCACGGAAACCCCGCTCATCATCCCCAAGGCCCTGCGGGAGTATTTGCGGACTCAAAACCAGAACCCCACGAATGCGGTCACGGTTCGCCGCTTATACGAAGGCATTTTCCAACGGCTCAATCAAACTTCCACCCCGGATTATTATTGGTTCTGGACCCCCGAAACTTGGACGTGGGAAGGCGTGAAAGAAGGCCAAGTGCAGGCAACCCTCGACGACTTGCGTCTCGCCCAGGAAGCCGCGCAAAGCGTGCCGGCCAAATTCCAATTGGCCACTTGCGGCTGGGTGCTGGGGCCGCCGGAGGATCGTTCCTTATTCGACAAAGCGTTGCCCAAATCCTGGCCGGTCAGTTGCATCAATCGCGAATTGGGCAAAACGCCGGTGGAACCCGGATTCGCCAGCGTCACGGGCCGTCCGAAATGGGCCATTCCCTGGCTGGAGGATGATCCCGCCATCACGGTGCCACAATTATGGGCGGGCCGGATGCGCCAAGACGCGGCCGACGCGCTGCGCTACGGCTGCGATGGCATCATGGGCATTCACTGGCGCACCCGCGCGTTGGGTCCCGCGGTGTCCGCCTTGGCGCAAGCCGCATGGGAGCAGGATTCCTGGAAATGCGACACCGCCGACATTTCCGGCTGGATCGGTGGTAAAAACGCCGACTTTCCCACGAACACCATCCTTTGCGATGACCATGCGCCCATTTACCAAACCGTGCGCTACGGCATGAGCCATGGGCAGATCAGCTTGCCCAATGGTGAATACCAAGTGCGACTACGCTTTTGCGAACCGCATTTCGACGCCATAGGCAAGCGGGTTTTTTCCGTCAAACTCCAAAATCGGCTGGTGGTAGACCATCTCGATATCTTCGCGCAGGCCGGCAAGAACCACGCTTTGGATCGCACTTTCGATGGCATCCTAGTAGACCACGGAAGGCTGGACTTGGAATTCATCAACCACACCGAACAAGCCTGCGTCGCTGGAATTGAATTATCTAGTGAGCGCTATTTGCGCAAAATTAATTGCGGGGGCAAAGCCTGTCTGGACTTTGAAGCGGATTTCGCGCCCATCCCCCGCCACCAACCAGCCGATGATTTGTACTTAGACTGGGCTCGATGCGAGTTTGGCCCGGAAGCGGCGGAAGCCATCGCGGCGATTTTCGCGGCTCTTGACGGCCAACTCCCCTGCCCCGCCGATTGGGTGGATGGCCCCGGGAATCTTAAGTGCGAACCACGGTCTTGGCTCGAATTGGCCCCCGAATACGCCTTCGTGGATCGCCTACGCCGATTGCAATCCCGCGTCAAAGGGCGGTTAAACCAGGAACGATTCGCTTACTGGCTCAACAGCTTTGAATATTTGCGAGCCATGGCCCGGTTAAGTTGTACCTGGGGTGAGTTAAGTCCGGTCATGGAAAAAATCGAGGCGGAAAAAGACCCCCGGTGGAAAACCAAATTAGCCACCGCCTTTGCCTTGCCCTTGCGTCAAACGTTTGTTCGACAATTGTCCGAGGTCTACACTCCTTTGTTGGCCTTGGTGTCAAATCCAGGCGAAATGGGTGTCATCGCCAACTGGGGACAGCATATTCCCGTCAAAACCTTGGAACAAACCGATGCGCGGCTTGCCCAGTGCCTGGGCACAGCGTTTACGAAGGACGAGGGGATTTCGATGGACTACCAGGGACCGAACCGGATCATCGTCCCCACCATCCGCACCAGCCTGAAAGCCAATGAGCCCCTAACACTAAAAGCCATACTCTTGAGTCAGTCGGCGTCGACCGAAGCCACTTTGTTTTGGCATCCTTTGGGCGTTAAGGGTTTCCAAAAAGCCCCCTTCCAACATGTAGCCCGCTCCGTCTATCGCGTGGCCCTGCCCGCCAGAGCCATCGCGGGCCGCGATATCGAATACTATATTCAGGCGAAATTCGCCAAAAACCAGACGCTAAAATTCCCCGTCACCGCCCCGCTCCAAGCCCAAACGGTTGTCATTCAGCCATAGGAAAGCAGACTCTTTTTAAAACACCACCCATCAAGGAGACAACCGCGAAAGGCGAAACCGAATCCGTTAAAAACGGGCGATCCCCGCTACTGGGGCGGCGAATCGGCTTGTTTTTGCCGCATGAAAGCTTTGCGTTTAGCTTCCATTTCTTTGAAACGGGGCAGCTGATCGGGCGTCAAAGCCGCTATAAACTCGTCGCGCGAACGATCGATATATTCATCGATCTTTTTCACGGTCTGCAGATCGAAATCATGAATCGCTTCGGCATTGCGCCGCAAAAGCGGCCGCAATTTAACCAACTGCTCATCGCTAAGCTTAAGCTCGGAACGGAATCGTTCTTCGATGTGTCGAGCGATTTGTTGCGGGTCGCGGGGGCGGTCTTTTTTGGGAGGAGCCCACCAGGAATGCAACAGCCCCCCGGAAATCATACCCGCAATAAAGATACCCGCCAGATAGGCGAGAAAACGAGTCTTGGTAAAAGCTGGGGCAAGCGGACTCATGGCCACAACTGATTCTGGATAAGGCTGTCCGCCAAAGCGAGTTCGTGTTGGCTCTGTCCTTGCGGCAGATACATATAAAGGATCAGGCTGGCGGCGGCCATGAGAAACGAGGCGGCCAATGCGTTGCGCAGCCATCCGATCCAAGGGGGGATGGCTTCGTCATTGCCAAGGGAACGCCAGTAGCCCATGACTTTCGCTTCGACAGCCCAGGGAACCTGCGCCGGCGCGGATTTCGAGGGGCAACGGGACGCCGCCGCCAACAGCCTTTGAATGGGATCTCGTTTCATCATCGATTCCTGGTTAATTGTTCATATTGTTTGCGCAGCTTCTGCCGTGCGCGAAAAGCGCGCACTTTTATCATCACGCGGCTCCATCCCGTTTTCTCATGCACTTCCTCCACGGAGCAACCATCCATGTGCAACATTTGCACGATGAGCCGGTCTTCCGGACGCAACCCCTCCAGCAGGCGTTCGGCCAAATCCCGCGCCGCGATATGTTCCGCCGGATCCAGTTCATCGGGCGAACTGGCCAACGTCTCCACCACGCGTTGCTCCGTCTCGCCCAAGTCCGCCCAGCGCCATTCCGGGCGGGCTTTCTCGGCGCGCATTTCATTGAGGCAGGTGTTGACCGCGATGCGCGATACCCAGTGTTCGATCGGGGCTTGCCCGGTATAGGTATCTAAATGCTGGAACACTTTCATGAACACCACTTGGGCCAAATCTTCCTCGCTCGTCCGGCGGGGCAAATGATAGCGCACTATTTTGATGACCAGTGGGTAAAGATGACGCATCAGCTCCGTCGCCGCGGCTTCATCACGCGCCCGCGCGCGATCAAGACAGGACCGCCAATCGAACACATCCTCACGGCGCGAGTCCGCGTCCATGGGCAATGCCTCCATCGCGTCCATTAATAATACTCCATCGAGCAATGCGGTCATCAATCTTCCACGTCAGGGTTGCATGTTATCACTCGGAGGCTAGATAGATTTAATCTAGCCTTCCAATGTTCATGACACCCCAACCGTGAAACGGTTACTAGCATTGTTTCAGCTTCCGCCAGACAAAGTGTGGCGGCTGCTTCCCGTTTTGATCGAGCCGTAATTCATAAAAGCCGCTTTGCCGCCACAATTCAATCCCAGAAAGGGCGGGACAGAGCCGGACTTTAAAGGGTTTCCAATATTTGGCTTCCTTCAACACGGACGTCAAGCGACACACTTGGCCGCCCAAACACCTGATCCGCGGCATGCCAGCCAGGATGCGGCTTTGCCATAACACTAAATTCGTGTGCAAGTGGCCAATAATCGTCTGTTCCACCTGATTCAAACGGCTTTGAATGACGGATTCGCGCCATAAAAAGGGCAGCGCGGTGGGATCGTGGCAAAAAAGAATGATTTTTTGACCGGGCGCCAACGACGCAAAACCTTGCCGGATGGATTCCATATGCGCTGCGCGCAAACGGCGCCATTCCGGAATTTCGACCGCCAAAGCATCCGGCTCGAAAGTGGGCAAAGCCACTAATGAGGAAGCGATTCCCATTAGCCGGTAGGCGCCCAAATCACGAGTCCAATATGCGGCCAATGGCAATACCTCTTCGGCGCGCCGCCAACTGGCTAAACGCAGGCCACCGCGAGTCCCAAAAAGACTCGTTTTGCCTAGCTCATGATCGCCCAAAATGGGCAAAAACCGATTACCAAACCGGGAACGCAACTTTTCCAAGCATTCCCGAGCACTAGCCAAGCAAGCGTCATCACTTATTCCTTCGTATCCGGCGACCGAGTAATCACCCACGGCCACCACCCAATCCGGTTCATCGGGAGCCGCTATGAAGGCATCTAGCCAATGGTTGTGAGCAAAAACATCCCTCTGCCATATGTAATGGCGAAAAAAGCGATCCAAAAATCGAGCCAAAGGCGGGGTTGGTTCCGCCTTTGTTCCCCGCGCCTTCTCGGCGGCACTCGCATAATGGATATCACTGATTATCAGTATCTTGCTAAATCCGGATGAGACAGGCATGGAATATACTCTCCGAGGATAGAACCCCCCGCTAGCCGAGGCGGCGAGCTAGCATTATCCACTCGAATACGCGGGACGTTCACGGTGGAAATTGTGACGTGAACTTCGTTTCGGCACAAGCGATTAGAAATGCAGTTCAATGACATATACAAACGGACTCGCTTGATATAATTCTAACCGTGAGTAATAGTATGGGCCGTGCAACCGACCCTATCCCGTTTAGCCGCGCAAGTTTTGGATTCCTACGAAAAAGTAGGCGGCATCAACCATTTGGATGGCGTTAACCTACCATCGAAAAGTGTGATTGCCCAAATTACGATGGATTTACTGCGGCTTTTGTTTCCGGGGTTTTTCAGTGAAACCTCTATTTCCGCTTCGATGTTGAAGCATGAAACCGTGCTGTTAATGGATTCGATTTGTCATCGGTTAGAATCCGAATTACTGAAAAGCCTCGTCTATGCGCCGACGGGTTACGAAAATGATAAATTACCGCAGGTGGCCCAGCGCTTGACCCTCGAGTTTCTCGGTCAATTGCCTAAAATTAGGGAATTACTTCAGGCGGATGCCGAGGCGGCTTTCGACGGCGATCCCGCCGCCCTAAGTAAAGAGGAAGTTATTGTAGCTTATCCATTTATAGAAGCCATTGCCGTGCAGCGCATGGCTCATGAACTTTATTTGCATCACGTTTCGTTATTGCCGCGCATTATGACTGAGTGGGCGCACAGCCGGACCGGCATCGACCTGCATCCCGGGGCGACGATCGGCTCCCACTTCTTTATCGATCACGGTACAAGCACTGTGGTCGGAGAGACCTGCGTGATTGGCAACCATGTGAAGATTTTTCATGGCGTCACCCTGGGGGCAAAATCCACTTCGGACGTGGATGAACTGCGCGGCAAGAAACGCCATCCGACCATCGAAGACCGCGTCACTATTTATCCAAGTGCCACAATCTTAGGGGGAGCAACCGTGATTGGCGCGGGTAGTACGATTGGAGGCAACGTCTTTCTGACCTCGAGTGTCCCGCCTAACTCGCTGGTGACCTTTGAAGGTTTGCGGACCAAAGTACTCCATAAAGGTCTGAAAAATGCCATCGTGTTAGATTACCAGATCTAGAGCCCCCATCACTTAGGGTGTATCCCGTAATTCCTCTAATGAGGCATCGACCATAAGATCCGTCGCAATTTTTTCGAGTTCGGCGCGTAATTTGGCCAAATCACAAGTCTGGGGAAGCGCTAGTTTGGCGGTGGCTTTAAACAAGGTTTCGCCACTCATTGGCGCACTGCCACACTCGGTTTGAAGTTCTTCAACGTTAACGCCTTGTCCAGCTATTACGCCCGTAATGTGGCGCACGATACCCGGCCGGTCTTGGCCAACAATTTCCAATTGGATTAGCCGGCGCCTATCCTCCACGCCGACAGCCTGATCGGCATGCACATCCACCACCACGCCTTCGCCCGACAAGTTTTTCAAAGCGGAGACCAAAGCTGCTTGGCGATGAGCGTCAATGTCGGCGCGCAAAATGCCGGCAAACATGCCTCCCAGACGGCACATACGGCTCTCTAGCCAGTTTCCCCCCTGATCGGCAATGGTTTTCGCAACCGATTCAACCAAACCCGGGCGATCCTTTCCAATTACGGTCATTACAAGCGGAGTATGCATAGCCCCTGCATATCCGCAAAAAAGCCGCAACGCAAGTTTTTCACTCGCGCCAAGCAAAAACATCGGCGAAAAAAAACAAAAGAGGCGGGCGCTTTCGCACCCACCTCTTTGTTCGTCAACTATATCCCCGAATTACCCCCGCAGAAAAAGCCAGTTACTAGTGGGATATATTACACCACCGGTAAAAACTTCACAATGTTTTTTTCACTCAGCGATAAAGTATCGCCTGGGTGCCCGGCTAATCTTGAGGAAAGAGGAAAACATATATAATCTAATACTACGTTTTACTATACTTTTATATAGTTTTTATATTACAAGATACAACCATCATCCTCATTCCGCGCGTCACAGACAAACCCTCAGGCGCGATCCCGAAAAATGGCAAACACTCCAGCCAACCACTAGATCGCCTAAAACGCTCCATCCGCCAATGGTTTCGCCAATCATTTTCCCGGCAGCGGCTTGCACGTTGGCATCTTTTATGCTATAAATCGGGAAGTACGTTTCGATTATTGACTAATAGTAATACATCAAACCAAGGGGAGATGGGGATTCGTGTCGACAGATTCCGTCTGCGTTCGGCCCGGCTACTTTTTGGATTATTTATTCCACTGCGTCTAGATATTATGTTATCCAATTTTCTTTTACGAAAATGGCTGCGCGTCTTCGCGCTAATCGCCAGCCTGATTTTAGGTTCGAACGCCCAAGCCCAGCAGGTTTTTATCAACGAAGCCATGTCATCCAACAGCGGGGGATATCTTGATGAGGACGGAGATTCATCCGACTGGATTGAGCTTTATAATGGCAGTAGCCAAGCTATCGACCTGACAGGATACGGTCTCACCGATAGCTCTAAAGATCTTTTTAAATGGGTATACCCTCAAACCAGCATAAATTCGAGCAATTATCTTATCGTTTTCGCCTCGGGCAAAAACCGTCAAACATTGGCCGCCACTTCGGTAGCCCCTGATCTGGTATCGGGCTTGGTGGTGTGGCTGCGCGCTGACTCCATCAACACCAGTGATCCGACGCAGACGCAACACTCGGGAGAATATACGTATGTTTCCCAGTGGCTGGACCAAAGCGGGTGCGGTAATTCAGCGCTTCAACTCACCACCTATAAACAACCGCAATGGGTTGGCCATCGGATCAATGGCTATCCCGCGTTGCATTTCGATGGGGCGGACGATCTTCTGCATTTGAACGATACGCCGGCGACGAACAATTTTTGTTTGATGCTCGTAGCCAGGCCGGAACAAACGATTAGCACCAATGAGCCAAGCCATACTAGTTTGAGCGGCCTCCAGGGACAACACTATGTGTTGGGAGCCGCGCACGGGGGAGGCACGGCGGCGGGCGCAGGACTTTCGTTGGGACTCAATGGAGCCGGGATTTATGAACATGGCGATAATTACATGCCGCCGCTGGATGTG
>DBTJ01000174.1:9315-28659 GCA_002306985.1 Verrucomicrobia bacterium UBA1319
AGGATGTGTTTTACGAGCCGGTAGGCAACAAGTTCACCATTGTCAGCGTTAATTACCAAGCCCGCACCCCATCGTTATTTCTGCAAAGTTACCCGCATCGCAAAGGCCTTGAGTCAACGCGCCCGACCGTCTTGGCCCCTTTTGAGATTGGCATGGGGTCGTATGGCGCGTTTAAAGGCGATATTGCGGAAATCCTTGTTTACAACCGCGCCTTAAGCGAAGAAGAGCGACTCAGTGTTGAGCGTTATTTGGCCCGTAAATACGATCTGCCGATCGTCCTGCCAAGACATACTAATTTCAAGCTGAGCAAAGAGGGCGAAACCTTACGCCTAACCAAACCCGATGGGGCTACCGTGGACACCTTCGCGACCCAGCCTATGCCCCTCAATGTTTCCTATGGCCGCGAGCCTAACGGGGCGCCCGTCTTGAGTTTTTTTACGAACGCGACGCCAAACGCCTCGAACACCACCGGTGGCACCGCTGAATGGGTGACCGCTCCCGTGTTATCGGTCGCCGGGGGCTTCTATGCCAGCGAATTTCCACTAGCGATCTCCACCCCCACCCTAAGCGCAACTATTCATTACACCTTGGATGGCTCGGAACCAACGGAAGCTTCGCCAGTCTATAGTTCACCGATTCGAATTTCGGACCGCGCGGGAACCCCGAATGATATTTCCACGATTCCAACGACCCGGGACAACCAGGGTTGGCGGGTGCCCAATGGCGAAGTCTTCAAGGGCTGGGTCGTCCGCGCCAAAGCCTTTAAAAGCGACGCGCTAGACAGTTCCGTTACCACCGATTCTTACTGGATAACCCCAAAAGGGCGCGCGCGCTATTCAATCCCGGTCGTTTCGTTAGTCACCGATCGGGCGAATTTATTCGATCCGCAGATCGGGATCTATATTCCGGGACTAGACTCCAATTACAATCATTCCGGTCCCGAATGGGAACGCCCGGGTCACCTCGAGGTGTATGAGACGAATAACAGCCTGGCTATTTCACAGGATGCCGGCGTCTCCATCCATGGCAACACCTCGCAGTTGCAGCCCATTAAAGGCTTGGATCTTAATAGTAATTACGGCCAAGGGCGGAATCCTTTCCATTATCAGGTTTTCCCCGAGAATTCGCGCGCCGAATTTTCACGCTTTTTATTGCGGCCGAGCGGCCAGGACCAAACCTTCGCTTTTATGCGCGATGAATTAACCCAAAGCCTGGCGGCGGAAACAGGCGCCGAGACCCAAGCCAGCCGACCGTGTGTCGTATTCATTAACGGCGAATACTGGGGCCTGAACTATTTTAAGGAAAAGGAAAACAACGAGTATATCTCCTATTATAGCGGCTTAGCAACCGATCAACTCGATTTCTTGATCAATTACGCGGCCCCTTTGTTGGGCGACGCGGGCATTTACTGGAGCTTGGTCGACTTCCTTTCCCACGGCGACCTGGAGGCCGAAGACGCCTATTCCAAACTTGAGTATTACATGCAAACGGCCAATTACATCGATTCAAAAATCCTGGAGATCTATGCTTATCGCTGGGACATCGGCGGCGCTCAACTCATGTGGCGGCCCAGGAACGAGGATGGGCGTTTGCGCTGGATTCATTTCGACTATGACGTGGCTTTCGGGGGCTTCGGAGCCCTTCAGCCCGCCTGGGCGTTTGATATGCTCGACGCGGAAACCACCACGGGCGACACCCTCTATGGCCATAATGACGAAACCCGAATTCTGGTACTAAGGCAATCGCTCAAAATTCCCCAATTTAAGCGAGAATTCATCAACCGGTTCGCCGATTTGTTGAACACGCTCTTAACCCCCGCGCACATTATCGAGCGCATCGACTCGTTGGCCGGCCAATTGGAGCCGGAAATGCCGGAGCATATCCTGCGGTGGGGTAATCCGGATTCGTTTTCCACTTGGCAAACCAACGTTCAATACTTGCGCGACTTTGCATTGGCACGGCCCGCTTACGCCCGACAGCACCTCATCGATCACTTCGGCTTAAGCGGCACTTACGCCTTGTCGGTTTCGGTGTCGGACACCAATCAAGGGACGATTCAGCTCAATTCGCTGGCCCTTTCGGCCCCCAGCCAGACGCCCTGGTCTGGCGAATATTTCACCGGCAACCCCATTTCCTTGACGGCGGCGCCCCAGGCGGGCTTTGTGTTCTCCCAATGGAATGGGCTGCCCGCCAATTTCACTGGAGATGCAGCCCAGACCAATATTACGCTATCCCCCAGCAACGATGTCGTTCTCGAGGCGGTATTCCGGCCCGTCCTCCAGCCTAGAATCACGAATTGCCAATGGCTAGGCGAAGGTGTCATTGAACTGGGTATGCAAGCTGAGTTGGGCACCCGTTGCACACTACAAACTTCGACCAATCTGGTGGCATGGGAAAATATCCAAACCCTAGGCTTTAACTCCACCGAACCCGTGGGTATAGTTTATTTGGAAGACCAAAAAACCTCATGCCGGTTTTTTAGGTTGTTGATTACCGAATGAAAGCATTGAGCATTATTTACGGGCTGGCACTAGCCGCCGCGCAAGCGCAAACGCAAACCGCTTGGAAAAACCCACCACTCACGGAGCCTAACCGGGTCGAACTAGGCGCGGATTGGGGCAATGCCTACGCTCGCGGAATGGCGCGGCTTGGCCGGGATCCCTTCACGACGCCATTTGTGCTGGCAGACGTGGATTTTGGCATGAACCGCTGGTTCACAAATTTCAGCGGGGATATCTCCGGACGCTTCCTAGAAGTCACTTCCCTAACCTCCACTGGCGATCACCCGCAACCGGCGATCCTAACGGAGGTGATGGACCGAATCGGCCGCTCCCAGAAGGCCGATGGCCACTTCGGAGCGGAGGTGAAATGGGCGGACCCAATCGATTTCAACACCGGCACCGACCAAACGAAAGTCATGCCTATTCTGTGGGGTAACGGCCGATTATTATTGGGGTTGGTGGCCGCTTACGAGCGCTTTGGCCAGTCGCAATTGCTGGATTCCGCCCGTAAGCTGGCTGATTTCTATGTAAACATTGCGGCGGACCGGTTCTGCGATCCCAAACGGATCGACGAATACCGGAAACCCTCAGCCTATGCGGGTAATTACGTGACCTGCGTGTTCGAGGGCATGGAAGGCTTGGTGCGAATCTATCGCGCAACCCGCGATCCGCGTTACCTGCAAACCGTCCGGCGGATGGCTGATTTTCATGAGACTTTCGACGCGTTGCCCGTGGACCACAGCCATGGCAGCCTCAGCCAGCATGGCGCGTTGCTTATGCTTTATGAGGAAACGGGTGACGCGAAATACTTGCGCCGGGTGGTGACGCGCTGGGACCGCGCCGTTAAGGAAGGTTTTATCAATCCATCCGGCGGGGTGCTCGAAAAATTCTGGGTCACCGGATATGACCGGGACGAGGGATGCTCGGAGGCCGACTGGCTGCGCTTGAATTTGCTGCTCTGGCGCAACACGGGTGAAACCCGCTACCTCGATATGGCCGAACGCTTGCTCTGGAGCGAATATCTGGCCAACCAATGGCCGAGCGGCGGATTCGGCCACCGCTACATCGGCTGCGACGAGACGGGCCCCTATTCGTTCCAGAAACATCACCAAGAATCCCTCTGGTGCTGCAGTTTCCACGCGCCCTTGGCGCTTTATCATTTGAAGAGCTATCTCGCGGTGGCCGCGGGTAATCAGGGCATCTACTATAATTTTCCCGTGGACTTCACCGCGCCCGTGCAAGTGGGACAAACGGAGTGGACGGTGGCTTCCCGCCAATTGCCCGCCGCCAGCAATGCCCTAGCCAGATGTGAAGTCACCCTAACCGGGCCGGCCAGCGCTTCGGTTCCCTTGTATTTGCGTATTCCCGATTGGTCGGACCGCGTGGTGATTATTGCCAATGGCAAAATGATCCATCCGGAAAATAAAGGCGGCTATCTCTGGACTCCCCCGGTTAAATCCGGCACGAAGCTTGCGCTCGCTTTTCATGGCCGCCCGTATCTGGAAAACCGCCGTTTGCAACGTCTCCCCATTCCTCTGCAATTGCCGGCATCCTTGGACAAGGTTGCCGTCAAAAATGGGCCTTTCCTTATGGTCAACGCGAATAGCGGAGATATTCAAACGGTCGCGCTGAAGGTGAATGCGGCGGGCATTCTCCAATTACCGGATACCAATTCACCCGTGACGCTGTCCCCCTATTACCAGTTAACCAATGCGGGTGATCCGCATGCTTTCCTGTTCAACGTGAAGTTGGAAAAAACGCGCTAGCCCGCCACCTTATTCAGGAAGTGATCAAGCCCAGATTAAGTCACGCAACGGACCGGCGGGCCCGTGAATGGGCTCTCTTTGAAGACGATTGGAAATTCGGCCAGGACCGATTAAGATTCAGAATTTAGGGTCACACCTATGGTTATCGACTGCCACACGCACGCTTTCGCCGATAAAATCGCCGCCAAAGCGGTCGCGCAATTAGTGGAGTATTACCACGTGCCCGTTCCTCGCGGCGCCCGCCTGACCGATCTGCTGCAAGCGGAACAAGCGGCCCGCGTCGACGCCTTCATCCTCTTGGTTGCGGCCACCAAGCCCGATCAGGTACGGCCAGCCAACGACTGGCTTTTAAGTTTAGCGTCCTTGTCCCCGGCCCAGTTGAGCGAGCGAACCGGGCTCGTGAATCCGCCCATGCCCGTGCCCTTCGGCGCCTTTCATCCGGAAAATCCGCACTGGCGCGCGGAAATTCAACGTCTCCGGCAAGCGGGTATCAAAGGCATAAAATTACACCCGGAATTCCAAGGCGTGGATTTGGCCGATCCCGCTTTAGCGCCTTGCTTCGCGGAAATCGAAAAGGATTTCATCGTGCTGATTCATATCGGCGATGAAACGGCGCGGGAATCCAATCGGAGTACCCCGCGAAAAGTGGCGGCCATCGCCGAACAATTTCCCAAACTGCGCCTCATCGCGGCGCATATGGGAGGCTATCGATTTTGGCATGAGGCCTTGGAACTTCTGGCGGGACGGGATCTTTACCTGGACACCTCCAGCGCCCGCCGTTTTATGGAACCCAGCTTGTTTCGCCAACTGGTTGCCAAACATGGCGTCGAGCGCATCTTGTTTGGCAGCGACTACCCCGTCTGGTCTCCCCTTGAAGAACGGGACGCCCTAGGCGCCATCACCTGGCTTGGCGATCATGAAAAAGCCTTGATCATGGGGGGCAACTGCGCGCGTTTGCTAGGCGGGTAACTTTTCCTCGCGCTTCAGTTTTCCGCGTAACCCTGGCGTCCGCCCACCAGACTCGCCCCGTCGCCACCGCATCGCGCCAGATCGGGTGAGGCCGGCAGCTTGCCATATACCGCGCGCAACCCGGCTTCCACCGCCCCTTGCATACGTAAAATCCCAATGCCGTGTTTGGTGAGGATTTTTCGGGGTTTCGGCCCGGCGGCCATCACCAGCAAGGCTCGGCAATCTTTAAGCGTTTCCGCCAACCTTTCCCAACGCGCGTCACCCCCTCCAGGCGGGGGCGTGGCGCGGACGTCTTTCAACGCGAAACCGGTCTTGCGGCCGTTGAGCGATTCGTAGACCCACAACTGTTTGGCGCGCCCAAGATCTTGGCTCACTTGCGCCCCATCCAGCGAGACGACCGCCACGTAGGGACGTCGTTTGTCTTCCACAAAACTCTCGTTAATATTCCCGTTGTCCATAGGCTCATTTGCTCCAGTAATCTAACCAACAGCGCCCCTAGAGCAGCCTTCATACCAATCAGGAATATACGCCCCCAATCCGCGCCAGCTCTCAATTCACATATGCATGGTTACAAATGTTTTAAGCCCATAATTTCGGGTGTGATATTTTTCTATTTCCCAGGTCGAGCGCCGGAAAAAAACCGGCATTCGTAGCCGGTGTGGATAAAAACCAACAGGGGGTATTCTTTTTTACACCACGCCCCAAGCTGGAGCTAGGCGATCCGCTGCCAGCGGCGGGCTTTCATTTCGAAACGAGGTAGTGATCCGGGGGGACGCAATTGGACGGGAACGCGCAAATTGAGCGCGCTTTCCAACGCCTCTTCAAGCCGCTTTTGCAGGGGCGTGGTTTCATAGCCATAGACTGCGGTCTCCGCTTCGAGCGAGAGTTCCGCCATGGCGTTGCGAACATCCAAGGTCACCCGAAATTCGCTAATTTCGGGATACGTATGAATAACCTCTTCGATCAGGCCGGGATAAACGTTGACTCCGCGCACGATCACCATGTCGTCAACCCGGCCGAGAATGCCCCCTTCGCAGGCCAATTCTTGTCGGCCGCAGGCGCACACGGTTGAAATGGGAGCCTTGACCAAATCGCCGGTGCGATAGCGGAGCAACGGTGAACCGATCCGATCCAGGGTGGTTAAAATCAGTTCACCCGTTTCGCCGGGCGGGGTTTTTAGCCCCGTTTTAGGATCGATGATCTCGGGATAGTAGGCTGATTCAAGAATATGCAATGTGCCCGGACACGCGGGGCATTGATAAGAAACCGGCCCTACTTCGGTCATGCCATGGTGATCGAACACCCGGCTTCCGGGCCATAACGATTCAATCATCGCCCGGGTGGCGGGTAGACTGCCCCCGGGTTCGCCCGCCACTATCACGAGGCGCACCTGACTAAGCCGCGGGTCCAATCCCGCTTCCCGAGCGGTTTCGCCGAGATGCCGGGCATAGGTGGGAGTGCAACACAACACCGTCACCCGGTGTTTATGAATCGCCTGCAAACGAGCCAGGCTGCTCATCGCCCCGCCGGGAACGCAAAAATTGCCCAACCGTTGCGCCGCGTCGAAAGCGGACCAAAAACCCAGAAACGGTCCAAAGGAAAAAGCGAAGAAAAAACGGTCATCCCGGCGCACGCCTGCGGCGGCGAATATTTGCGCCCAATTATCCACAATGTGGCTCCAGCTTTCCTGGGTATCCAGCCATAGAATGGGAGCCGACGTGCTGCCACTGGTATGATGGCAGCGAACGTACTGCGCCAAAGGAAAGGTCAGATTGGAGCCGTAAGGTGGATACTCGCATTGGTCCTTTACGATCTCGCGCTTGAGGGTAAACGGCACCAGGCGCGCGAAACTCGTCAAATTGCCCGTCAGGACCGCAGGATCGAATCCCCCCATTTTCCGCGCTTGAAACGGGTTGGCGGGCAATACCGCGGCCATTAGTGCCCGCAGCTTGGCCGTCTGGAGTCGTTCGACGCTGGCGCGGTCGGGATATTTGAGGACGGTATCCAGCTCGGCGATCATGTTGGCGCCTCAGGATTTCGCCGGGGCGGCGGCGGTTCGCACACTGGTAGCCGAGTTTGCGTGCGCGGCAATGCCCGGGTTTGTAACCGCGACCGGCGCGGGCTTGTATAGCGAAACCAGGCAACCGCCCACCGCCGCCAAGGCCATGCCGAGCACAAATGGCCAGGGCAAATTGCGCCAGCCACCGGCCGGCGGATGCAGCCATAGTGAATAAAGCGCGTTTACCAGGGGCGCTCCGGCAAAGACGATGGACATCACGACGGCGGGAGAGCCTTTGGCGCCGAACGCAAGCAGCACCCCAAACGCACCCGCCGCCCCGACCACGCCTGCAATCAAAGACCAAGCCACCCCACGCCCGGGCATCGTCCACGTTGCCCCTTTAAAGAGCAGCATCGCCAGCGGGGCCACCACGGCCGTGATAAAATAGGCGATCCCCACCAATAAGAACGCTTTATACCGACCGTTAACCGGATCATTCATGGCGGTCTGGCCGGTATGCAAAAAGACCCCGTAGAGCCCCCAACACACCACGGTGGAAAGCGAAAATAGCAACCAAGCGACATTGCCGGTGCCTGCGGAACCGTTCATGGCATTCATAAATTATTTTCCAGATTCAACCGTGGCACACGCCCGGCTGTTTTTGGGGCGGGCGGTCTCGATCGCCAGCTTATCGGGGGGCGCTTCTTGGATTTGCGCCGCAATGCTCTCCGGCAAGGAGGTGGCATGGAGTGAACCATCCTCCCGCCGCTCGGCGCATGCGACCACCACCCGCCCGCGCGCAACCGTTTTGGCTGCCGGCCCGCTCACGCGGCTGAACTGGAATTGATACGTCAGACTCCGCGCGCCTTTCTTCTCCACTAACAGATGGACGCGCACCTCGTCTTCGAAAAACAGCGGCGCCAGGTAATCGCACGAAGCATGCACGCGCGGCAAACACAGTTTCAACCCCGCGCGAGACAGCACCACGGAGTACCCCAGAGACCGGAAGAACGCATGCTCGGCGGTTTCCATGAAGCGGAAAAAGTTGGAGAAATGCATGATGCCCGCCAGGTCGGTATCCGAAAACTCGACCCGCCGGATCACTTCAAATTCACTAGCCATATCGAATCAGCGCTCCGGGTTCAGGCTGGTTGCGGTTCTGCCTCCGCGCGCAGCCACGGCTGCCCGTAGGGCAGCGGCTCCGGCACCGAGGCGAATTCCGCGACCGCCGCGTAGAGTTTACTAAAATCCTTGTTCACATCGCCGGACAGGCAATCCGTGACTTCGCCCGCCATTTCGGGATACCGGTTCGTCAGCGCGCGAAAGCTGAAGGCTTGGTCGTAGAATGCGTACACGAGCTTGCGCATATTTTCCATGCCCTCGCGCATCGTTCCAGTGTAAGCGGCAAATTGGGCCGCGGAAAAATCCGCCGCTTTAATCGCGCCGGCAATCGCATCCCCCGCCAACACCCCGCTTTTTAAGGCGAACATGACCCCCGAGGAAAAAACGGGGTCTAAAAAGCCAAAGGCATCGCCCGCCAGCACCAAGCCATCCGCCGCGCCATAGCGAGACCGGTAGGAGTATTCACTGGTGATGCGGTAGGGTGCCGCCGGCGCGCCGCTCGCCAGATGTTCTTTGATCCAGGCGTTCTGTTCCACTTCCCGATGAAATATCGCCTGGGGATCCTTCACCCCATCGCGCGTCAGGTATTTTCCTTCGGCTACGACTCCGACACTAATCATGTCCTCATGTTGCGGGATGTACCAAAACCAGCCTTTTTCCGGAACATAAGCCACGGTGGTCGCGCCCGCGTCCAGGCCGGGATCGCGCCGCGCGCCACGATAATAGGTCCAAACCGCGACCTTATTGAGCTGCGGATCGCGCACCCGCCAATGATTGCGAACGGAAGCCACGGCCTCGCGGCCGGAGCAATCCAAAGTGACCGGGGCCCGGAATTCCAAGCGGTCTCCGGTTTTCGTTTCAGCCACCACCCCCAAAGTACGGCCTGCTTGCTGGATTAAGTCGGAAACCGTGATTTCTTCGCGCACCTCCGCCCCCTTTTCCCGCGCGTTATCCATGAGCATTTGGTCGAATTCCGAGCGCAGCACTTGCCAAGTCTGGGCTACGTCCGCGCTATAGCGAGTGGCGAAATGAAACGGTTGAGAAGCCTTGCCGGAAGGGGAAACAAACTGAACGCTGTGTTTGTGTACAAACGCGGAGTTTCGCATTTTGTCCAGCAGCCCCACCCGCTTTAAGGGATAAAAATTGAACGGTAACAGGGATTCGCCAATGTGATAACGGGGAAATTTCTCCCTTTCCAGCACCAACGCTTTCAAACCGTGTCCGGCGAGCACCGCCGCCGCCGCGCAGCCCGCCGGGCCGCCTCCGATTATGATCGCGTCGCAAGAGTATTGTGTGGACATGGCTTTTCTTTGGTTAGGTTAAATTATCCGCGGGAGCGAGTACTTCGATCACCTCCGCCAGCACTTGCCGGTGGCCGTCGAGGAGCAAGTTGCGTCGGCCATAAAGCGCCCCGGGACCGCGCAGGCGCAGGATCGCGCCCATGCGCGCATCGGCCTCGGCGCGAAAAAACGCTTGGGGCCAGCCGATGTGCGCAATCGCCTCGCTTTGCAATATTTCCCCCAGCGGCCTTTGCTCCTCCAAAATGAATTGCCGCGCGCGCTCAGGAAAACGATGAAGAAAAACGCGGATGACGCCGTACTCGACCGACCGCGATGCATCCACCAAATCCAGGGCCACTTCGCGCAGATACGCGTTTTCCTCCAATTCCCGACGCAGCAGCCGCAAACGGATCCGCCGCCCGTAAAACCGCTCGAGCGTCGGCGTCATGTCGTTGTCGTGCGCCAGCAACCGCCTATAGGGCTCCGGCAGGGCGCTTCCCAGCATTCTCTCCAAGGGAAACAAGGGGCAACCGGCTTGGGCGTAAAAATGGGCCAGCAAGGCTGCCCAGCCTTGCCTGGACTGGTCGCGGCCCGGCGCGTGCTTCAAACTGGGACGCGCGGCTGGGACGCGTTCCGCGCTGGCGGTTAACTCGGAGCTAGGCATAGCGCGCGTTGCGATGTTCCGGCAGGAAAAACTCCGTCACCAAACGATCCACTTGCAATAGGCCGTCGCGCGTCAAGCGCAGCCAGTCGCCATCGTTTTGCATGAACCCCAGCGATTCCCAGCGGGCGAGCGTCGCGGCAAAACGCGCGCGAATATCGATCCCGAATTTGCGCTGAAAATAAGCGGCGCTCAAATGACCTAATTTAAATTGGAGCACCAATTCACGGATCATCCGCTCCTCACTGGTCGGCGTCAGCCCGCGATAAATCGGCAGCTGCCCCGCCTTAAGTCGCGCCAAGTAGGGCTCGAAATCGTGCTGGTTTTGAAAGTGAGTCCCGCCAATGTGCGAGAAAGAAGCCACGCCCAGGCCGATCATATCCGCCCCTTGCCAAAGGCTGTCTCGGTAAACAAACCGCGCGCGCGCGCCCTGCTTGACCGCCGTGTAACCGCTGGCCACCGAATACCCTGAACGCTCCAGCACTTCAAAGGCTTGCCGCACCCAAGCGCGTTTGGTTTGCCAATCCGCCACCGGGGCCACCAGTTTGCCTTGCGCCTTCATTTCCTGGTAAATCTTGGTGTTATACGGAATCTCCATCTGGTAAAGGGTCACGCTGTCCGGGGATAGCGCGAGAACTTTTTCGATATTCACGCGCCAGTTTTCCTCCGTCTCCTCTACCATGCCGGCGATGAGATCAATATTGATTTGCGGAAAACCCAGGCCGCGCGCGTATTGGTAAGCGCGAAAGATCTCGGGAGAGCGATGGGCGCGGCCATTGATTTCCAAAATATGATCGCTAAAATTTTCCACGCCCAAGCTGAGACGCGTCACCCCGATTTTGCGCAGCGTTTCCAGCTTGTGGTCGGTGAGCGTGCCCGGCTCGCATTCAAAGGTCACTTCCTCAGCTTGGTCCCACGGCAAAATCGCCTTCATCCGGTCCGTCAAACCGAGCAACTGCGGCTCCGAAAGATAAGAGGGGGTGCCACCGCCGAAATACACAAATTGAGGCCGCCGCGCGCCAATGAAAGGCCTAGCGGCGTATAACTCCAGTTCTTGCGCCGCCAGATCAAGATACGATTTGACGGCGGAGGAATCCTTATCGGTGTAAACGCGAAAATAACAAAAGTGGCAGCGCTTGCGGCAAAAGGGAATGTGAAGATACAAACCCAATGGGGTCTCCTTCGCCGGCGGCCGATTCAATGCCGCCTCCACTTCGGGCAACCGCTCGGGGGTCCAAAACGAGAACGGCGGGTAGTTGGAAACGAAATAGTTGCCCGCGGCGGTTTCCTGTTCCACCGGCGAAGCCGCCGGCGGCGTCTGCACATCGATAGCGCTCATGACATAGTTCCTGGTTGGGCCGCGCGCGCCAGGCTGCCACCCGCCGCCGCGCGCCCCATCGAACTATGCATTACAATGTATAATCTCGCAAATTATTAATACTTAAACGTACTATTCACTCGGGCGGGCGCGTCCCCCTTCGGCCGCCATGGCAAAACGGTCCGCCCCGGTTGGCGCGACCGCGCGGAGGCGAGAGTTCGCGCGGGAATGAGCGCGTAAAAGAAGTTCTCGGGGCGGAACAGTAATCGCGGGATCAACGGTCTTGACGCGCGGCCCGGATGCGATACGCGGCCGGACTTTCGTAATTACCCAACCCCCAGATGCCATGAGAGCGTTTTTTGGCGTCCGTCAGGGCTTTTTCCATATCGGCGCGCAACGTTGGAGGAAGCGACTTCAGGGTTTCAAAATACAATTCCACCAAGCCGGCTGTGACCTGCTTAAGATTGACCTGCTCATTATCCACCGTCAGCACCACCACTGGGCGCTTAAAGGAATCCACCATGTAAGTCGACATGGTCACCGCCCGATTTTTGACCATCTGCTCCAAGAAAGCTTGGCTTTCTTCGGCGAGCGGCTGGCTGGGGACGGTCGGATTTCGGGAGAGCACGGGCGCATCGATCCCCGCCAAGCGAACGATGACTTTGGGATGCTGCTCGGTTTGCACTTGCACGGTGGCGCCATCCAGCACTTCCGTAACCACGACGGAACCTTGCCAGACGGGTTCGACCGTTTCGACGGCCACGGTTTTTTCCGGCGTGGATTCAAAGTGAAAGATTTTCTTGAAATACTCCGGATGCCGCCAAAGATGGAACGCTACCCCCAAGAGCACAACCCAAATCGCCAGCTCATAAAACTTTTGGAGGTACTTTTCCACCACCTGCTTTGTTTCTTTATCCATGAGTTAAGAACTTCCCCGTCCAATCAAACCGACCGCTTAAACTGATGGCCGCCACTTGAGACGGATCTAATTTTCACCATCGGCCGGAAATTTACAACTGATCAATCGCGATCACCCGCAATACCTCTTCCAAAGTTGTCTCCCCGTTAATAACCCGACGCAAGCCATTTTGCCAAAGTGTTTGCATGCCGCGATCAACCGCGACTTGCTGCAACGCTCGCGTAGGCAGTTTTTGCATGACCGCCTCGCGGAACACCTCATCCGTGACCAGCAATTCAGTGATCATGGTGCGCTGCAGAAACCCGGTATTCAGGCACACCGGGCAGCCCGGGCCTTTTTTAAACGTGGCCACCGCCACCACTTCGGGCGGAACCATATGCGCCAAGGCGGGATCCAAATCGCAGGACAGGGAGCATTGCGGGCAGTTTTTCCGCAACAGCCGCAAACCCATCACTCCGGATATGCTGGAAGCCAGCAGAAACGGCTCGATCTCCATGTTGATCAGTCGCGCAAATACACCCGCCGTCGTGCCCGTATGAATGGTGCTGATCACCAAATGGCCGGTCAAACCGGCTTGCACCGCGATGGCGGCGGTGTCGGCGTCTCGAATCTCGCCAATCATAATGACTTGCGGGTCTTGGCGCATTAGGGAACGCAAGGCTATCGGGTAAGTAAACTCATGAGCCAGATTTACTTGCGCTTGACTGACCTGCGGCAAATGAAACTCCACCGGATCTTCCACCGTGCTAATACTGATACTGGGGCCGTGTTTTTGAACCAAATGGCAAAGGGCCGCGTAAATCGAGGTGGTTTTGCCGGAACCCGTGGGGCCGGTCAAAAGCAGCAAGCCGCTGGGGCGGCTCAACAGCCCCGTGACGGTCTTCAAGTTGTCCGACTCGAAGCCAAGATCGTTCAACTCAAAGTGCTGGGACCGAGCGTCGAACAACCGGATCACAATCTTCTCGCCGCGCACGGTGGGGAATACCGAAACCCGCAATTGCACGTCGCCCAGTTCCGGCCGACCTTCGACGTGTCCTTCTTGGGGCAGCGCATTTTGGTAGTTCACCAAGCTGGCCATCACCTTAATACGCCCGGATACCCGATCCATCAGTTCCAAAGGTAGATGCACCAATTCCGTGAGCACACCATTCAAGCGCAATCTCACCACCAACGAACTTTCCCAAGGCTCGATGTGAATATCGCTCGCCCGAGACTCGGCCGCATCGAGGATCATACAATCCACCAACACCACCACATCGACCTCTTGCCGGGCAGTCAGCTTTTGTAAATAATTTAAGGTGTAATTCGTCGGCATATCCACGCGCCTAACTAAGGTATTTACTATGAACTATATACAGGGTAGTCATTAAAATAAACCTTTGCAAGAAAATTGGAATAACCTAACTGAACAAAAAAAGGGTCAGCAAATCGGCCTCACGATGGGAAGCGCCTTTTACCTTCGCCCTTTAACAACGCGTCCCATGATATACAATTCGCAGATAAACAGTTACAGTGCGAACAAGCAACCACTCTCCAAAGGGAGTTAGCCCCGGTTCAGGGCGAGGCTCCTTTGCGCTTCCGGTCAATCCTGACGGACCTGTATCTTACTGTTTGCCTGATCAAGGGAAGGGATATTTCGCAAATTTGAGAACGCTCTCAGCGTTGCATGCGCGAAGGCCAGGCCGACAATGAAAACCATAGATTATGGGTTCAACCGCTCGAACGCAGTGGGCGCGGCGCAAGGTTGGGGAACCGCCAGTTGATCCACCAGTTATTTCGCCCGGACTCTGGCAGTTCAATGAGTGGCGTCCTCAATTTTCTGTATCTCCTCCATGGATAGGGTTCGCCAGAGATGCAGTTTCCCACGAAAATTGCTCGAACCGAGTATATTTCCATCCGGTGAGAAGGCCGTGGAAGCAAACCCCGATCCCTGGCCTTCAAGCGTGAGCAATTCCTGCAAACCATCGGTTTCCCAAAGTTTAACCGCTTCTTTGGCATTGCTACCAATCGCCACACGCTTGCCATCAGGAGAGAACGTAACGGATCCCATGCCTAAGAGAAACCCCTGCAAACCCGTGATTTTAGCTGCCGAATCCGTCGCCCATAATCCGCCGATCCCAGTGCCGCTGACCACGGCGAAACACTTTTCGTCCGGGCTGAAGCTTATTTGCGTAATCTGTTTGATATTCAGATCGATGGGCGTTTGGCGATCGCCGGGCAAGTGCCGCAAATACCCGTCGCCCTCGTCATTGTAGGCCACACTCCACTCGCAAGAAGGTGAATAGGCGATGTGATTTCGAAATCGAAATTCAGGGGGAAAATTCCAAGTCCGGGTTTCCACGCCCGTGACGGGATCCAATTCATGGCTGGAACTATCCTTCAAATATTGTACCACCAAATGATTAGAATTGGGGATAAAAGTCACCGGAATGACGGGCGTGCCGGCCGCCTTGAACTCCCGGACTAAGGCGTGCTCCTGAAGATCCCATACTTGCGTGCCACCATTGTCGACGGCCAGCGCCACCAGGCGACCATTTAGAGAAAAAATCGCGTGAAATATCCGTCCTTGGACCTCCAAAAGCGTTTGCGCGTCTTGAAAATCAACGCCTTGCCACCGGCTGATGCGCCCGTCCCGATCCAACGCGAGCACGGCTTGGCTATCCGGGCTAAAACTCCAGGCGCGCACCTCAACGGGAAGTAAAATGGCGCTGCGATTGTGTCGAACCATCGTCACATCCCAAACGCACACGGCGCCATCCTTGCAACCGCTAATAAGCGTGGTTTTATCCGGCAGCAAAGCCAGGCTCCACACCTCAAGCTGATGGCCCTGTAAGGTGGCAAATGGATGTCCTTGGGGCACCTCGGGTTTTGCCTTTTGGCCGGAATTCTCCGATCCAACCGGCGGTGACGCCAAATGCAGCTCGGCCAAATTCCATAATCGAATGGTTTGATCGGCGCTGGCAGAAGCCAAAGTCTGGCCATCCGGCCAAAAAACCAGGCTTGAAACCCACGCCCGGTGCCCTCCCAAGCGGGCCACTTCTTCTCCCGTGGCCACGTTCCACAACCGGATATCCGATTCGGTAAAACCGGCGCCCGAAGCGAGGATTTTTCCATCCGGGGAAAAAGCCAGCGTTTTGACGTTCTCTTCCGCCGCTTGGACAGACCAACATACTTGCTCCTGTTCCAAATCCACCACACTAATCTCGCCACCATTCACCACAAAGGCCGCGAAACGAAAATCCCGGGATACCTGAACGGCCACATCGCTCCGCCCCAGGCGAAACAGCGGATGGCTGGCAATCGTTTTTTTGTCGGTGACGTCCCACTGCTCCAAACGCCCCCCGCTGGCAATCATGAGGCTTTTTCCATCTTCTGAAAACGCCAAACCTTGGCAAAAGCCGGTTAAGGGCAAATCCCCCGCGTACTGCCGCGCCGAAACATCCCACAAGCGCACGCGATGCCGAAACTCGCGATAGGCAATCCGCTCGGTTTCACTAAAGGCCAGCAAGGGTGATTGTGGAGAAAACACCGCGAGCCCCCGGCTTTCGCCGCTGGCGAATCGGGCTATTTCCTGGCGCGCCCGCAAATCCCAAACTCCGAGCGCGCCTTTGCCCGATTCCATCGTGGCCGCCCATTTACCATCGTGTGAAACCGCGATGGCATGCACTTCATTCGATAGCCTCCCCAAGGTAAACAGCGCGTCACTCCGGCACTTTTGCCATAGATACCGCCATTCCCAACCGCGCATATCGGGATGCCCTGGAACCGGGCGCTGCTGGGTGAGTAACGCCTGGGCACGGCCGAGATTGTTTATTTCCAGGGCGTGCCGGGCTAGATTAATATCGGCGGCATAGGCTTTACGCAAAGCCGCCAATTCCTGCCGTTCCGCCTGACGCCGGAGTTCCAACTCCCGGGCGTGCGCCTTTTGCGCCTTTTCCCGCAGCCCGCGCTGCTGGTGTTCCGCTTCTAGCAACCGCTCGTAGGCCGAGCTTTTTTCCAAGTATTGCCAAGTCGAAAGCGCCAAGCCGAGCACGAGGGCGGATGCAAAGGCGCTGGCGGCGGCGAAAGCGAGTTTATGGCGGCGGACGAGCCTTTGGAATTGGTAAGCGATGCTCGGCGGGCGGGCAACCACCGGTTCGTTATCCAAGTGCCTTTGGATATCCATCGCCAGGTCATTGGCGGTTTGATACCGCCGCATGCGATCTTTATCCAAAGCTTTCATGACGATCCAATCCAAATCGCCATTGATCTGGTTCACGAGTCGCGCCGGCTCCACCTGGCGGCAAGCCGCTGTGGTGGTGATTTCTTGGTCGGGCAACTCGCTAAGCCGAGTGGAAGGGCGCACCGGCTCTTTTTCAAGAATCGTGCGGCGCATGTTGTCCAAACCCGCGTCAAGCAACTCACGCGGGTCAAACGGCGTTTTCCCGGTGATGAGCTGGTAAAGCAAAACGCCCAAGCTGTAAATATCGGTGCGCGTGTCGATGTCCAAACCGCTCATTTCGGCTTGCTCGGGGCTCATGTAAGCCGGGGTGCCGATCAACGAACGAAACTCGGTAAACAGCGTTTTGTCCGTCAACCGCTGGCCGGTAGCCTTGGCAATGCCAAAATCGATGACTTTGGGCACCGGCACCCCATCGTGCAAAGTAACCAAAATGTTCGAGGGTTTGACATCGCGATGGATGATTCCTTTTTGGTGGGCATGCTGGATGGCGTGGCACACCTTGATAAAGAGCTGCAGACGTTCGCGCGTGGCCAGATGGTTTTGATCGCAAAAATCGGTGATTCGAATGCCGGGCACCAATTCCATGACAAAAAAAGGCCGTCCCGTCAGCGTGGTTCCCGCATCGAATACTTTGGCAATATTCGGATGATCCATCATCGCCAACGCCTGGCGCTCGGTCTCGAATCGCGCGATCACCGAGGCGGTGTCCATGCCCGGTTTGATCACTTTGAGAGCCACCCGGCGGCGGATGGGCTCCTCCTGGTCCGCCATAAACACGGTCCCCGCTCCACCTTCGCCAATCACTTGGAGCAGTTTGTAATGGCTGATGCGATCCCCCGGCCGCTCAATGATCGGGGCCGCTGTCTCCGTTTGGGTTTTTCCCCCGGTCGGCGGCGTCCACCGCGAAGCGACCGCGGGGGATTCCAGAAAGCTATCCTGCTGATGATGATTCAAGAGGGTGGCCACGCGTAACCGCAACGCTTCGTCCCCCGCGCAGGCTTGCCGCACATAAGCCTCGCGCTCCGTGGCTGAAGCCAATTCGAGCGCGGCGATGAAGATATCGCGTTCCTGGGCGCCGGACGATGCGGCTGGTTCCTTCATGGTGAATCCCTCTTCTATCCAAGCGCTAAAGGGCGGTTTGCTCCGCCAATCTTTTTCGCCGGGCTAGCCATCCCATTCCTTAACCAAGGTGCGTGCCGATTTGCCGGCGCAACCAAGCGCGCGCATAGGTCCAATTCCGCTCAGCGGTGCGCAAGGGCAACCCGAGCGCGGCGGCCGCTTCCTCCATGTTCATGCCCACAAAGTAACGAAGTTTGACTAAGTCAGCGGCCACGGGATCTTCGCGCGCCAAAAGGTCCAGCGCTTCATCGACCGCCAGCATTTCCTCGGAAGGCGCGTTTTGGACGAGCAAGGACTCGTCCATTTCCGCGCGTTCAAAGGCTCCGCCGCGTTTGAGGCTTTGTTTGCGTCGGGCGGCTTCGATCAAGATTCGGCGCATCGCTTCAGCGGCGGCCGCGAAAAAATGGCCTCGGCCATCGAACTTGGGCGATTGATCGCCCACCAACCTTAACCAAGCTTCATGAACTAAAGCGGTCGGCTGCAAAGTATTTCCCGGCGCCTCGCGCGCCATTTTTTGGGCTGCCATTCGCCGCAATTCCTCGTATACGAGCGACATGAGTTCATCGGCTGCCTGGGCCTCGCCCGCGTGAATGGCATCCAGGATTTGGGTCACATCGTTCACATTCAAGTGTTTATCAAAAATTGAGGACCTGGACAATAGGATACGCTTAAGATCGCTGAAGTTTTTATAAAATTATTTGGCGGATATAGCTATCGATCGACGCATGGACATACAGACAGCAGCTAGTTTAGCGGGGGAAGGCGCCAGGATAGAAACTGCGCAGAAACTTGAAGTGCCGACGCTCCCTTCTAGGGAAGGTATTTCTTAGTAAAACACGGTAACTCCTTGCCGTATTTGGATCATATTAAGAAATACTACACCTGGAAGGATTTACGTCGGCACTTTTTTACCCTGGACTCCCATTCCCCAAGCGTCGCGCTCCTCAAATCCGCTACCGTATCCTACTCGACCGGGACGATCGCAAAACCTATTCAAGAATACGCCCAAAGCTTCCCTGGTATCGTCTCGGTGGATTCTGATCCATATTCTACACCGATTTTTTTCGAGCCTCAAGTGAGAATGAACTGCGAACGCAATTTTTCCGTGAAGCAACTATTGGAACCGACGGGGGAAACGTTCGCCTACGGTTTATGGCAGGTTTCGCTTTGAATGCGCCCGTGAATTTTGCCTAGGGTTAGCCATTCCATCCGCGATCCGCGCAAAGGGAGCGGGACGGAAGATGCCAAGGCCTTCCCGCGGACTTTTAACGAAACGAAATATCTGGAGACTAACCATGGAACCGCGACTCAACATCATCACTTTAGGCGTGCGGAATTTGCGGCGCGCAACCGTTTTTTACCGGGATGGATTGGCCTTGCCGCTATCGAGCGCCAGCGTGGGTGACTTGAAGCTGGACGCAGGCCAATTGAGGATGTCCTAGTACAGTGACAATATAATTACGTTATA
>DBTJ01000144.1:0-8844 GCA_002306985.1 Verrucomicrobia bacterium UBA1319
GAAACCGAGGCGCTCGTGGCGATTGACGTGAACACCGGCCGCCACAAGGGCGGCAAAGACCAGGAGGCGCTCATTCTCAAGGTGAACCTCGAAGCCGCCGAGGAAATCTGCCGCCAGCTTCGCCTGCGCAACATGGGCGGCCTGATCGTGCTCGACTTCATCGACATGAAATCCCGCCGCGACCAGCAAAACATCTACCAGCGCGTCAAGGACGGCCTCAAGCGCGACCGCGCCAAGACGCACATCCTGCCCATCTCGCAACTCGGCCTCATGGAAATGACGCGCCAGCGCCATAGCGAGAGCGTGCGCGCCTCCGTCTACGACGATTGCCCGTACTGCAAAGGCCGCGCCAAAGTGAAAAGCTCCATCACCATGAGCGTCGAAATCCAGCGCAAGCTGGCCGAGATCCTCAAGAAACGCAGCCGCGACGAAACGGACTTCCAACTCCGCATCGTCGTCCACCCCTCCGTGCTCGAGCGCCTCCGCAACGAGGACGAGAGCCTGTTCATCGAACTGGAGAAAAAATACTACGGCAAGCTCGCCTTCCGCGCCGAGCCGAACTTCCACGCCGAGCAGTTCAAAATCATCAACGCCGTCACCAACGAAGAAATGGCGCGCGTGGGCTGCTAACCCGCTTTCAGCAACGCGAATCCACCAGGGCGGCCGGAACCACACCGGCCGCCCTTTTGCGTGGTGCGCCCGGCAGGGCGCGCTGATTAGTTGGTTAAAGTCCAATGCAGGCCCGGCAAGGGGAACTGCTAGCCGAACAGCAAGGGTGTCCATCGCGAGGTGGAATCTGAAGGAAGCTGTAAGCAAAATGCTGGTCCGACAAACAGGAATCACATAAGAGGCAGACACGGCGGATGAGTGGGCACGAAGACTCAAAGTCCGGTTTTTGCACGGAAGCCGTGGAAGTAGATGTGGCAGTAAAGTGGCATTCAACGGAACCGCCGGATACGGAACCGTACGTCCGGTGGGGTGGGAGGACGTCGGGGGGCGCGCCCCGCATCCTACCCGATTTGGTTAGTAGTGACCCGTTTTTTAGCGGGATAAGGCTTTCACCCTTTCGCCGGGTCACTTGAAAACGGATCGCCAATCATTGGGGACGGCTTTGGGGGTGTCTCCCCACGATGACACCATGATTGCCATCCCGAAGACCAGTGCCATGTAAATAAACTGTTGATACGATGCTTCGCGCATAGGAGTTCAATACAGCTCATACATGGATTCTTTGCCCAAGTGCGGCAGGTATTTTTTAAGCACTTTCGGCAATGGGGCGGGGCGGCAGCCGATGTCGATCCAATCTTCGACGGAGCCGCGAAAACAATAGCGCTCGGCGATGAACAGGCGCTTCTCCGGTTCGACTAGTAAAAACCTCAGTACGGCCATAAAGGACGTGGCCAGGAGGGCGGCTTTTCTAATGGCGTCAGGGTTGATCCAAGACAAGGCGATGGATTTGAGCATTGGCGAGTGGTTCGAAGCTTCGTAAATGATGATGAACTTTTTTTTAACCTCGGCTTGGTAAAAGTGATCCCTGGTTTCCCGCTGGAGGTTAGCGTTTACCAACGCCAATTCTTCATCCGTGATGAGTTGCGGGGTTTTACGGCGGAGGAAAACCTGGCCGCTAATGTTTTCGTAAATTTCATATCCGTCCGGCACTTGATCCGCCAGCGGGCCGTCGGCCCGGGTGGAAAAATGGTACTTGGGTTTGTCGTTCTTACCGGGAAGCGCATGGAGGTAGTAGATCTTCCCGTTCCGCGATTCGTGCTGGATTTTCATCATTTTCAAAAAGTTATCAGCGCGGGCTTGCTAAACCGCTTGCTTGAGGAGGCGCTGGCTGAGGTATTCGCACAGCGCCTAGTACTACCCCTTTTTTAAAAAACTTTCAGTAAAAAAATCCGCGCTTGCGCCCCTTTTCAATTCTCCCGAATATGACTGCCGGCGTTCGGCGGACATTCCTGGAAGAAAGACACATTATGCATAAACAATGGCGATTGGTGGTGGTATCCTGGCTATTGGCCGGGGCCTGTTTGGTCAATGGCTGGGCGGCGGAAGGGGAGGATCGGAAATTGGAGGTGTTCTTCCGCCAATATATGGATGCCTGGTTCGCGTTGCGGCCTTTGGACGCCACGATGTTGGGGGACCGTCGGTTCGATACGGAGTTGGACGATCTTTCGCCAGCGGCCTTGGCGCGCTGGCCGCAATTGAACCGCGACACGCTGGCGGCATTGCCCAAGGCCGTCGATTTCGCCCAGCTTTCGCGCGACGCCCAGATCGATTACGAGATTTTCCGGCACGCCATGACACAGGCGGTTTGGGCGGCGGAGAACACCCGGCCGTTCGAGCAGGACCCGCGCGTTTACAACGTGTATTTGAGCGACAGCATTTTCAACGTCCTGGCCCAATCCTCCTGGCCCAAGGAAACGGCGATCGCCAAATGCCTGGCGCGGATGCGCCATCTGCCGCGCATCGTCGCCGCCGCGCGCGCGTTGCTGAAGGACCCGCCGAAAGCGATCGCCGAGACCGCCATCCGCCAGAACCAGGGGTCCATCGGATTCTATGAGAGCGATCTTTTTGAATTGGCCGGAGACACCCCGCAAAAGGCGGAGTTGAAAAAGGCGGCCCAGGAGGTGGTGGAGAGCTTGAAAGATTACCAGAAATTCTTGGAGCAAGAGCTATTGCCCAAGGCCAATGGCGACTGGCGGCTGGGGAAGGAGAAATTTGTCCAGAAGCTCGATATGGAACTCGACACCGGCATGGGCGCCGATGAAATCCTCGCCGTGGCCGAAACCGAGTTCGCGCGCGTGGAGCGGGACATGTACGTGATCGCGCGCCAGCTTTGGAGCCGGTACTACCCCAAGCAAGCCTTGCCGCCGGATGATCAGGCCGGGCGCGCGGATACGGTGCGCCGGGTGCTCTCGGCGGTGGGGCAAACGCATTGCCGGCCGGAGGAGTTGACGCGCGAGGTCACGTTGAATGTGGCAAAGGTCAAGGCCTTCATCGCGGACCGGGACATTTTGCGCCTGCCGGACCCGGATCGCTGCAAAATCATCGAGATGCCCGAATTCCAGCGCGGCAATTCCACGGCGTACATGAATTCCTCGCCGCCGCTGGATCCGGAGGCCCCCGGCTTTTACGCGGTGAGCCCGCCGCCCAAGGATTGGGACGCGCAAAAGGTCGAGAGCTACCTTCAGGAATATAACCGCGAGATGCTCCACATTTTGACCATCCACGAGGCGTACCCCGGTCATTACGTGCAGTTGGAATATGCCAACCGTAATCCGTCCCTGATTCGCCGCGCGCTGCAATCGGGCGTGTACATCGAAGGGTGGGCGGTCTACACGGAGCAAATGATGCTCGACCAGGGGTATGGCGCCCAGGATTTGCCGTTGCGGCTCACGCAATTGAAATTTTATTTGCGCGCCGTGGCCAACACGATTCTCGATCATAAAATGCATTGCTCGAACCTGACGGACGAGGAGGCGATGGATCTGCTGGTGAACCAGGCCTATCAATCCGAGGGCGAAGCGCGTTTGAAAGTCGTGCGCGCCAAGCAAAGCTCCTGCCAGCTGACCACGTATTTCGCCGGGCGCACGGCCATGTGCCGGTTGCGGCAGCAGATGGCTCGGGAACTGGGGGAGCGTTTCGTGCTGGGCCGCTATCACGAAGCGGTGCTCGCGCCCGGGCCCGTGCCGGTGAAGTATTTGCCGGAATTGGTGCGCACCCGGCTGCTATCCCGTTGATCCATGAGCGCCGCCCCTGTTTCCGCAGCCCTGGCCGCCGGACATCCCAAAGGGTTGCGGGCGCTTTTTCTCACCGAGATGTGGGAGCGGTTTAGTTATTACGGCATGCGGGCGTTGCTGGTGCTCTTCATGGTGGACTCCGTGGAGCGCGGGGGGATGGGGCTCTCCGCCGAGGTGGCGGCGGCGATTTACGGCCTATACACGGCGGCCGTCTACCTGGCGGCGCTGCCGGGCGGGTGGATCGCGGATCGTTTTTTAGGCGCGCGGCGGTCCATTGGGTATGGCGGCCTGGTGATTGCGGCCGGCCAATTCACCTTGGCGTTCTCGCGGGGGAACGCTTTCTTTCTAGGTTTAGTCCTGGTGGTGATCGGTACCGGGTTGTTGAAACCCAACGTGAGCGCCATGGTGGGCGAGCTTTATCCCGAGGGGGGCGCCCGGCGCGACGCCGGGTTCACGATTTTTTACATGGGCATTAACCTTGGGGCGGCCATCGGCCCGCTCGTTTCAGCCGCGCTGGGCGAACAAATGAATTGGCACTATGGGTTTGGCGCGGCGGGTGTGGGCATGGTGCTGGGGTTGATCCAATACCGACTCTCCGCGCCGAGCTTTGGCGCGGCGGGGCTGCGTCCGGGCAGGCAAGGGGCGGTGAGCGTGCGGGATTGGACCCTGCTGGGCCTGTTCGTTGGCGGCGTGGTGGCCGTGGTGGGGTTGGTGTATGGCGGGGTGGTGCGAGTGAATCCGTTGCGTTTGGCCCAAGGCACTTCTTACTTTATCGTGCTGGTGGCGACGCTGTATTTTCTGGCGGCGTTTTTCGGCTTGGGTTTGGATGCCGCGGAGAAGAAACGCGTGGCGGTGATCCTCGTGTTGTTCATTTCGTCGGCGGTGTTCTGGTCCGGTTTTGAGCAGGCCGGTTCCTCCCTGAATCTGTTCGCCAAGTATTTCACCGAACGCCACTGTTTTGGCCATGAAATCCCCGCCGGGTGGTTTCAATCCCTGGGCCCCATTTGCATTATCACTTTGGCGCCGGTGGTGGCGTGGGCCTGGGTGGTGCTGGCCAGACGCGGATGGGAGCCTTCGTTGCCCGCGAAATTTGGCTGGGGATTGCTGTTGCTGGCGGCGGGATTTCTCGTCATGGCGGGGGCCGCCAAATTGGCGGCGACGGGCGGGCAAACGCTGGCCACACTGCCCGCGCCAGCTGGCGGCGCGGCCGCCCCGCTGCTCGTGACCGGCCATCGCGTGTGGCCGCTTTGGTTGATACTGACCTATTTGCTGCATTCCTTGGGTGAATTATGCCTAAGCCCGGTGGGGTTGAGTTCGGTCACCAAACTGGCGCCGCGCCGGCTGGTGGGGCAAATGATGGGCATTTGGTTCTTGGCCACTTCCCTGGGCAATCTTTTCGCCGGCCTGATGGCCGGGGAGATGGGCGCCAGTTCCGGAACAGTGATGGCCGCGCGCTACCAGCAAATTGTGTTGATGGCCCTGGGCGCGGGCGGGTTGCTCTTGGTGCTGTCGAAACCGGTTAAAGCGTTAATGGCGGGCGTGAAGTGAGGCGTTGCGCCGGAGTGGCGCACTCCTGATTGGCGGCGGGAAAAGGGAGTTACCGCCTTGGGAAATGGCGTTTTCGAGTGGGTTTGCCCGCCGGGGCCCGGCGCGCTGCCCGAGGGTGGGCGAAGGGGACGCAATTTTACCATTGATTCCCTGGCGATTGCAGGCACGCTGTGCCGGAGCATGAGTGTGAACGATCATTCGACAGATTCACCCGCCGGCGCCGACGCGCCCGCAGTGAAACCGACCTTAGGGCCGGAAAAGCGGAGACACTCGCCGAGAGGTCGGCGCACGGTGATCTCCCTCAAACCGCGCAAGGCGAAAGCGTCGCCTGCGCCTCAGGCGTCTCCGGCCCAGCCCGTGTTGCCAGGAATTGCGGCGGCCAGCGAGACTCACGAAACCGAGCCTGCCATTACGCCGATTTCTCCAGTGTCTCCGGTAGTTTCCACGGAGGAGCGGGATTCCGCACCCGACCGGGCACCCGTGGAAAACGTTGAATCTCGCCGCGTTGCTTCCGCGCCCGCGGAGGAGACGGAGCGCGAACATCGGGAATTTCACGAATCGGACGATCCGCTGCCAGCGCGAGGCCAAGTGGAAAACCGCGAGGCGCGCGAGGCGGACGATTTCCGCGAACCAAGAGAATTGCGGGAACCCGATGATTTCCGCGAGCCGCGCGAATATCGGGACCAGCCTGACTCCCCCGCGGCCCGGGAAACCCGGGACCCCCGAGCGGCGGAAGGTTACCATGAGCCGCGCGAGGTTCGCGAGCCGCGCGATTATCGGGACGCGCCCCCTAACCGGGAGGCTGATATCCGTCGTGACGCCGGGCCCAGCCGCGACGCCGATCCCCGGCGTGATGCCGGTGGGGTTAATCGGGATGCGGGTGCCAACCGAGGCCAACGTGATTTTCGCGGCCGCCGGGATAATCGGCGCGACTTCCGCGGTCGCCGCGATTTTCGTGACCGCCGCGACCCGCAAGCCCCGCGCGACCCGCGCGATGCGCAAGGACTGCGTGACCCGCGTGACGTTCGCTATTCGCAAGGCCAGCGCGACCCGCGCGACCTACGCGACCCGCGTGATGTCCGTGATCCCCAGGGAACGCGCGATCCGCGCGACATTCGTAATCCGCAAGGTCCGCGCGATCCGCGCGACTTAGGCGACGCGCGTGATGTTCGTGATTCCCAAGGGGCGCGTGACCCACGTGATGTTCGCGACCCGCAAAGCTTGCGCGATCCGCGCGACCTACGCGACCCGCGTGACTATCGCGAGTCCGCCGATTTACACGAGCCGGATGATTTGCGCGAGCCGCAAGATCCGCACGGAGCGGAGGAGTACGTCGAAGCTCACGAAGCCCACGAAGCGCCCGAGATTAGCGATGTCCGGGAAATCGGCGAGGACCCCCGCGAACCAGCGCGCGAAACGGCGCATCCCGCCGAGCGTCCCCAGCGCGAATGGGTCCGGCCCGCGGAACCCCGTCCTATCCGCCCGCCGCATGAGCCCATTACTTCCATTGATCAGGCGATCATCGAGTCCAAACAGATCGTGGAAAACCTCAAGGGCGTCTTGGACGAATTAGAGGAAATCACCGAGCTTTTGGAACAGGCCCGCGACGAAAAGACCATTGATGAAATGCAGATCGAAGCGTTGCGCCGCGAGTTGCGGAATCTGCAAAGCAACTATGGCCCGCCCCAGCGCCCTCGTTTGCCGCAATCGGAGCCGTCGCCCCAGCCGATTCAGCAGTCGTATCGGCACGGCAACCGGCCGCGCGGCCGCCGCTAAGGCACGCCAGGTTTTTATCGCCTCCGCCTCCACCGGGTTTTAGGCCTCGTGGAGGCGTTTTTTTTAGCCCCGGATTTTTGCGAAGAAGACCGCCAACTGCGCTCCGGTCATCAGCAGGTTCCAGAGCGAATGGAACGCGATGGCGGGGACGACGGATTGGCCGCGCGCGAGCAAGCGGCAGCCGACGGTGTGAAACACGAATAGACCGAGTAAAACGCGCTTGAATTCACGGGGGTCCCAATTATCGATGAGGATCATCCAGAGGGTCGTTTGATATCCGCAGAAGAGGAGGCCGCTTAGTAGCCAGGCGAATAGAGTGTTGCTCTGAGAGCGCACGCCCGCAAACAGCAAAGCCCGGAAAAAAAGCTCCTCGAACCACGGGGCCAAAAGACAGCGGCATATGAGGATGCCCCCCAGCCAAAGGAACCCCGCAAATTCATGTTGTGGCAAGGCGCTGGCGGCCCAATGAGGCACTTGGTTGGCCAGTAATCGGGCCAATTTGACGGCTTGAGGATCGGTTTTAAGCTCGTGCGCCGCGAACATGATGCAGGCAACGGCCGCCAAGCCCAAAAACCATAGACTGTGGCGCGCTTTCTTGGACAGGGGCGAGGTTAACGCCCGGGCGGGGAATGACCAGAGTTGCCAACCCAGTTGACGGGCGATCCCAAGGGCTACGCACGGAATCAGCGAAAGCGCGACATAAGCAAAAAATGCGCTACGCGGATAGGATAGTAATAGGGTGTCCGTTTTGGCTCCCAATAAACCGTAAAGCAGCGCCGCCAGGCCGCCGCCGAAAATTAGCGTCCAGGGACATCGGCCAGGCGGTGAAACGGCCTGCCCAGCCAAGTTGTGCTCCGGTGATTTGGTTGGCGCAGTATCCATCGTGGGTAACTCCTCTGGCGGCCTTTGCTAGAGAACGCGGGCGAGAGAGAGGTCCGGCTTTTATATCGGCAATCGCCGGTCATATCAAGCCGCGTCTTTTCCTCCCGTTGCCGCCAGTCGCGCGAAATGTTCGGAATTCAAAAAGGGCTTTGGTTCATGAATGGCAAAGCCCTATCCAGCGACGGCGATGCGGACGCTTCAATTATTCGCCAGCCAGGCCATTTTCGGAGGCGCCATGGCGAGGGATGCGTTTGGCCTTCGGGTCATTCCGTGGTTAATTGATAATACTGCTGGGGAGGGAAAGTTTCGAAGGTGTTGGAATATATAAACACCCCATGCGCATCAAAGGTATTGGTCAATACCGGGGTCCACTGCGTGAGCGGGGCGGCGGCGTTGGTGGTCGTGGACAAGATGAACCGGGTGGCATTGGCCGTTCCGCGGACGCCAGTGAGGGTTAGCCCGCTGGCGGAGAGGGTCGGTAAGCAAAGCCGGATGCGGTCGCTCAAATCGTTGGCGGAAAGTTGATACGTGCCGGTGCCGTTAAGATAGTAGCTGCTGATGACCATCAGGAAAGTGCCGCAGTTGGTGGCTTGATAAAGCAGGCTGGCCGACCGGGTGTTGAGACTGCTGCTTTTGGTCTCCGAAAGCAACGAGCCATCCGGACCATAAAGTCGAATGGAAGGGGTGAAAAGGGTGCCCACTACTTGAATCGCGGCATAGTCACCCGCGCAGGCGGTGAACGTCCACAAGTCTTCATCGCCAATTTGAAGCGTGCCTGCGTAAGCGGCTTCGCCCCCCATGCCGCCTCCTTCATCGCCGGGCGCGAAGTGGACGGCTGTATTGGGCACGGCTAGGGAAATGGCATATTCACCCGAGCCATTGAGGTAATACGAAC
>DBTJ01000144.1:9191-9379 GCA_002306985.1 Verrucomicrobia bacterium UBA1319
TCGAATCCAGCAACCCTCCATCGGGCCCATAGAGGCGTAACCAAGGGGTGAAATTGGTGGCGCCCGCCCGCAAAATGAGGGTGTCTCCGGCACTGGCGGTGAAATGCCACAAATCCAATTCGCCTAAACTAATGGTAGCCGTATGCCTCCAGCCATTGGTTAACGGGCCGCCTTCATCGTTGGGAGCG
>DBTJ01000079.1 GCA_002306985.1 Verrucomicrobia bacterium UBA1319
AAACCGCTACGCCTGAAAATACGCACCAAAGGAAGTTCGGATGTTCAAAAAAGCGATGACACTCGGCACAACCCCGATCACCCGTTGATCCACCGCCGCGGTGGTCCAGGTCGTCCAGCCTCGCTTGGACCCGCCCGCCACGACAAACCGCTCCACCTTGACCCCGCCCCCAGCTTTGCTAGCGCAAAAAGCAGTGATGGTGTCCAGGGCGCGAACCGCACTTTTGGTCATCGGCAACCGCGCGGGCCATTTTTCATCATGCGTGCGAAGGAATTTATCCCAAGTATAGGCGATGATCCCATCTTCTTCGCGGCCTTCGGTTTCACCGTGGAAAACGAGCGGTTGGTTGGGCACCATGCGCAATTCGGCGACTACGGTTTTAGTGGCGATGGCCGCCTTGACCAGATTGCCGTCGGGAGCTTTCGGCGCGGGCTTTTCATTATTACCCCCGGCAATAAACAACAGACCGGTGGCGCTGATGACTTCCGGCGGCTTGATCACCGTAAGCCAGTGCTTCCACACGGGCCGATCGACCTCGTTGGTGGTGAGCCAGGTCTGAGAAGTCAGCCGCAACAAGTAAACCGCGCAACCTTCAACCTGTGACTCCTGGATCAGCTCATATCGATAACTGGGGTCTGGCTTGGCCACGTAGCGGTCCAACGCGGTTTGCGCGTCACTGGCGCGGACATGTTGGATCAAGCTGTAATCCCGGGAAAGAACCTCATCCACGGGTGTTTGCGCCATAGCCTGATTGAAACAGACCAGCGACAAACCAACGGCAATCCCCCTTCTTAAGCGCATCCAACCAAGTTTGAAGCAACTCATGGGAGCGTTTTTACCGTCCCTTATAAATAAAACCAAGCCTTTTTATATCCCCGCGACAAGAACGTCCTCCAGCCACACAGTAAGCGCGCTAATTAGACTGAATAGGAACGTCATGCATTTACTCAATCTTAAGCATTGTTATTATCAATTAACGTCTTGGCTCGATTTCACCTATCTTTTACTCAGCCCAGTCACGTTGGATCTAACCGGCGTGCGGGTTCAATCATGCTATGAAAAAAACGATTCAATTAGGAGTGGTCCTGCTCGCCCTTGCGGCATGGCTTAGCCCGTTGAAGGCGCAAAACAGTGAAACGAACCAAGCCAAACCCGTGGCCATTGGGGTATACGATTCGCGGATCGTCGCCTACGCGTATTTTTGGTCCCCGGAGCGACAAAAAGAGCTCGCGCAACTCATGGCCTCGGCAAAAGCGGCGAAAGCCTCCGGCGATACCGCGGAATTGCAGGCGCGCGATAAGGCGCTACGCGAAATTCAAGCTCATCTTCATCGGCAAGTCTTTAGCACGGAACCCATTGATGATGTTCTGGCGAAGCTGAAAGATCGTCTGCCCGCGCTTCAAAAAGAGGCGGGCTGCAGCCGATTAGTGTCCAAGTGGGATACCCAAACGCTCGGCTCGCAGAAAGATGTTCCCCAAATAGAAGTCACCGACCTGCTCGCCAAAGAATTCAAGCCGGGAAAGAAACAACTCCAAGTGATCGAAGAAATAAAACGGCAAAAACCGGTGCCCCTGGATAAATGCGAGGATTGACGAGTCCCAGGCACCCCAGAGAGGATGCCAGAAACAATACTGTCCCCCGCCCTCGACTCCGCTGCCGACGCCAAAAGTGCGGCAGCAAAGTTACCTTCCTCACTCTAGTTCAAACTCGGAGGAAGATTTTCCGCCGGTAAAGGAATCGGCAGAATAGAAAAATCAGCAGGGATACCACGCAAGTCAGTACCAGCGCTTGATAAGAATGAAATATGGGATGCTTCTCGCCCCCGACCAAGCGCTGCGCGATTTTGCCAAAATCGACCAAATCATGGGCCAAGTAAATCGTGATCGCATTGGTGCCAATCCACACAAAAGGCTGAGCCCACGCTTGGATTTTCCATACGTCAACAATCTGATAAAACAGCGCTAGCAACATGCAGCTATAGCCGCCGGCCACGAGCACAAAGGAGGAAGTCCAGATCTTCTTTACCACGGGAAACTGAAAATTCCAGAGCCAACCGAGCGCCGCCAAAGCCACGCCCGCGCCCAGCAGATAAACGGCTTTCCGGGCGGCTGGAGCTTTGCCGTCTTTCAGCCAGGTGCCCGCGAACACTCCCAGCAAGCAGCTGGCAATGGCAGTCATGGTGCTTAAGAGCCCTTCGGGATCATGGTCCCCATCCCATTTGCGGAAGGGCAAGTACTGCCGATCGATGTAATTGGCGAGGTTTTTGCCTTCGTCGAAATTCCCCACTACCACGCCTCCGTCCGTAGTTGGGACCGGCACAAACGTCATCAACGCCCAGTAACCGATCAGCAAACTGGCGCAGATGATAATTCGCCCCTTGGTCTTGAAATAGCAAAAAACTAAACTGGCGAATAAATACGCGAGCGCAATCCGTTGCAGCACGCCCAATAGCCTGATTTTATCAATCGGCGTGGAGAATCCGCCGTAACAAAAGATACCCAACGCGTACAACAGAAGCGCGCGCTTGAAAATCCGCTTCATCGCTCCCGCCGGTCCTTCCTTCTCCAGCAACTTCCCGAGTGAAAACACTAACGACACGCCCACAATGAAGACGAACATCGGGAAAATCAGATCGTAAAAGGCGAATCCGGCCCAATCCTTATGCGTCATCTGTCCCGCCAGGAAGTTAAAGACGGAATTGTTGCTGGTCTCACGCAAGGCATGGACAATTTCTTCCGCGCCCACGATCCAAAACATATCGAAGCCGCGCAGTGCGTCCAGGGACAATAATCGGTTGGAAACCGTGCCGGAAAGGCTAGAACTTGGCGTAGTATCGGCGGAGCTCATGATTCAATGCAGGTTAAACTGTCAGGCCCCAATGTGCATGGATCCGGTTTCCAGCGCAATCGCAATCCAGCATCCGCCACAATTGTAACCAATCGAGGTAAAAAGCTACCGCCCAAAGCCAGGCCGTTTTCCAACCTAGCACCCTACCAGCCGAACTACCGCTTAAGGTAACATTTCAGAATTAAACTTCTGCGCCGCAATCACATCCAAGGCCAGCTTAACCTCTTCCGCCGACACATTAAGATGCGTCACCGCCCGCAATGTATCCGCGCTAATCGCCAACAACCGTACCCCGGCGGCGTTGAGTTGTTTGATCCATTGCGCAGCGCAAGCGTATTTTACGCGAAAACAAACGATATTCGTTTCGACGGTTGCGGGGTCCATTTCAATGCCCGGGAGTTTCGCCAAACCATGGGCCAAAGTTTGGGCGTTCGCATGATCTTCAGCCAGACGAGCCCGTTGATGTTCCAAAGCGTAGAGCGCGCCCGCCGCAATAATCCCCGCCTGGCGCATGCCGCCGCCGAATTGCTTACGGAAACGCCGCGCCCGGGCAATGAATTCGCGCGTGCCCGCCACGGCCGAGCCCACGGGAGCCCCCAAACCCTTGGAAAAACAGACGCTCAACGAATCGAAATGAGCGGCGTACTCGCGCTCAGGAATGCCCGTGGCCACGGAAGCATTCCAAAGGCGCGCTCCATCCAAGTGCATACGCAGGCCACGCCGACGCGCCAGGCCGGCGAGTTCGGCGATTTGCTCGATGGGCCAAATGCTACCGCCACCCCGGTTGTGCGTATTCTCCAGGCAGATCAGCCGGGCAGGAGGAAAATGCGGGTCCGCCGGGCGCAAAACCGCCTCCACTTCCGCGGCGCTGAACCGGCCGCGCCGCCCGGGTAAACACCGGCACTGCGCGCCGGAGAGGGCCGCCGCCCCACCGCCCTCGTAATAATAGATGTGCGCATTGGCCTCCAGGATGACCTCGTCACCCGGCTCGGTATGCGTCCGCACGGCAACCTGATTAGCCATCGTGCCGGACACGACAAACAGGGCGGCTTCTTTGCCCAACCACGCGGCGGTCCGCACTTCGAGGGCGCGCACCGTGGGATCCTCGCCAAACACGTCATCCCCCACCTCGGCCGCCGCCATTGCCTGGCGCATGCCGGGCGTGGGCAAGGTGATCGTATCGCTTCGCAAATCGATTATTTTTGCCATCGTGAGGAACGATTAAACATAGGCGCGCTTGGCCCACAAGCGCTAATTGAGCTTCCCTCGTCGCGGGAAGTGAAAATTGCCCGCGCCAGCCAAGAACTCTGTGGCACCGGGAAGACCTGATCCGCCTCGGTTGGGACGCCAAAGCCGATCCAAACGCGAAAAACTTCCCAGCTTTTTACGGAGCCGGGAAGCAGGTTTACCGTGGCGATTGGGCAAGGCCTCGCATGGACGACTGGCTCGAAACCGGCGACGTTCCCCCCACCATCTGATTGCCACTCGAACCACGGGTGTATTCGTCATGATTTGGCGTAACTTAGCGTCCCGGAAAGCCGCAAGTATTTCCGGAACATTTCCACCCTGGAACTGGCCACGCCGCCCGCAAGGGCCGCTTGGCCAGACCCGAAATCCGACTAACCTTCCCATTAACGGGTGCGCCGCGGAACCGACGGTTCCACGGCCGTCCTGGTTACAGACTGGTCACCATCGCGCTGGCGTCACTCTTTTCTCCCGCTTCCTCGGCGGCCGTCCATTCGCCGACCCCGGAGGAAACCCCGCCTCGAATAATCTTAGCGCTACCGTTTGCCGGCACCGCCCGATTCGGGCGCGATCCAACCGTCACGGGAGCGCGTACCACACGGCGGGGCTCCTTGGCTGAAGCCGACGCGGCTGTGGCTGCCATCACCATCGCGGATAATTGCGCCACCGCCTCGCGGAGACTTTCCGCCTGTGAACTAAGTTCCTCCGAAGCGCTAGCACTCTCTTCGGCGCTGGCCGCAACCGACTGCGTCACCTTATCCATCTGCGTGACGGCGGAATTGACTTGATCGATACCTTGACTCTGTTCGCGAGAGGCCGAGGCGACTTCGGACACCAACTCATCCACCTGCCGGACTTTGCCGGTTATATCCCGCAATACGGCGGCCACCTGGACGCTGATTTCGACCCCTTGCATGGTCTTGGATATGGCCCCCTCAATCTTATCCGTGGTATCCTTGGCGGCTTGGGCGCTGCGTTGGGCGAGGTTGCGGACTTC
>DBTJ01000152.1:0-2503 GCA_002306985.1 Verrucomicrobia bacterium UBA1319
TGCCAATGGTCCGGCGTGGCGATGCATACCGCGTCGACATCCTTGCGCGCCATGATTTCGCGAAAATCTCCGTACCCCGTGCATACGCTGGCGCCTTTCTCCGGATGTTCCGCGTGAAATTTCTCCACCAGCTTGACCGCGCTTTGCCGTCGGTTCGTATCCACATCGCAGACCGCCACGACTTTGATTTTGCGCCACAGGAAATTCTCAAGAAGCCCTCGGTTTTGAATGCCCATGCCGATAAAGGCCATATTGATCAGGCTGTTGGAGGCCGTCTCCGCGGCCCAGATGCGCGCGGGCAAAATGAAAGGGGACAAGGCGGTGGCGGTTGCCATCCGGTGAACGAATGAGCGGCGTGAAATTTTCATGGTGTGAATGGTCGAACTTCCGCTCGCAAAATCCAAGCAATTTCTCGCTGGTTCGGCCAGATTTCTTGCCTGACGGACAGCGGGTGATAATATCACGGCAATGGTCATGGATTGCCCGCGTGCGTTTGAGCCTGGCCGTTTCCTGTGGATCGGCGCGGGTCAAAGCTGGCGATGACGAATGGCGCGAGCCATCCGAATAATCCGCGGCTGGCGCTCGTCAATACTATGCTGTAACAACCAAGCCAGACAACGTATGAAGATAACGAATGCGGGAATATCACGCCGGGAAGCTTTGGGCGCACTGGGGCTTCTGGCGCTAGCGGGACCGGCGGTTTTCAGCGCGCAAGCCGCGAATGCCCCCTCCACCCCGAAGAAAGCCGGCATCGCCCTGCAACTTTACACGTTGCGCGACCCCGCCAAAAAAGATCTGGCCGACACCCTCAAGAAGGTGGCGGAAATGGGTTGGAAATATGTGCAATGGAGCGGCATGCCAGACTTGCCGGCCGCGCAAATCCGCGCCGCGCTGGACCAGGCGGGCCTCCAATGCGTCGCCGCCCATGTGAGCATCGAAACCTTCGAGAAGAAATTCGCTGAGCAGGCCGCTTTCTGGAAGACCGTTGGCGCCGCGGACGTTGCCCCCGGTGGCATGATGAACGATTGCAAGGCCAATTTGGAAGCGTGGCTAGCGGGTGCGCAACGGCTCGACGCGTTGGGCGCGAAACTCCGCGCCGTCGGAATGCGCCTCTCCTTCCATAATCACATGGAGGAGTTCGCCAAGTTTCCTGGTGATCCGCGTACCAAGCACGAGATCCTCATGGAATCGACCAAACCGGAAAATCTCCGCGCGGAGTTAGATCTTGCTTGGGCGGCGGCTGCGGGAGTCGATCCGGCGGTTTTGATTCGCAAGCTTAAGCAACGCTGTCCCGTCGTTCACGCCAAAGATGTTGCCATCGATGGCACGAAACACACGATCACCGCTTTGGGCCAGGGCTCCCTTAAATGGGATGAAATCTTTGCGGCCGGTAAAGCATCGGGCATCGAATGGTATGTCTATGAGCAAGACAATGGGAAAGGATCGCCATTCGACTATGTCCACGCCAGCTATGAGTTCTTGTCTAAACAGACACTTTAGCCCGTTTGGTTTTCTATGCAGATCAGTTACTCGGAAGGCCCGCTGTTTGAGCCCCCGGTAATCGATGCGCAATTTCACCTGGACGGCGGCCGCCCCGTAGGATTTGGCTAGCACGATGGCTGCTTGCCATAGCGGTTCAGGTACGTGGCCGACCACCGTTCGTGTTTTTCGCCAGTGATCAATCTTCGCGCGCAAGGGTTCTATGGCTACTAAGAGTTCCTGCTTTGGCACCGGTGAATTTATTTCCATAGCTGTTTAGCCATACCTTACCCTGTCCCCCATTACCTCTTTACCCACGCTTGCCGAAAGGACACGGATATTCAGTTGATCGGAATGCCGCAATATTATATCAGAAGCTTAACGGGTGCGGTGAATGGGCGCCGCGATAGAAGGCGCTCACGCGTCTTGTTTTGAAGTGTACTAGAGCGGCAATTAGCTGGCGGGGAAGATTATTTGTGGTTGAGCGATTCAGGTCATTTATTCCACTGGCCCGTGGACCAGAGCTCGTGCCTGCATTAGGTGCGGGCGAGGCGCATATTTGGGCGGCGCGGTTTGATTTAGCCGTTTCACCTCCGGCTTCGCTGGCGGATCTATTGTCCGCTGAAGAGCGCGCTCGAAGCGCCCGGTTTCGTTTTCCTAAAGATCGCCATCGTTCGATATACGCCCGTGGTTGGCTGCGTCGGTTTCTCGGGGGTTATCTGGGGCGTCTGAATTCCGCCATCCGGATCGAAACCGGTCCTCACGGCAAGCCTCAAATTGCGGGTGGGGAAGTGCATTTTAATGTTTCCCATTCGGGGGACGGCGTTTTATTTGGTTTTTCGCCGTTGGGGCCGCTCGGGGTCGATCTCGAATTCGTACGCCCGGTCGATGATTGGGAAAGCATCGCGGAGCGTTACTTTTGCCCCTCGGAGATCCTGGCGTTGCGGCAAATACCGGCCGCTAGCCAGTTGGAGGGGTTTTTCCGGTGCTGGACTCGCAAGGAAGCGTATCTCAAAGCGGCTGG
>DBTJ01000152.1:2773-3155 GCA_002306985.1 Verrucomicrobia bacterium UBA1319
ACGGGGCTGTCGGCTTCCTTAAAATCGGTGGAAGTGAGCTGTCACCCCGAGGAGACTGCCCGAATTATTTCGCTCGGAGGCAGTGCGGAGGCTGCGGATGCTTGGGCGCTCCATGCTTGGGAGCCGTTTGAAAAATGTCCTGGCTGCCTCGCTATTCCGGCGGGCCCGTTGCATCTTAAGGCATGGAAGTGGGAGGAAACCCTTTAATTGTGCTCGCGCGGTTGGATTGGGCGCGAGGCAGGGAAAAAAGGGGCGCCTCGCATGAATAGAGGCACCCCTTTACCGCGATGCGAAAGAATTACAATTGTTTCAGCGCTTCATCCAAGGCGTGGTAGAGCGCTTGCATGGTTGGTTCGGTTTCATCGCCCATGTTGGAGATGCG
>DBTJ01000152.1:3414-4174 GCA_002306985.1 Verrucomicrobia bacterium UBA1319
TGTTGGAGATGCGGAAGGTGGTGCCCTTGATCTTACCGTAGCCGCCATCGATCAAGAAACCCTGGTCTTTCACCAGCTTTTGGAGCTTGGGCACATCCACAACTCGGCAACCCGGGCGAGCGCCGTTGCTTACGCAGGTGAGGGTTTGGGATTCGAAACCGGGCTCGGGGAATAAATTAAACCCGTTATTGCGCGCCCAGTCGCGGGTCATTTGGGCCAGCTTGGCGTGGCGTTTATAGCGGGCTTCGAGGCCTTCCTGGAAAATATCCTCCAATTTGGATTCCAAGGCGAAGACATGGCCGATACTGGGGGTGCTCGGGGTCATGTTGCCTTCGGCGTTTTTCTGGAATTCCACGAAATCGAAGTAATAGCCACGGTCCTTTTGCTTGGCGGCTTTGGCAAGGGCGGCGGCCGAAACGGTGAAAACGGACAGGCCGGGAGGCATGGCAAACGCTTTTTGCGTGCCGGCTAACAAAACGTCGATACCCAAGGCGTCGAAAGGCGTGGGCACCGCCGTCATGGAACTGACCGTGTCGACGACGAACATGACGTCCGGGTATTTTTTCTTCAACGCGGCGATTTCCGTCAATGGGCTCATAACGCCGGTTGAGGTTTCGTTATGGATGACCGTCAAGACGTCGAACTGGCCGGTCGCCAGTTTGGCGTCGATGGCTTCGGGACGAATCGGCGATCCCCAAGGCGCGACCAAGCCTTCGGCTTCTTTGCCGCAGCGCTGGGAGACGTCGAGCCATTTGTCGGA
>DBTJ01000104.1 GCA_002306985.1 Verrucomicrobia bacterium UBA1319
TCGGTCAATCCGGACGCCAACGGGGGGGGAGGCTGGGGATTCATAGGGTTTAGGGGGGGGGTTAAGCTGATGCAGCCGGGTCCGCAGACCGGTTATCCATGAGGGGTTGAAAGCCTTTGAAATCTTCGATTATTTGACGGATGCGTTCCCCATCCGTGGCTTCGGTGTTATCGAAAAATAGGGCGATGAAAGTTTTGTCGGGGCGGCGCGCACTGAAAACCGCCACTTTTTCAAAGGTCCACTTTTGTTCCAGGGACGGGATATGATGAAGCCCGGCCACATCGAAGGTATCCGCCAGGCAGCGCATCGCGGTTTCCATGGCGGGAACTTCCAGCGTTTCGGAAAGGGAGGCGCAAATCCAGGTTTTATTGGGAAAACCGATGGCGCAGCCCGTTAGCCCGTTGCCATGGGCGTTGCCGGCTAGCCACTCGTTATATTGTTCGCGATGTGTCATGGAATCGGATCGCTCTTCACTCAGTACCGGCTCACGCGCACCATGACTCCGCAGCCATTTTGGATTTGGATCAGCATTTTACCTTTGGTGCCCTCGAATTCCGCCCGCTGCAATTGGCCCGCCGCCAGGGACTGGGTTATTTGGCGGGATCTTTGGGAGATGAATTCGAGCAAATTGATTCGCCCATTCGCATCGGAGCATTGATGTTCGAAAAGCACCTCGCCTTGTTCCGAACAAATTAACACTTCATCGACCCGGGTGCGCGGCCGGGAAGCTAGCCCTTCGAGCCGGGGAACTTTTGCGGCAGGAACCGCCGGAGGGGTTAGGCCCGCCACTTCACTGGCACCCCCATCCGCCGAGCCGGCGGCGGCCGCTTGCGCGAGTTCGGCGGCATCGGTCCCAGCGGCTTCATCCCGCTGGCGGCACGCTTCCATCAAAAGGAACTCCCACTGGCCTTGAATCGTACGCGCCGGAGGCGCGACGAAAGGCTTCAGGTTGAACTCGCCGCCGGGTAGCCGGATGATGAGCTGGAAGGCGGATTCACCCGCTTGCGCGCCTATTTGAGAATGAACGATCTCGCCTTCTTGGATGTAAATTTCGCCGCGCGTCCCGCTGCCCGTGACTTCCAGAATAGCTGAATGTCGGCTCAAACATTCCATTTGAATGATATCTTGGATACCCACCTGCCGCAAAACGCCGCGAAATCCGGATTCGGGCTTCCAGCGGGCCAACTCATTCAAGGTGGCGAACACGACCTCAAAACCATCCACGGTCCGGGGCTTTTCCAGAAACAACTCCGCGCCACCCGCCAAACATTCGGCCCGGTACTGCTCGTTGGCATACCCAGTCAGCACCACCTTTTGGATTTGTGGATATTTACGGTTCAGCAAGGCGAGAAACTGGACGCCGTCAACCACGGGCATTTCCACGTCCAACACCACTAAATCCACGTCCTGATTTTGCAGCATCGAAAGCGCTTGGCCGGCGCCCTCGGCGGTGAACACTTCCCAGGCGTCATGGCAATATTGAGCGGCGAGTTGCCGCATCATTTGACGAAAGGCCGGCTCGTCATCCACGAAAAGCACTTTTTTCCTTTTTCGGGCCGCGTTGGTCATATTCAAGCTTTAATTCGCCGCCTGCCGCAACCGACACAATTCCCGCCAAGCGGACACGCGGCCGGCGAGGCCGATTTGCGCCAGATAATCCAGATCGACCTCCGGGGTGGCCGCCAACTCCGCATCCGCGTGTTCCAAGGCGTTGGCGGCGTGAACTACCGTGAGCGGACAAAGCCCGTTATTAACCACCAAGGTCGGGTGGTGGTGCAGCGCCATCGCTTCCACGATGTCCGTCGGCAACCCCCATACCGCCGCGAGACACGCGCCCGTTTCCGCGTGATTCACCCCGAAGATTTCCTGTTCCGCTTCCCACCAGCGCAAATGCTTTTGCTGCATCAGCCGCGTAGCCTGGCGATAGCGCTCCGTCAAATTGGCCGCTAAGATCAGTTTGCCAATGTCATGCAACATGCCGGCGGTAAACGCCTCCTCGCGGGCATGCTCGGACATACCTTCTTCCGTCGCGATCCACCGCGCGTAACAGCCCACCGCCACCGAGTGTCCCCATAGTTTATCCATAGTCAAAACCATGCCGGGCATCTGATCGAAATAAGAATAAGTGTGCGCCAGTAGAATCATGGCCTGCGTGGCTTCCACGCCCAGGAATAACACCGCCTCGGAGGGATTGGCCACCTGCTTGCCCAAGCCGAACACCGCGGAATTAACCGCCCGCAGCACTTTGGCGGTCATGGCCGGATCGCGAGCGATCCACTCTCCGATATCTTCCAGGCTGGCGGTGGCGGATCGCAATTCTCGGGCAATTTTGAAATACAAGTGCGGCGGACTAGGAAGCTTGGTCATTTCCCCAAGCAAGCGCGCCACGCTTTCGCTGGGCAGCCAGACATCCAGCGCGAACGCGCGCCGCAAAGCCGATTGCAACGTTTCCGCATCGCATGGCCGGGCTAAAAACCGGTGGGCGGTGCCCAGACATTTGAGCAACAAAGCGCGGTCATTAGTGTCGAAGAGCACAAAACGCAAGGCGCGCGGCTGATATTGAAGCGAATCATTCAGCAGCCGGGCGCCGTCTATTTCCGGCATTTTCAACTCCGCCACCACCGCGTCGAACGGTTCGCTTTGCAGCCGCGCGAGGGCTTGATTGCTCGTGCTGGCGTAAACGATCTCCCATTCCGGCTCCAATTCCGCCAAGGCCTGCAGAAACGCGCGGGATTCATTGATTTTGGGGTCGGCGTATAGGACTCGTTTTTTCATTGGGCCATGCGCAATTGGGTCATTTGACTTTCTTCCGCCAATTTCAAGCTGGATAGCATTTTCATATGGGTATCCGTCGAAGCCGGCTGCCAATTCATTTGTTTAAGCGCGCTGGCGGCGGCGTGTCGCACCCAGGTGTCGGGATCATCCAGGGAACCTTCCAACAATGGGATGGCGCGGCGATCCCCCAAACGCCCCAGGCATAAAGCGGCCGCCTGGCGCAAGTCCCCGTCTTCATCCCCGAGCAGGACTTGCAGCATTTCCAGCACGGCGTCGCGCCGGATCTGCGAAGGCATCAACAAACCGGAAAGCATCGGCTCCATGGCCCGGCTCTCACCCATTTTAGCCAACGCATCGGTGGCGGCCTGCCGCACATAATAGTCACTATGCTTGAGGGCCGATTTCAATTCCGGAATCGCCTCTCGGGCGCGTTCCGATTTCTCCCATTCCGGGTCTAAGGAATGCAGGGTGACCGCGGCCGAGTGGCGAACGCTGCTGTTTTCATCCTTCAAGGAGGCCACGAGCACCGCGATGGCGGCGGGATCGCCGATTTCCCGCATGGCTTTAATGGCCGACTCGCGAACTTCATGATCCCGATCCTTCAACGCCACCGCCAATTTGGAAATCGCCTTGGGATCGTGCAGCTTGCCCAACGCGGACACCGCGGCCTGGCGGACATCCCATTGGGAATCCTTCAACAGCAAGAAGAGGGCGTCGACCGCTTGCGGGTCGCCCAGCTTGCCCAAGGCATCCGCCGCTTCGGCGCGCACCCGGGGCACCTCATCTTTGAGACAGCGAATCAAGGAAGAAACGGCATCGATCTCGCGCATCCGCGCCAGGGCTTCAATCGCCCGAATGCGGGTATTGTAATCTTTGTCTTGCAGCGCGTTCTTCAAGATCTTCACCGCGCGCACATCGCCAATGCGGCTCAACGCTTCAATAATGACCTGCCGTTGCGAGTCCGTGCAATCCTTGATGGCGGTGCCTAGCGCCTCGACCGAAACCGCGCCCAGATGAGCCGCCTTTTCATACTCCCCTTTGGCGGCCAAGTGCCAGGCTTCCAGATTGGGATTCCCGGGCTGCCAGCCCAAGCTATTTAAAGCGACGGCGGCCCGATAGCGCACTTGGCTGGAAACATCTTTCAGCCCGCTTTCCAAGGCGGACAAGTTGTTATTCTCCCCGGGGCGGGCCAATTCATCCACCGCCACCAGGCGAACCTCGACGGCGGGATCGGTCAGCGCGATTTGAAGACGATCAATAACCTTAGGTCCATTCAATTTGCCGAGCGCGGTGACCGCCGCGGCACGAACCCCTGCCTCGCCATCCCGCAAGCACCCCAGAAACGCGTCTAAATCGGAATCGGATGGTTTTTCAGCCAACCGGCCGAGAGCCTCAATCCGGACCTTGGGGTTTTTGGATTTTAACTGCTGTAATGTCCACCAACGCATGCCCAATTATATTCGGTTCCCGACTTTGCTTATGCTTTTGATGGTAAGCCACCGAAACGGGTTGTTCCAGCCTAAATAAAACCGCCATTATCGCGCACGCTGAGTGAGCCAAAGGCCCAGCGCGCCAAAAAAGCCGTTCGGAAACCAGGCCGCCAGCCAAGCCGGCACATAACCGCCGGTTCCCAGCGCAAGCCCGAACTTCAACAGTATAAAATAGGTAAAACAAATAAAAATGCTGTTGGCCACTCCCACAAACACGTTACGGCGTCCCGAGGCCGCGCCAAACGGCAGCGCCACGAGCACCACGACCAGACAAGTTAGCGGTTCAGCCATACGCCCATGCAACTGAGTTAGCAATTGGGCGCTTTTTTCCGGCGCAAGATGAGTGTGCAACCGCAGATAATCGCGAATTTCGGCAATCGACAACTGCGCCCGTTTGGCGGCGTCGATGTTGCTCATTTCGCTGACTCGGATCTCGCTTTTAATAAGCGTTGGCGTTTCCGTAAACTCCGGACAGGCAAGGGTTTTGTATGGAGTCCGAGAAACAGTGCTTCCGTTATCCGGATCGAAAACAATTTCCCGAACTTGTTCGAAGGTCCAGCCGGGAGCGGCCGGGTACGCGCGTTTGGCGATGATATGCCGGCGTTTGCCATCGACTAGTATCGACTCGACTTGCACGTCCTGCATTTCGCCGGTATCGATTCGATACGCACCAATTATCCAAAGCCTTTGATCGCGGTCGTTTTTAAAATTAAGCTGACGGCGCAGACGACGCTCGGACCAGCCGCCGGATTCCGCCCGCCGTCCATCCTTGATTTGCTGGGCCACCTCCGAACTATGAGGCGCCAGTCTCTCATTTAGGCCGTATACGCAGACGCTGAAGAGGACGCCTACCCCGAGATAGGGAGCCGATATGCGCCATAGACTGAGTCCCGCCGCGCGCATCGCCACGATTTCATGATACCGCGCATGGTTGGTCAGTGAGTACAACAAGGCCAACAACAGGGCCACCGGCAAGATAATCACCAATAGTTCGGGTGACAAAACCAGGTAATATCGGACGATATCGATAAACCCGACATGGTTCCGCTGGAAGGCTTCCATTTCCTTCATCAGATCGAAGGAAATCCAAAAAATGAGGAATCCGCTCAGGCAATAGCCCAGCGGCAGTAATAACTCCCTCAATAAATAACGATCCAGCAGTCGCATTTCAAAAGACACTAGTGGCAGGCCCTTTGACTGGCAAGCTTGCTGAGAAAGCCGAATACCCTTAAGGACAAGAGGCAACCGGAGTTCCAACAAAATCGATTATCCCGGGAATAACGTTCTTTTCACCCGGATTTCATGGCGCATGGCTGCGAGCATACGCTGCCAGCGCCAACAAATTGTTTTCCGGCGTACCTCGCGGCACTTCGCATCCCGCGCCGACGATAAAGCGAGCCCCGGCCTGGCGATGGCACTCGGCAATCGCATGGGTCACGTCCGCCGTCGTGCCATCCCGCAAAATGCGCACCGGATTCAGGTTGCCCAAAAGGATTTGATTTCCCATTTGCCGCCGAGCTTCGTCGAGCGGTGCCAAGTCCAGATCGACGATCTCACATCCTAACGACCCCATGCCTTTCAGAATGCGGCGCGTATTGCCGCAGATATGCAGCCGTACCCGCGTTCCCAAAGCGTGCAAACCATCCACCATTCGCTTCTCAAACGGCAGCACAAACTCCTCGTAAAGAGCGGGGCCTACCAGCGAAGCGGCTGCGTCGCCCACCCCAATAATATCGGCGCCCGCCTCGATTTGGACCCGAGCGAATTTAAGTTCCATCTCCAAGACGAATTCAAACAACTCGCGAACGAACGCTGGATCGTCGAAAAAGTCCGTCATCAAGCTGTTGATGCCTCGCAGATCCGCCGCTTGCGCGCAGGGGCCCTCGATCCAACCCTCGATAAACTTGCTCTGGCCCGCTTTCGTTTTAAACAACGCGGCGGCTTGCACCCGGTCCGTCATCCGGCCGCCCCCCAACGGATCGGGGATTTTTAACTTCGCCAGCGCCGTTTTGTCCGCCAGCAGAGCGCGTTGTTCATCGAGGCCCGGCGGCTGATTATCAAACAATTGGATATTAGCCCCGCAATCGGCCGCCTCACGCGCCGGATCCGAAATGCAGGAAACGTAATCGAAATGGTATTTCTCGGCGACCGCGATTTGCGCCTCGACCAAAACCCGATGATCTAACGCGTAATCCCGGTATTGGGCGCCAATGACGTCCGCGGCGAACATCATAGTGATGGGCATCAGGACCAATTGGTCCACCGGTTCTCCCGCCAGCATGGCGAGCACTCGTTCGCGGCTGTTCATAAGCGGGATTTCACGGCTTTGATAAAGGCCGGACTGGTGCCGCAGCACCCACCGATAAAGTTAGCCCCAGCTTTGATAAGCGCAGGCAGATAATCGGCAAATTGCTCGGGGGTGGTTCGGTAAGTAATGTTGCCCGCCACCATCTCGGGCAGGCCCGCGTTGGCTTTAATCCATAGGGGCCGATCCGTACCCTGGCGCAAACGCTCGCAAACCTTCACAAAACCCGCAATCCCCTGACCGCAGTTCGAGCCGATGACATCCGCCCCGACTTCAGCCAGCGCGGCGGCAGCCTTTTCCGGGGTGACCCCCATCATGGTCCGATCCTTGTCTTTGCCCGAATCGAATACCATGCAAGCAACCACAGGCAATCCCGTGGTTCGCGCCGCTTCCACCGCGATTTTGGCTTCTTCCAGATCCGACATGGTCTCGACCACAATGGCGTCCGCACCCGCCTCCGCCATCGCGTTGGCCTGAATTCCAAACGTTTCCCGCAACGCCGCTGCCGAAACATCCCCGGCCATGAGCATTTTTCCACTCGGCCCAAGAGAGGCGAAAACCAACGCCCGCGCGCCGGCGGCACGTTTGGAAATGGCCACGCCCGCCCGGTTGATTTCGGCGACCCGTTCCCCGGCTTGATGCGCATCCAACCGGATCCGGTTGGCCCCGAAAGTATTCGTTAAAATAACCCGGCTGCCGGCCTCCACATAAGCGCGCGCCACCTTTTCCACCCGATCCGGGTGCGTTAAGTTCCACAAATCGGGACAATCACCGCTGGCCAAGCCCAGTTGCTGCAATTGGGTCCCCCATGCGCCGTCGGTCAAGACCGGTCCCTGGCGAATCAGTTTCTCGATCAATGAATGCATAGGATTGGATTGAGTCGCCGTCATTAATCAGGCGGCCATTAAACGCCGGGCCAATGTCACCGCGCTGGCGGCGCTTTCACTGTATCCGTCCGCGCCGATCTCGTCCGCGTACTTTTGGGTTACGGGCGCCCCGCCAATCATGATTTTGACGTGATTGCGCACCCCGGCCGCTTTCAGGGCCTCGACCGTCGCCTTCATGGAAGGCATGGTCGTAGTCAACAACGCCGACAAAGCGACAATCGTGGCGTTTTTCTCCCGCGCCGCCGCCGCGAATTTCTCCGGCGCCACATCCACGCCCAAATCATTCACCTCAAAACCGCCGCCTTCGAGCATGGCGGCCACGAGATTTTTGCCAATGTCATGCAAATCGCCCTTCACTGTGCCAATCACCACCCGGCCCACCGGCTGCGTGCCTTGGGCGGTCAACAGCGGGCGGATAATTTCCAAGGAAGCCTTCATCGCCCGCGCGGCAATCAACAATTCCGGCACGAAAAAATCCCCGCATTCGTAACGCCGACCCGCCTCATCCATCGCGGGAATCATGAATTCGGTGACCAGTTTTTGCGGGTCAACCCCCTCGGCGATGGCCGCTTCAGTGACCGATTTAGACAATTTCGCGTTGCCATCCAGCACCGCCTGGTACAGTTGTTTTAAATCTTGCATGCGGATTCTCTCGTTCGATTACTTTCTGGTACGTTGGCAATCATACCGGGCCCCGACTTTAAATCCAGCAAATTCCAGAACCGCCAAAGGTCGCGCCGCTGATGGAATCCAAAAACCCGAGCGCAACTTTTCTTGATTCCCGCGCCCCGTTGGGCTTGACGCTGGGTTATTTAATGGCAGAATCTTTCCAGCGTGCGCGAAATGGCTGGGATTTGCCAAATCCAGCTTGGCGGCGCGATTTCAAAGTGCGAGCCGGTCGGTCTTCCGTTCGACCGCGCGCCATGGTAAGCAGGCAGGAGAGGTGGCCGAGTGGCTGAAGGCGACGGTTTGCTAAACCGTTTTACGGGTTAAACCGTAACGGGGGTTCGAATCCCCCCCTCTCCGCCAGTTTTCATATAACACGCATTGTCTTTCCGTTTTTGCTTCGGAATCATTTCCTTTGCTTCAGCCTATCTCTGCCAGGTTAGTCGCCGCCCAGGATGAACTTGTTTTATACGCCCCGTTTACGGTTGTAACACAGAGTAAAACCCCACTCACCCGACGCCGTTAGGGATTCCGGGTTTGATCATCTCTGGGGAATGAATCAGGGTTAGCGACGCGACAAGCAGCGAACTTACTGATCAATCCGTAGGATAGAATACACTTTATGGCGAGCAATTTGGAGTCCGGCAAGGCGCGAGCGAGGAAAGCTGCCCTAGCGGCCTCTGACCGAGAGAGCAACGCCGCCGGGCAGCCAAAGGGCGGTCAGAAAATGTAGGGTATCCTACGGATTGATCAGTAGGAAACAAAACCGCAAGGAACTCGAAATTGCCCAATGCCCACAATCTCCGCCTCGGATTGCGTTTTATGATTGAACCACATCAACCCATTGGTTCCCCATTTTGCGCATGGCCCAAAAGCCACATTTTTGACTCACACGCCTACCAAAATATTCCCCCACGCCAAGGGCCACTCCAGGATGAAACCATTTTTCAAGCTTCGGATCCCTGATAAAATCCTTGTCTCCGGCAGCGCGGGCGAAAGCCACATCGATCTCCTCCATTTGCAATTCCAGATCATCCCCACATAGAATGCCACCATCCGCCACCAAAACGCCGGAAGCCTTTAGGTCTTCTTTGACAAAGCGATAACTATGATTCCCATCGACATAAACCAATTGGAACTGATTGGGGGCAAGCATGGGCAGGATTTCCGCGGACGCACCACGTAATTCGATCAAGTTATCCTGAATTTGACTACACCGGGTATTGTGCCGAAACAATCGATAAATACCGTCGTTTTTAAAACCCGATTTCATTAATCGGGTGCCCAAACTAAGGTCGCTGGGAGTAGCGTAAAACTTCCATGGATCAACGCACACCAGCCGGTTTCCGGCACGCTTATCTTCCACTAACGCCTTTCCCCAGATGATGGCAGATCCGCCGGCCCAACTGCCTACCTCCAAAACTTGGTAGGCAAGCCCGCGATATTTTTGCAGTTCCTCCCGAATCAGTTTGTCCATCGCCACATAACGATCAGCCCACCCTTGTCGGGCCGCCATGTAGGTGCCGAAATAGGGAACGCCCTTCATTTTGCAGTAGTGGTACCGGAGTCGATCAATGGAAATGCTTCGGCCAAGCATGACCAACTGGTATAAGCTATTCCTCAATGTATCGTTCATGACATTCTGTTTTCTATCCATCCTGGCGCCTCTCCATTAAAGAGACGTGTTGGGGCAATCGCATAAACCGTGATAGTTTCACAGGTTATCCGCAGCCCAACCTTTTTTCACCCGATTCTAATTAAAAGCTAGGTAAACCAAGGCGCAATGGAAAGAAAATTCACCAATCTGGAATCGAGGCGATTTATTCTCTCTGTAGGATTTACAGGCATTATATCTCCAAAAACAAAAACGGAACGTTGGAACTTAACGCTCCGTTTTCTCGCTTAAAGGATATACCCGTAGCCCTTAACGCGGGCTCGATTAGGGAAACCGCAACCGATAATATTTTTGAGGCTCCGTACCGGACTTGGGTAGTGTGAGGGTTATCCCGGTTTCATTAGTAACATACCCCCCTTCTATGGACGTCCACCCCCCGAGACTCAGGTTAGTACTGACATCTAAAACGTATCCACCAGCCCAGGTGGGCCACGTGAAAGCCAAGCCTACTCCACTGGCAGTGAACTTTAATGATGGATCACCATGGATGGGTGAAATTGCCAACACGGCATCCTGATACAACACTTCAACACTGTCCGCCGCCGCATCCACGACTTGCTTCGTCAAAGGAACATTTGCAAATGCGATGGCCGTATGCCCCAGGGCTGGAGCCGCGACCTTAAAGCGCAGTTTAACCACTTCCAAGGTAGCCGCGGCAAACGTTGTTCCGGCCGGCAAAACCAGAACCACTCCCAGTTGTCCCTTCGCCGCATTGTAGGTATTGAGATGAAGATTGGCGTTAGCAGCCCCCCCCCCCAAACGCCCATCCGCAAACGACAGGACAGCCGGATCGAATATCAAACTAAACTCCACGCCATTCTCGTCGGCCTGCGCCGTTAATTGAACGGATATGTCGCAGAACTGATCCGCTTGGGCCGGACCAGATAATATAGATAGAGTTCTCGCCTCGGCTGAGCGGGCTTGCAGGTTGCCTTTGCGCAACGCGGCGGGATTCATAGCGGAACTGGGACCTCCAGCCCCGGTCAAAGGGTCCAAACCCACCGCATAGCGACCGGCCTGCACCCAATCTGCCACGGTAAGCAAGCCGTCCCCCAAAGTGGCGCGGGGAGCGCAATCGGCGCGCTGAAGGATCACCCCATTGGTTTCCAAATCCAATCCCGCAACCAACCTACCGATTTCAACCCAATCGGCCGTAGTGACGGAGTCGTCTCCGCCCGCCGGCCAAGGAGCAACGTCCCCTTCATAACCCAAAAAGGGAATAGTGACGGTTCCGTCCATAAAACTAGCGGCCACTAAGTGTGAATCCGCGCCAACCACTTGTTTTTTCGTCGGTTGATCCCCAAAAACAAGGCTGGTCACGAAGGTGTTGGTGGGAGTTCCCACATCGAAGGAAACCAATACCAACTGCTGAGTACCCGCGACAAAACTCGCTCCTGCAGGCAAAGAAATCACCAAGCCCAACTGGCCATTATCTGTCCGGTTGGAATTGGCGATAATGGACAATCCGAAAGCCGTGGCGCTGGGAACCACACCATTGAATGCCAAGTGGGCCGGATTAAAGCTGACACTAAATCCAACCGCGTTTTCATTGCCTCGTGAGATCAAAGAGATCGGGACAACCGCTTTTCCCGCCACGAACGAGGCGTCCGAAATGGTAATAATGGAAGGTTGTGGATTAACGATTAAGACCGCGTTGCTGCTGGTCACGAAACCATAATCGTTGGCCACCACCACGGTATAAACGCCCGCATTTCCCGTTTGAACATTGGTCAAGTTAAGAACGGAGTTGGTGGCGCTCTCAATATTGACACCCGCAAACTGCCATTGATACCGCAACGGTGCGCTACCCGCCGCAGTCACTCTCAGGCTGGTCGTCGCCCCCCAATCCAGAGTCGCTCCGACGGGCTGAACCAAGATTGTCGGGCTTATCTGCGGGACACATTTACCCGCGCCACCAGCGGCGTAAATCGCGCTAATTTCATTAGAATTGAGCGCCCGATTATACAAGGATACTTCGTCAATTAAGCCGTCAAACGGATAGGGCGTAACAGAATCGATGGCGCCGATGCGTAATGGCTCACTGTTTTGGGGACCAAGAGTTCCCGCAACCTCTCCCGCTAGAACGCCATTAGTATAGAGCTTCAACATCGAGCCATCAGAAGTGGCGGCGAGATGCCACCAGGTATTCAGTGGCAGGGAAGCCCCAGTGTTCACCGCGACCAAATCCCAAGGGTCACCCGCAATAAAATGCAGTCCTCTAGTGGATGAATCGAAAGCCAACTGATAGGCCATGCTACCGGCCCCAACGCGTTTGGATAAAATGTGCATGCCCGAGGCTAATCCGGTTCGATACACCCACAACTCAACCGTCATGGCGTTAGTGGTCGAATAATCCACATTGCTTGCGTTAGGAATTTCGACATACGCCCCATTCGTGAGTGAAAACGCCAGCCCAACTTTTCCCACCCCATAGGTAGCGCCGTTTTTCAAAACGCAAACGCCTCCGCCGACCAGATCCTGTGTGGTTCCTTCCGCCGTCCACCAACCAGCTAAGCCGACTGGGGCGCTCACACAATCGCTGAGGACTTCCAACGTAGCCGCACGACTCGTCACCGCGCCATACGGATTGGTGATCACCGCGTAATAGCGCCCATTTTGAAGACCTGACACATTAGTCAATTTTATACTATTATTAGTCTCCCCATTTATCCGAGTATTATTGTAATACCATTGATACGCCAAAGGACTATCACCCGTCACATAAACGGAAAACCCGGCATTGCTGTTGGCGACAATCGCTAAATCCACGGGTTGTATGGAAATAACCGGCGGCTGTTTGACGGTCAACACCGCCACGGCGCTAGTTATGGCCCCATAGGGATTGCTAACGATCACAGCGTAGTTGCCCGCGTTGGCCGATTGAATATTCGTCAACACCAACGTCGCTTTCGATGCGCCCGCAAGATCGAATCCGTTAAACTGCCATTGATACGTCAACGGCGAAGTCCCCGTGGCCACCACTGGCAAGCTCCCATTCACCCCCGCAACAAACAGCTGGCTTTGGGGCGGCGTGACAATCGCGGGCGGATAGGTTAACACCGAAAGCACGGCGTTGCTGCTGGAGACAGATCCATATTCACTATAGACCATCACCGAGTAGATACCCGCGTTGTTCGTTTGTAGATTGGCCAGCTTTAACACCGAATTCGTTGCCCCGCTCAACGCAACGCCATCGAAATTCCACTGATATGACAAATGGCCGCTACCGCTTGCTTTGACGCTTAAACTCACGGAGTTGCCAGCGTTCACGGACAGGCTTTGCGGCTGCGCCGTGATCGAAGGAGGATCGGCGTTCACCTGCAACACCGCATCCGTACTGGTCGTGAACCCGTAATCGTTCACCACCACCACCGAATATAGACCCTCATCGCTTGGTTGTACATTCGTCAAACTTAAGGTCGCATTGGTAGCGTTTGCCAAACCGGTCCCATTCCATTGCCATTGATATTTCAGTGGATAACTTCCTGCGGCAGTAACGCTAAAATTTGCGCTCGAGCCTACTTCAACACTTTGGTTTCGCGGGCCGGACACAATGGACGGTGCGATTTGCGCAGCGCATTTTCCCGCGCTTCCGGCGGCGTAAAGATTTTGTATTTCAGAGGCTGTCAGGGCTCGATTGTACAGCGACACCTCATCAATTAAACCCACAAAGGGCGCGGGCACATAGTAATCGATAGCTCCAATACGCAGGGGTTCGCTATTTTTCGGTCCAAGCTTGCCCGCCACAGCGCCAACCAGCACTCCATTGGTGTATAACCGGAGATACGTCCCATCGGAAGTCGCCGCCAGATGCCACCAGGTATTCAATGGCAACGGAACCCCGGCGTTCACGGCAACAACATTCCAAGGATTTCCCGCAATAAAATGTAACCCTCTTGTTTCCGAATCGAAAGCCAGCTGATATTCCATACTGTCCGGACCCA
>DBTJ01000214.1 GCA_002306985.1 Verrucomicrobia bacterium UBA1319
ACTTCGGTGCGCTGCAAATGCCGGAACTCGGTGGCCCAGCGTTCAATGCTCGCGGCGACGAGCGCCAGGGTCGTGATGAATTCGGCGTGAATATCCCGCTGGATAACTTGGGTGGCCAGCGGCGCGGGTCGCAAGCCGAGCTTTTTACAGACGAAATTTTCGATGGCTGGGTCCAGGTGGGCATTGGTGCCTACCGCGCCGGAGAGTTTGCCCACGGACACGGTCTCACGCGCGGTCTCCAACCGGGCGAGCGCGCGGCCGAACTCATCGTACATCAGCGCCATTTTGAGGCCAAAGGTAGTCGGTTCGGCGTGGATGCCGTGGCTGCGGCCGATCATGGGCGTGAACTGGTGCGTCTTGGCCTTTTTGGCGATGACCACGCGCAAGGCTTTGACATCGGCAATGAGAATATCGGCCGACTGGACCATTTGCACCGCGAAGCCGGTATCCAGCACATCGCTGCTGGTGAGTCCGAAGTGGAGCCAGCGGCTGGCGGGCGCGCCGATGTTTTCCGCCACGTTCGTCGTGAAGGCGATCACATCGTGGTTCAACGTGCGCTCCAATTCTTTGCAGCGGTCCAGGCTGAACGCGGCTTTGGCTTTCATCTGCGCCAGGTCTTTCTTGGGTACTAAGCCTTCCTGGCACAAGGCTTCGCTGGCCAGCAACTCGATTTGGAGCCAAATCTCCAGCTTGCGTTGCTCACTCCAAATCTCCCGCATTTCAGGTCTCGAATACCGTTGGATCATAAAAATTCCGATAACCGCTCGTTTGATTGAAAAGACGAATCCGCCGGCGAGCCAAGCTCACGGCACTTCCGTAGCCTAAAGCTTGGCGGTCGGAACGTCCAGACCAATAGGTGGCGGAACCGCGCGCCGCGATTGACCCGCGTAAGCCCGCCAAGGCCATCGCTTCCGGTGCGTTTTAAAGGACTGGTTCTGTTAGGCAGCGCGAAAAAATAATAGGAGCATTCTGGCTGGCTCTTTTGCCTGCTGGCTGCGTTGTGAACTCGTTACCGATCCCAGCGGATATGCTCCTCGTTCACGGCTTGTCAGCCAGCAAAATTTCCGTGCCCTAATTGCTCAAATTAATTTATCGCGCTGCCTTAGCGAGCGGGATTTCGTAAACATGCACCGCCAGCGGTTCGAATTGATCGCGGAACTCCTTGCCTTTGGCGGGGAGGGTGCGCAGTTCAAAGAGCACCTGGATTTGCGCGGGCAGGGATTGGGTCAATTGAAACCGCACCTCGCAGGGCTTCGCCGAAGGATTGGCGGCGAGCAAGAAAAGCCGGTTGCCGTGGCGGCGCAAGGTGGCCTGGATGGGGGCGGTGGCGGGACGCCATTTCAAGACGCCCGGATCTTCCGGGGAGAGCAGCGCCGGGGCCAGGGATTGGACTTCGGCGGCGATCGATTTAAGCACGGGCCACATTTGCGCGTATTGCGGCAGCACGCGGAAATCGTAGTAGCAATAATAGAGCAATCCCTTGGCGCCATGGATTAGCCCAAGATAAGTCATGCAACGTTCTTCCTCGGGGGTGGGGGCGCGCTCGGTCTTGAGCTCTTCGGCCGTTGGGATATGGCCTCGGTCGTTTTCGGTCGAATGATATTGATACCAACCAAAAGTCTGGGCCACCATCCAGATGGATTGACTGCCGCGCACCGCTTTTTGGGCGCCGTCGACAAAGCCGCTGGTTTGGGTGATGAGTTTTTGGGGGATGGGGTAAGGATCGACGCCGAAGATATCGGTTGTGGTCGGGAAATGCTTCATTTCCGAAAGGTTACAAATCACGATCAGGCACGGATGATGGGGGTCGGCGGTGCGCACGCGATGGTAATAAGCTTCCAATTTGGGCGCCAGCGCATGTGGGATCTCGTCGTTTAAATACCACGCCAAGATGGCCGGATGATCCTTGTAGGCGGTGATGACCGCATCCGCTATGGCGTCGTTGCCGGAAACGCCCTCCCACGTTTTGCCCTCGAGGTAGGTGGCGGTCGGGTAGACATCGTTGAGACAGTAAATGAGCTTCATGCCATTGGTATGGAGCAGATTCAAGAACGGCAGCATCCGGTCCTTGGGCACTTTGTCCGTGCCATAGGCCAACAGACAGTTGAAGGGGCTTTGAGCGATTTCCAAGGTTTGCGTTTCATTCACCTGGCCGTACCAGCCGATCGGAAAGAACGGTTTCCCCTGCACGATTAACGTGTTGTTTTGATCGATGTAGGAATCGAGTTGGGCGGCTTCCGCCGGGGCCAGTTGGCGCAATTGCCAGACTCGATTGGAGAGCAGGCGATTCCCCGGCAACTCGATCAAGCGAGCTTCCAAGGTGGCGAGACCGGGGGCCAAGCCGGCGGGGCTGAGGTTACCGCGCACGGTATTTGTGGGGCCGAAGGACCAGGTTTGCGTGCGCTCGACGCCCGGGGCTCGCAGGGTGAGCTGCAGTTGTAAATTTTTAGTGCGCAGGTGGTGGGCTTGCGCTTCCACCTGGCATTCGACTGTTAGGTTGGTGGCTTCGGGAAAGATCCAATCGCGATAATTGGGGTAGGCGAGATGAAAATGGGCCATCGGGGGCGGCGGCAGCGGGAGGAGACGGATATTATCCACCACCACGTTGAAGCTATTCGTGGGATTGGGGCTATAGAACACGAGTTGCTCAACCTGAGTTCTATTCGCATCGGCGGCGGCGTCCGGGATGATCATTTCGACGGAATTCCACTTTCCCGGTTGCAGCGTGACGTGGTTGGGCCAGAACTCTTCACCGTCGCGGTCCACCGCTTTAATCGCCAATACGCCCGGCGCGTCGCCTTCGATCCAAGCTTCGGCCACAATGGATTGGAAAGGCGTCCAATCGGTCAGGGGAAATCCGCGCCCGTTCGCGAAGGAAAGCCGCACGCCCGGTTTGGGATCTTGTCCCTCGCTCCATTTGGGGATGCCAAAGCGCAGGCCGTACCGCCCGGAGGCGGCGTGGGCCGTCGTTCGCTCGCAAGCCAGTCCGGACCAATGGGTTAAGGAGGATCGGGATTCAAAATCGGCGATGACAACGGGTTTAGCGTCAGATCGAAGCGGGCTGCCTGGCGCGCTTAACGTAGACCAAACAAACAACAGAGCCAGGCAGGTCGCCAGTTTGATGCCGGTGGCGATCCAGTTGCCGTGATGTAAGCACCCCTGAATTGCCGGAGTGCGGGCTATTGTATCTCGCATGCCGCAGTTTACGTTGAGAGCTCTCTCGGCCGCTAGGCAAAAGTCTCCCGCGCGCAACCCGGTCGGCGATTCCGCTGGGTCCGCCCTATATAACACGTTAAAAACCAACGATTAATTAAGAAAACACGGTCGGCTGGTTCACAATGCGGATTGCATTCGCACGGAGATTGCCGTAGACGTAGCGTCGCGGGGGATTATGGAAGATAATAAGCTGCATATTACTAAGCGCTCCAAGAGTGGTTTTACCTTAATAGAACTGTTGGTGGTCATAGCCATTATCGGTATTTTGGCTAGTTTGCTATTGCCCACCCTGGCGCGCGCACGTGACAAAGGTAACGCGGCGAAATGTCAGAGTAACCTCCGGCAATTGGGCCTGGCCGCCATGATGTACGATGAGGATCAACAAGTGTATCCCATTGGTTGGCCGCCCAGCGAGTCCATCACCACCAGCGCGAACATCATCCTTTGGTATCAGCAGTTGCAGCCGTATTTGGGTAAGAAAACGAATGTGTTGGGTAAAGGGGTGTTTATTTGTCCTTCAAGTATGCAACGGGCGCAGTCCAGCGAGAAACTGGGCAATTCGATGCGCGAAGGCGGCTTTTGGGGATACCTGGCCTATGCCCAAAACGAGAAGATCAACGGCGGGCGCCGAGATGTGGGGTCGCGCGCGATAGCCGACCCGTCGGGCACGATTTTATACGGGGACACGGATGGCTGGGACTCGTGTCTGTACGCGGATGATCATGAATTTGCGGATGTCTGCTACCGGCACAGCGGGGGCAATGAAAAAAGTTCCGGCTATGACCATGGTGTCAAAGGCGTGTTGGGCAGCGCGGCTAAAAAAGGGCGGGCCAATGGGGGGTTTATCGATGGGCATGTGGAGTTGCGTCGGGATGCCCCCAAGCGGATCTTCACCCTGGAAAAAGATTAAACACGCGCGCTAGAGGATTTTGGGAAAGCGCTTAGTTTCTCCCTGAGCGGGATCGGGGTGATGCCGTTCTAGGTCTTGGCCCCGCCGTCATTTCCGGCGTTTGGCTTTCAAGGTTTTAAGCTTTTCGCGAATGGCTTTATAGAGGGGGCTTTTGCGGAAATTCGCCAGATCCGGATCGCGGGTCATCCAGGTGAAATCCCGATATCCGAGCAGAATGGCGCGTTCGAGCACCACCGCCGCTTGCTCCAATTGGCCGGTCAGCGAGTAACTGCACGCCAGATTGTAATGGCTAAGCGGATCGTCCGGGCGCAGGATGCACAATTGCTCATCGATACGCAGTCCGTCGGCGTATCTACCCCGGCGGGTGTAATCATCCCCTAAAATCCGCATCGCCTCGACAAACTGCGGATCCCGTTTCAACACGCCCTCGATAAAATCGATTTCGATATCGAGGTCGTGGAGTTCGCGCTTACTTAAGGTTTTGCGAGTGGACGCTGGCTTCGGCATGGAAAGACGATGAATTAATTACCGCGCAATACGGAAAGGAATTGTTTGATGGCCGGCGAAAGCACTTTGTTTTTCTTCAGGATAGCCGCCAAGGGCCGATAAAACTCGCCATCCTCAATGTCCACCTGGGCCAGGGACTGGTTAACGACTTCCTGGACGATGGTGCCCAGCGGGACGATGGAAACGCCCGCGTCGATTTCCACCGCGCGCTTGACGGTTTCGATGTTGTCGAA
>DBTJ01000027.1:0-2169 GCA_002306985.1 Verrucomicrobia bacterium UBA1319
TTCTCGAACTCGCCCTTCATGCTGGCTCCGGCTTGGAGCAAGCCCATGTCGAGCCGGCGCAACGTGACGTCTTTCAGCGCGGGCGGCACGTCCCCGGCGGCGATGCGCAAGGCGAAGCCTTCCACCACGGCGGTTTTACCCACGCCCGCCTCCCCCGTTAAAATCGGGTTGTTTTGGCGGCGGCGCATCAGGATGTCGACAATTTGGCGGATTTCCTCATCTCGTCCCAAGACCAGGTCGATCTCGCCTTTCCGGGCGCTTTCGGTCAGATCCACCGAAAACTTGTTCAACGCCTCCTGCTTGCCCATGGCGGCCGGAGCCAGCGCGCCACTGCTCTCGCCGGGCGCCGCGCCGCCGGCCAGCGAGGAGCCGTCGGCGGCCCGCATCGAGTCCTCGGGCGAGCCGCCCACGATTTGCGAGAAATTATCGGTCAGGGTTTCCAGTTTAATCTTGGCGAATTCCCGCGAAAGACTCAGGAACCCATTGCTCAAACCCGGCGTTTTGAGAAAACCGATCACCAAATGGCCCGTCCGCACCTGGGACTCACCGTACAACAGGGAGCCGAACACCCAGCCGCGCTCGACCGCCTCTTCCAGCTGGGGCGAAAGATCCGAAATAGACGTGGCGCCGCGCGGCAAACGGTCCAGGGCCGCCACGAGATCGGCGGCCAAGCGCGCGGGATCCAGGCCGAAATGCTTGATGACGCGGTGAAAATCGGAATCCGGCGTCTGCCATATCTGATGAATCCAATGGCTGGTTTCGACATAGGGATTGCCGCGCAACTTGCAGAACACCGCCGCGCTTTCGACGGCTTTGTAGCCCAGACTATTGAGTTTGCCAAAAAGCACCGTTCGTTTGATCTCAGCCATGGTCAATTCCTTTGTTTAATTCGCCGTGTCGCCGCTCGATGGTTTCCGCTTCATTGCCCGGGGGGCATCACCACCAAATCGTCCGCGTCCTGGGCGAATGGCCGGGTTTTCAGCCAAGTCGTCCAGCCCAAGCGCCCCGCTTGGCCCAGCGCCGTCCGGGGTACTTCCTCGCGCGCCAGCACAAGCCTCAAGTCCCAGGAAAATTCCTCCCCCGTGTAATTGCGCACCCAGCAGCGCAGGCGCTCGAAAGACCGTCCCGAAGGCAGCAGACGCTCGAAATCGGCTAGCTTCATCGGCCCCATTTGGATGCGAAAATTCAGCTGGCACTCCCAGAAGCGCGAGCCCACCAAGGCGTTCACGCCCAAGCGCCCCGTATCCGGCGAAGCGCCCAGCTGGCAGAGGCTGCTTTCGGGTAATTTCAGCCAGCGCCCGGTGAACGGCTGGATTTCGGTGCGCACGCCGAAGTAATCCTCCAAAATCGCCTCCAAACCTTCGGCGGACCGGGTCTGACTCGCCAGCCGGCCGGCGTAATACAACTTGGCTTGGTCGGGCACGGCATCGCGGTGGCGCAATGAATCCATACCCGCGCCAAACAAGCTCCCGAGATAAATGGCGAACCGCTGGTCATCCGCCCGGTCTAAATCCAGCGCCTTCTGGTTATCCGCCCAAGCGCGGAAAAAGAAGGCGATCAGCCGGTGATGAAAAACATTGAGAAACGCGGTGAACGTAGGATCGCCATGGTGCAATTTGCGCTCCCGCGCATATTCGGTGAGATGCAGCGGCAGCGGCCCGTTCGGCCCCAAGAGGCCGAAGAAATTCACCCATATTTTGGGCGGGACGCCCGGGGCGCCGGGATCGACTCGCTCAATCGTCGAGGGCGCAAACGCCAACGAGGCGCCCTGGGCAAAACGCACCGTATCCTGGGCCAGCGATTGGGAATAACCCACCCGCGGGCCGCGGTCGCGCCGCGCTTGCAGCAGCCTCACGGCCCGGTAAAAGTCGAAGCCGAAAGCCCGCTTCGTCAGCGCCTCGATCAGAGGATCGGTCGTTTGCCCATCTGTGCTGGCCATCGCATGATCTCCCCGCGTTGCTGGGTTCGAATAATGGTTTCGGTAAATGAATTCAACGACACGTACCGGGCAAAAAAACGCTCGAGCACCGCGCCCAGGAGAAACACTCCCGCGCCCTCGAACGCCAGTTCGTCGAAATTCAACGTGATTTCCAAACCGCGCGCAAAAGTGATCGGCCCCGGGGCATCCACTCGGCGGGTCGTGGCCCGGCAACTGGTGGAGCGCAGCCC
>DBTJ01000027.1:2425-15466 GCA_002306985.1 Verrucomicrobia bacterium UBA1319
TGGAGCGCAGCCCTTCAATCTGTTTCAACACCCGCCGGTCCTGGCTATCGGCGTACAATTTGAGAATTTCGCGTAACCCGGCCGCGCCTGCCTCCGCGCCGGAATCGATCAGGGAGAGGTAATTGAGCGACAAATGGCTGATCAGCCGCCAGGCGTACCGGCCTTCGGCCAGGGAAGGCATCGGCAAGCTCGGACCGCTCAAGCAACGGATGGCCGCAACCGGCGCGGCGATATCCAGGGTAAAATCCGTCCGGCCAGCCCCCAAGGCCATTTGGATCGGCAGGTGACGGTTGGTGCAAAGCGCTTTCAAACCCAACTGCTTGAGATCGGAACGATAGGGCGAGGAATTTCCGTCCACCAAGGACAAATAAACCTCCGTCCCGGCATAGGCGGATTTCCGCCCAAATTGCTTTTCCTTCGCCGTCAAAACCCGGGGCACGCGGTAAGAGGTATAGAACGCGCCGCTCTCGGCGTCAGCGTCGCGGGCCAGATAAAACGGACGAAACGCCTGTTCCTGACCGGCGATCGCGCCATAGCCCGCCACGCTCTCCAATTCGAACACCTCAAAATCCAAGGGCCGGTTCCGATCGGCCACCACGTGGAATTCGGAAAAACGGTCCGACAAGGCGATGCGGTCCAGCGAGCGGGAAAACAAATTAATGGCCGGGGCGCAAAAGAGCTCCAGACAACTTTTATCGACACGGCCTTCCAACCGGGTTTCGACCGATTTGAAAGCGACCACCAAATCCAGCGTGTCGCCTTTGCACAGCTTGGCGGCCGCCTGAAACCCGCCCAGCTCGAAAAACTGGAACCGCTGCGGAAAGGTGAAATACTCGCGCAACAGTCGGTAACCCTCGAAACTCCGGGGGGCGGGCGGCAACAACGCCTCGTCCTTGCTGAACCCCACGCGCCGGATGCCCGACGACGACACGGCGCCGAGTTGCCTGGGTTTGCCCCCGGCGGTTTGCGGCACCAAGCCCTCTTTCGCCGCGAAGATTTGCTCGTAAATGAGCACCGGCAAATCATCGGCCCCGCGAATAAAGAAAGTCAGAGGGTCGAGGTTGAGCTCCGAAATGGGGGCGCCACCCGTGCTTTGCAGTCGAATGCGCAAGGCCGCCTTGGCGCGCAGCTCGGCCGGCAAATTAAGCTCCGCCAGATCGCGGGTGAAATACCGCGCCTCGACAATCCGGATGGGCAGCAGCCGGACCGCGTGGGCGGTGCGAAACGTGCAGGGTGTGGTCTCCCCTTTGCCTAGCACGCTACGCAGGAGGGTGCCCCGAGGAAGCGCGATGCCCGCCGCCAGCGCGCCATCCTGATCGGCCGGATCAAACCGCACGACCGCCATGGAGGGAATGGGCGATAAATAATGGGGGTAAACCGTTTCCAGCAGCCCTTGGGTGAACCGGGGAAACTCCGCGTCGAGTTTCAAATGGACCCGCGCGGCGAGGAACGCAAACCCTTCCAGGAGCCGTTCGACATAGGGGTCCTGGCAGACCTCCTTGGCGTCTTTGTCCAAGGCCAGGCGGCCCGCGATTTTGGGAAATTCACGCGCGAATTCGCCCGCCATTTCCCGCAAATGACGCAGCTCGTTATTATAATGATTAAGCAGCCGTTCGTCCATCGCCCAAATCTCCCGTTACACACTGCCCGGTCTCCAAATCGATCTTCGTCTTGATAAAAAGCTGCTCCGGAATCGGATTAGCCCAGATCTCGCCGCGGATCTCGAAAGCGATCGTCTGCCGCTCCAGCACGGCGCGCACCACCAAGCTATGCGGCAGGATGCGCGGCTCGAAGAATTGGATCGCCCGGGCTAATTCCGCCTCCAGTTCATCCATGTTCGGCGCCAGCATCCCGCACAACTGCCGCGTGCCATAATTGAGCACCGAGCGAAAGGCCTCCGGAAACTCCGCCAACCGGTGGAGCCCGTCCCCTTCCGCGGGCAAATGCGCGCTGGAGTTAAAGAGCCACTCCAGGTCGCGCAACACGCCGCGCCGATACCGCTGGATCGAAATCACCCGCTGGTGGCGGCTTTCCTCCCGGTTACCGGGTTCGTCATCCGTCAAGCGGTCCAGCAGGCAAGGCTGAAGTTTTTCCAAAGGCGTTGGCTCGGTCATGAGGGGAATCCCAAGGCTTCGCTAGCTGGCCGGCGAGAACTCGATCTCCCGGCATTCGAGCAACGGATAATCCGTGTGTTCGGTGGCCAAAATTCTCTGGCCCAAGCCGAGATAGTATTCGCCCTCCAGCTGGTTCCATTCCGTTTTGCGCGCCAGCCGCAACGGGCCGTCGCCGGTTTCCGCCGTTCCCGGGTAACGCACCGGAATATGCCCCGGCGCTTCGCCACCGTTGGTCCAGGTGAAACGGGCGGGCAACCACACCAAATCCCGCAAATCCGACGGCTTTTCCATCCGCAAGCGCTGAATTCGGCAGAATGGCACCCACAGATACCGCCCCTCCAAGATGACTTCGAGAATGGGCCCCAGGCGCGAATCGGCGTCCGCCAGCCAGGCAACGGGTTTACCGTCCACTTTGCCGGGCGTGGCCGGGGCCGCTTCAAAGGCCTGGTCGCGCAACGCCGCCGCCGCCGCAAATTCGCCGCGCGCGCAATGCCCGCAGGCTTGCGCAAGCGAGCCCACCCATTCCATGGGCTCGCCCAATACAATGGGCGTGCGTTTACCCGCGAAGATCTCGCCGCGCAATTGTTCGCACTGGATGACCGGCTGAAAAATCCGCGCCAGCATGAACGTCTCGGCGTTAAGATCCGCCAGGACTCGCAGTTGCACCCGCGCCTTCTCCCATTTGCCCATGAGGCATTGAAGTTGGAAAAGGAAAATGCGCGACCGGGCGTCCTCCGGTTTCGAGCGCACCGCGTTTTGCGCCTCCGTCAAGGCTTCCTCCAGGCGTCCCGCCCGTACCGATTCTTCAGCTTTCATAACGTTAGGCGCGCTCCGCCCGCGACCGACGGAGCGCCCCGCAAATCATCCCGCCCGGGAATCAGGCGCCTTTGTTGACGGAGAGATCCCAGGAGGCTTTCACATCGCCCTTGGGTTTGCCGGTCTTGTGATCGGTTTCCGTGTAAATGAGTTCGATTTTGCTATAATTGAACGAAACCGTTTCCAGCGGCAACGTCTCGGTGGCGCCGCGGGAGCCATCCGGCTTGACCGCGGAAATGATCACATCCGTGAGCTTGTACTCCATGTACTTGGTCTTGTCGCCCGTGGCCCGACACAACTCAACTTTCACCTCGGGAATATGCTCCCCTTTGCAGCAGGCAAGGAAAAGCTTGGGCGAGGCTTTATCCAGCGTATGGATAATGGAAAAATCCTGATGGTTGCAGCGTTCCGCCGAGCGGGCGCCGCCGGAACTGGATGATCCGGTCGATAATTGCGAGACTCCCCAGCTATAGGAAAGGATTTCAATCCAATCCTTATGCTTATCATCGGTGGATTCACCGGGAACCGTGCTGATTTTGATAAAGGCGTCGAAAGCCATACTTATATCCTTTGATTTGGGACCTGGACGCCTGTGCCCGGCATCCACACCATTCAACCTCCTTGGAATTAGCCTTGCCTCGCACGGGCACACCGTCGCGGGGCAAGGCAATTATCAGCTCGTCCTACGCGCCCGCTTTTGCGGAAGGCAGCTTGGAAACCAGCCGCAACGACACGGTCAGGCCTTCCAATTGGTAGTGCGGGCGCAGGAAAAACTTGGCCGAGTAATAGCCGGGATTGCCCGCCACTTCCTTGACCTCGACTTCGGCCGACGCCAAGGGATATCGGGCCTTGGTTTCCTCCGAAGCGGTGGCGTCGGTGGTGACAAATTTGGTAACCCACTTGTTCAGCCAGCTTTCCATGTCGCCGCGATCCTTGAAGGAGCCGATCTTGTCGCGCACGATGCATTTCAAGTAATGGGCGAACCGGCAAGTCGCGAACAAGTAGGGCAGGCGCGCCGCGAGATTCGCGTTGGCCGTGGCATCCGGATCGTCGTAAGTGGCTGGCTTGTTCAAGGATTGAGCCCCCACGAACACCGCGTAATCCGTGTTTTTCCAGTGCGAGAGCGGCATGAGCCCGTTCTTGGACAACTCGGCTTCCCGGCGGTCGGTGATGGCAATTTCCGTCGGGCACTTCATGTCCACTCCGCCGTCGTCGGTCGGGAACGTGTGGCAAGGCAGCCCCTCCACCATGCCGCCGGATTCGGCGCCCCGAATGCGCGAGCACCAGCCATAGAGTTTAAACGCGCGGGTAATGTTGGCGCCCATGGCGTAAGCCGCGTTGGACCACACATAGTTCGCGTGGGTCGCGCCTTCGGTGTCTTCCTCGAAATTGAACTCTTCCACGGGCGAAGTGCGCGCGCCGTAAGGCAGGCGCGAAAGAAAGCGAGGCATGGTCAAGCCGATGTACTTCGCGTCCTCGGATTCGCGCAAGGATCGCCAGGCGGCGTAATCCGCCGTGCCGAAAATCTTCGTCAAATCGCGCGGGTCGCCCAACTCCTGCCAGGATTCCATATTAAGCAAAGACGGCGCGGCGGCGCTCAGGAACGGCGCGTGCGCGGCGGCGGCGATTTGCCCGATCCCGGCCAGGATTTCCACATCCGGCGCCGAATGGTCGAAATGGTAGTCCCCGATAAGGCAGCCGAACGGTTGGCCACCCGGCATGCCGAACTCTTCCTCGTAGAGTTTCTTAAAGAGCGGGCTTTGGTCCCAGGCGGTACCCTTGTATTTCTTGATGGTCTTCGCCAGGTCCTTCTTCGAGACGTTGAACACCTTGATTTTCAGCGTCTCATCCGTCTCGGTGTTGTTGACCAGGTGATGCAAGCCGCGCCAAGAGCCTTCCAGCGCCTTGAAATCCTCATGGTGCATGATGCGGTTGATCTGCTCGGAGAGTTTCTTATCGATTTCAGCGATGATCGATTCGATGGATTTGACCGCGTCATCCGAAATCAGCGCCGTCGCGCCCAGCGCTTGCGCCGCGAGGGTTTGCACGGCCAATTGCACGGCCGAATGGGCTTGGCTCGTTTTGGGTTTGAACTCCTTGGTCAGGAGCGACTCGAACTCGGACACCTCCACCGCGGGCGCGCCCGCCGCCGAGGTTTGCGAAACTGGATTTGGATCTGGCATGGGGTAATTCCTTTCCGTGAATTAAGAGTTCGGCTGGCTGGGTTTGGGCGCCGAAGATACGGCCTTGAGCAACGCGGGATCGTTCAGCAATTTGCCCACCAACTCTTCGGCCCCGCTTTTGCCGTCCATATAAGTCAGCAAATTGGCCAGTTGCGTGCGCGCCGTCAAAAGCTGATTAAGGGCGTCCACCTTGCGCGCGACCGCCGCCGGCGAAAAATCATCCATGCTCTCGAAGGTCATTTCGACATTGATGTTCCCCTCCCCGGTCAGCGTGTTGGGCACCTGGAAAGCCACCCGTGGTTTGCAGGCCTTGAGGCGTTCGTCGAAATTGTCGACGTCGATCTCCATAAACTTGCGCTCCCCAACCGCGGCCAGCGGCTCGGCGGGTTTGCCGGATAGATCCGCCATCACCCCCATGACAAAGGGCAATTCGATCTGCTTTTCGGCGCCGTACAATTCCACATCGTACTCGATTTGCACTCGCGGCGCCCGGTTGCGCGCGATGAACTTTTGACTGCTGGTTTTCGCCATAGCGTGTCTCCTGATTGTTTGCGTGGTATTTGGTTTAAACTGACTTCTCCGGCGGGGCGTCGGTGGCGCCCGTGACGGTCTTGATTTGCGCGAGGGAATCCGGCGCCAAATCGCCCATGATTTGCAGAAAATCCAGCGGCACCAGCCGTTGAGCGCGCTGAATAAGGAAAGGCACGGGGCTGGAAGGCTCCCGGCGTTTATAATATTCGCGCACCGCGTCCAAAGCCGCCAGGACGTCGGCCCGGGATTCGATGCCGCCGGGCGCGGCCACCCTAGGCGCGGCCTCCCGATTCGCCGGGGCGCCCACCGGCGCCGGAGCGGACCCAACTGTGGACGGAGCTTCCGCCGCGTTGGTGGAAGCGGATTGGCCCAGCACGGAGCGAATGGCCGTCAGCTTATTCTTGAGCGCTTCCCAATTGGGCGCGCGCCCGCCACCGATATATTTACCCAGCAGCGCCTCCATTTGCCGGAGCGCCGCCAGCGCCCCGTGCGCGGCGTCGCGCCGCTTTTGAAGCCATTCCGGCGGAGTATCCCGCAGAGCGGCGGCCACTTGGGCGGGGGAAGCGCCCGTTTTGGACTCGGCGGCCGACGCCTCTTGGCCCGTCTCGATTTGCGCCAAGTCCAACCGCCCCAGCGTGGGGGACTCACTCAACGGCAAATGAGCCAGCCGTTCGCAAAATCGCAATGGATCGCCTTCGGCGGTAACCGACAAGGCTTGCAGTAAATTCACCCGCTCGGTGGGATCGTTTTGATCGTCGGGGTCGAGACGCGGGTACAGGGGCTCCCAATAATTTTCGAGCCAGACGCTTAACAATTGGAGACCCTCGCAAAAGCCGGGCAACCCTTGGGTTTGCAGCAACGCGGCCGAGAGGATAACGCCAACCTGCAAATGCTTACCGCGCGCCGCTAAACCCAAGGCTAGTTCCAGGATTTCCTTCCAGTCCGGCTCCTCCGCGGCCGCAAACTGCGTTTCCTCCCTGCCCCGGATTTTAGTCTGCAAATCGAGAAAGACAGGGTCGTAGGACAAATCATCACCGCACGGTTTTTCCGCGGCAATAGGCCCCCGCAATTGTTGCAACGAACTCATGTAATTAGCCCGTCCGGCTCCCCTTTCGCGATGAAAACACCCCGCGGACCGGCCCGGTTCCTCCCTGGAGACAAAGGCAAATCCGTTAGTGATGTCCTTAATTGCCTGTCTTGAACGCAGTATGCATCATTGATAACATATATCAAGCCACAATTCACAAGAATAAACCCTTAACTACATTCAGGGTTTCGCCCCATGATGGCGCCCATACACGCAACTACCCTCCCAAAGAATTGTCCCACTAATGTAACTCGCAAAGTAAAAACTGCAAGCCTCTGTGTGGCAGTTATTGAATCGTAAGAAATTCGAAAGCCCGGCCGCGCTGGGGATGCGCGGTCTCTGGATTTCCAAAGAATGGCCGCCTAGCTGACGGTCCTTCCCGCGAATAATTTATTCAAATATCAGGCGCTGGCCTATTGGAAGATTATAAGGACTGATGGAGTGTGCGTTCTCCGAGTAAACGATGATGATAGCTACTTTAGAACGCGATGCACCGGCACCCACTGCGGTCACGGCTGGCCATGGGTTAGCGACCGGAAGGTGGCCATGAGCGCAACGTTCACGCGGCCGAATTGCTTACGCGACGACGGATGAATTGTTTTCTCCGGGCTTGGTTCAAGCACGCTGCCAAGCACCCGTCAACTTGGGCGACTGGCGGCAACGCCACTCGCCAGCCAATCGGGCTATCCCCGCTTCGCCTGGAATAAAAAGAACGGCGAAGCCAGCGCGCAAGTTATCTAACGCCATCCGGCGCAACTATAAAAGGGCGGCAGACATTCCTCTTTGGCTGGCCCGGGTGCGTACTGCTAACAACAGCAAGCAGTCATTCACGACCGCCACCTCGAACGAGGTCCATGACTCGCCGGGCCTGGTCCGCGAGCAGGCTCGACCAACGATTACCCGACTTGGCTTTGCGAGACGAAACCTCCGCGACGCGCCAAGGTTTTTCACGACTTCGCATCGCGGCCAGCAGCGTTTCCCCTTGCGCTTGCAGGTCCGGTTCGATGCGATAGGGAATCGCGCTCGCCGGCGGCGCGGCTTTGGCCGTCGCCCGCAGACAAAAGAATTCGTCCATGCCTGGCTCTCCCATGGTAATATCCAACCAAACCGGATCGAGCGAGAGCATCAACAGCACTGGAGTATCGGCGGGCAACTGCAAATAGACAAATTTCTCCCAGAGCAAAAACGCCTCGGCGGGCAACCCAGCGGCCATGGGCACGCGGATTTGCTGCGGCTTGACCTGTTCAAAATCCTTGCCCCCCAGTCGACACGCTTCCTCATATGCGCGCCCTTGCTGTTGGAATTGGTGGCACACTCGTAAAAAGGCCTCTTTTGCCTCCGCCGTCTGCGTGAACGAGCGGGTGTCATCCGCCAGCGCGGAAGCGGGGGGAGGACTCGAGGATTGGCCGCTGCGCTGGCGCAAGACTTCCGCGGTCTGCTCGACTATCCGGCGCACCTCGCTGGCCTGCCGGGTGGCGGCGCAGGCTGTTTCCACCCGTTCGAATTCCGGCAACACGTGCTCCATCGCCCATTCCAGAGGCAACCCCATGACGTGCGCGCACACCACCATCGGATAACGCGCCCGGCCCTTTCCATCGGTGGAGGACCAAAGGCGGCCGATTAAATACCGGCCCGCGCGCTGCCACACGAAAACATGGTGAAAACCGTCCGTTTGCCGGCCGGCGGCCAGTTTTTCCCAAGCCCCGGAATCGATCAATCCGCCAATCCCCCGCAAATACAGGAGCTGCTTGGCTTGGATCAGGCTTTCCGTAACCATGCCAATATCTTCGATGTGATCGTCCCACCCCGGATGCTTGCCAAACGCGGCCACGAACACGACAGGCTCATCCCCCATCGCTTTGCGGTGCGACTCTTCCCGTAGGAATTTGTGATAAAATGAATTCACGCGCACCCGGGCGACTAAGGATTCCAGGTTTGTTTCGTGGGCCAATCAGCCAGTGAAGGCAACGGCGACTCAAATGTGATCACAAGGCCAATGGCGCCTTGCTGCTGATCGTCCGCGACCGGCAAAGCCACCCGCCAAGTCCGGCCATCGGACGATCGCGTGGTTTTGTCTTGGTATTTGCGAATCAGATCCAGCGGACCCCATAACCAATATTCATCGCCTTTATTGACGGGTTGGGTTTCCGGATCGTCGGCCTTGGTGGAATCGATGAATTTGCGCACCTCGATCTTCAATCCTTGATCCAAAGCGAGCGAGCCAAAATCCTGCGCGCCGCCGCTGACTTCTTTTAGCACCACCGGTTTTTCGCCGAAGGTCATACCCACCCAGCGGAAGCGGCTGAGCTTGTCGCTTTGCTTCGGATCGACGGAGATGCCACAGGCGCGCGGCGCCCGATTTTCGCCGGTCAAGGCCGAGATGATCGGCAAATAAACCGCCGTCTTCTTCTTGAGCGATTGCAGCGGAGCGCTGGGGAAGTAAGCCAGCACCGGCGAGGCCAAATCTTTGTCGAGCGCGCTCATATCCACCCGAAGCTTTTGCAGCTCATCGAGCGAAAGAATGCGATCCCGATTGTCGAAAGCCAACGGAAACCCAATTTGTTTGCCCCAGGCCGCATCCTTGGCTTGGGCAAATCTCTGGATGAGACTCGTTTTCACCAAATCCAACTTAGCCTGCACCGGGGCTAGGCGAAGCTGCTCCGCGGCGGGCACGCGGAACAACGCGGCGGCGGAGAGATCCGCATCCACTTTTTCCAGAAAGCCTTTGGCTTTCTGCAAGGCTGCCAGCGTATCCACGTCGGCGCCTTTAGCCGCCAAAGCATCCAACTGCCCATTAACATAAGCGGCGTAATCCTCCACCGCTTTCAGGTTGGCTAGCACGCGCCCCTCTTCGAGCATATAGAGGCAGGTGGCATTCAACTCGGCTTGGTAGCGCCCTTTATAGGCGTCGGTTTTGGTCCGGATGGCGGCCAGGCTTTTCTGCAACTCTTCCAGCGAGCGCCATTGCTGCCCCAACATGTCCGGAATCGAGATTTTCGCCTGCCGGAACTGAAACGCCTGCGAATACAACTCAAAGCGCACGGCGTAGGCGCGACTGGCGTCCAAATCCACCAAAAACCCGCGGTCCAACTCAGCCACGTTGGTGGCCAGTCGCAGGCTTTGCATGACTTCTTCCACATTGCGGTTCTGGAACCCGAGGATCTGGGTGCGAAGGTCATTAAACAACCCTTGCGTAATGGGTTTCACGCCCCCGGATAACAACCGGTAGATATCGCCAAACGCGTTCGTGGAGGTTTGCTGGCATTCCACCACCAAATTCGTATACCCGGCCCCTAGCGAGAAACCACCGCCCGCCGACAGGTTTTGGTATTTGACTTCCAGCAAGCTGAAATGCAGCGCGTTTTTGGCCAGGGAGAGCGACTCGATCCATTCGGAGGAAATGACCTTTTTGTCCTCGGCCGCCTTGATTAACAGGGCTTCCTGCCGTTGAAACTCCACCGTCTGCTCGCGAATCGTGTTCAGCAGTTTAAGGCGGTCCGCCTGCGCCTTCTGGCTCTGTTTTGCGTAGGCCAGGAATTGCGCCAGCCCTTGGTCGATAGCCTGATTGGCCGCCAACGTGTCGCCGCCGGAAAACCGCGCGGGCGGCCAAGCGCCTTTTCCGCCCGGCGCCGCGCCATACGTCCAAACCATCGTATCCACTAACTTGGGCGGCGCGGTGACATGGGTCTCCGTGAGGTAACTCAGGAAAGACTCCAAATACTTGGCGGCGGCGTTCGTGCCTTCGAGGGACTTGGAACCGAAACTCAGATCGGCCTCCAACTGAATGAGTGACAACAAGGCGGCCCAATGCCGCTGCGCGGTCGCGTCGTCCATCGGCGTGGCGTTGGGCAACGCGGCGCGGCGCCCGGATTCGATCAGTTTGACCCGAGTGTTTTCGAGCAAAGGCTGCAACACCCCGCGTTCGAATAAAATGCGTTGGCCCAGCGGGCGATCCATCTCCTGCGCCGAACGGAACCACATCACCGGCTTAAACACCCAACGGATGGGCAACGGTGACATGGCCAGGTTCTTCAACCGCTGGTGGCACGCTTCCACACTTAGCTTGACGCCGCCCGCCACCGGCTCATGGCCAACATAAGAGAAAACCATGGGGTCCTTCTGCCCGGGACGCACAATGGGATTCCACATCCCTTGATTCCAACCCTGCGCCGCCGCCGCCCAATACTGGCTTTCTTCGCCGATGGATTGACGTAAATCGCGCCAGCCTAGCCACGTCCAAAGAATGATGAGCGCCAGCGCCACAAAACCGCAGCCGAAGAGGGTTAACTTGCGGTTACGCAGCATGGCGCCCGTGTTCGTGGCCCGCGTGACCAAGCCCTGCTCGCGAAAGGCTTTTTCGACAAACAAGTCCCGCAGGAAATAAGCTCGGTCCTTCTCCCACACCCGGCCGCCAGGCAATTCCGTCACCGGCACTCCCAAGGCTTGGGCCAAAGCCTCGTCAAGATCCGCGCCTTCGCGGAGTGAAGAGGTAAAATAGATGCCCCGCAAAAACACGGGTTTCGAGGACCATTCGCCCGCCACAAAAATCGTTTCCAGGTAGCGCCGCAAGCGCGGAGCGATCAACATCATACTGCGTGGCAACGCAAACAAGGCGTCCATCTCGCTCGCCGGACGCGCCGTCCCCTCCCCGCCGGGAATCGCGTCGCGCAAAAGGCTCAAGCGGCGGCGTTTTAATCGCTCCGTCACCTGGCTGAGATATTGATCCACCAGATCCATGCGGAACGGGGCGTCCAAGGAATCGGGATTAGACCAACCGAGCATTTGATGCTGGAGTTGCGGCTCGTCGACCGTGTCGAAAAACTCCCGAAAACCCGTCATCAAATCGCATTTCGTAACGAGCACATACACCGGGAACCGGATATCCAGCGTGCGTTGGATGACGTCCAACTGCTGCGCGATGCGGGCGGCTTTTTGGGAGATTTTGTCGGCGGTGTCCTTGATCAAACTATCGACCGGCAACACGAGGAACAAGCCGTTGATCGGACAATGGGCGCGGGTCTTTTTGAGCAAATTCAAAAACTCTTTCCACTCGCTCGATTCGCCCGGGCGGACTTCCTCGAAGATCAACCGACCGGCGGTGTCCAGCAGCACGCCATAATTAGTGAACCACCAATGCATGTTGACCGTGCCGCCCGCCCCTTGGAATTCGTCCTGCAATCCGGGTGGGAAGCCAATATTGGACCGGCGGATCGCCTCGGTCTTGCCGGAGCCCGGCTCGCCAATGAAGACATACCAGGGGAGCTTGTACAAATCCTTGCCCCGCGATTCGTACACCGACACCCCTTCGCGGAACCGGCGGCGCAAATCATCCAATTGGGCGCGTTTATTGGGATCGCTGATACCGCGGGGAGCCGCGGCGTTCTCCTGTTGCAAGGCGCTGGCAAACCGGCGTTTCTCCTGTTTTTGTCGCCAATTGCGCCAGAGCAGATACCCCCCCACGCACAGCACCAATAAAACCGCGATCGCCAGGGCGATCCAAATGCCATAGCGAGGCACGGTGAGCGGCACCGCCACGGCGCCCAAGCCGACGGCGCCCAGCAGCCACTTGAGCCAGCCGGGTGATGACGATTCCTCATCCATAATTATTTCGATTGATCTTGTTTAACCACCTGCCGCAAGGAAGCGCGCAACGTATCCGACGCGTTCATATACATGCCATAATAGAGCACGAGCACGGAAAGGCTTAGAAATACAAACACCATGGCCAGCACCAGGATGCGATGGCCGGGCGGCCGCAAAAAACTCCGCGTGTCGACGGTTTTGTACGCGTCCTCGCAGATACGGCTGTGGGCCTCGTAATCCACCCGATGCCGGATGCGGGGAAAGATGGCATTCATGTACTTGCGCAACGGCTCGGGCTGGCCGATGTACATGCCTTCGAAACCCAGGCCCAGGCAGACATAGAAAATCGCCAGCCGCTCCTCGGCTTCCTCGCTGGAATCCGCCAGGGTGACCTCAAGCAGATCAAAGAATTTTTCATCGCCCGCCTTCTCCTTTTGCTCATAGGCGAGCCGGTTTTGATGCCATTGGCCGGCCAGGCCCAGCTTGCTATTGGCGAGCATCGAATCGACAAAAAAGACGAGCGACAGCTCCAGTTTGCGGTATTGGCTGGAGAGCTTGCCGTCGGCGGCGGAGTTTTGGGCCAGATCCGCGAGCAGCCCTTTGATTTCGTGGCGCACGCGCAGGTAATCCGCCTGCCCGTTGCTCCGGCCCATGCGTTTGAGCTGGCAAACTTGCTGAAACAAAGGTTCGCAAAGATCGAGCAATGTCATGGTTTCAATCAGGGGTT
>DBTJ01000212.1 GCA_002306985.1 Verrucomicrobia bacterium UBA1319
CTCGGCCGTTGAAGAGGGAACCTTTTCGATGAGCAACCTAATGGTCTCGCCCTTGTTGATCGGGAGATTATGGAGCACTCCCGGCCCGCCACTACCATTGACGAAATAGAATGGATTACTTCGACTGTAGGCATCGGTCGCCAAGACCTGGCCGGTTGAAAGCACGTTAGCCCCTCGCAACAGTGTCCATTTATCACTGCGTCCCAATGTCTTACGCCCCAGCCAAGCGGAGCCGCTCAGGTTGATCGTGCCGTTGAACGGACTGGTCCACACGACACTGCCCTCCCCATTGCCAAGCCCGCAGCAATTATTCGGTTCCAGCGCATGGGTAATCACATCGCCGATCTGCCAGTCGACGGTGAAAGTTGGCGTGACCGAACTTTTAAACCAGCCGGGAAGAAACGATTGTTCATTCGCGGTAACGGCCCAAGCGGGCTGATCGCCATTGAATGAACCTTGCGCGCTAGTCCAAGCGCTCACATGCGGCAGGAGATCGGCTCCCTCCAGATAGGACCAAGCTCCATTCGGATTCTGGGTGTCAGACCAATCCGCCTTTAAATCCCATTGTTCCGTCGCGACAATCACATCCTGAACTATGGACAAGTTAACTCCGGCAAAGTCAGCATCGGTGGTGCTGCTTTTGACTATGTTCAGCTGGATTTGATCGCCAATCAACACCGGTAAGCGAATCAAAGCCGAAGGCCCGCCGGAGCCCGCCGAAAAATTGAAGGGATTAGTGCGGCAATAACTATCCCCGGAGTAAACATAGCCGGTGGAGATGAGCGAATTCCGGTAATAAAGCTCCCAACAATTGGCTCGGCCAATATCGCGGCCGAGCCACACTCCGCCCACAATAGTGACATAACCATTAATCGGGGAAGTCCAGACGACATTGGCTACCCCATGGCCAACCCCATTATACGAGTCGGTGGAATGGACCACCACATCCCCAATTTGGTAGTCCTTTGTAAAGGTGGTAGCCACCGCCGCCTTGATCCAACCCGGCAAGAAGTTGTTGGCCCCGTTGTAGGCCCACGCGGGCTGCGCCCCGACATACGCATTTTGGTTGGAGCACCAACTAGCGGTATGCGGCAGGGCGTTGGTACTCTCCCGATAAGTCCACACGCCATTGGGATTGGCGGTATCCGACCAGCCGGTTTGCAAATCCCAAGCCTGACCTTGTTGCACGGTAATGGAAACGGTGTCCTCATTGAACATCGCGGAGTCATTTGCCGAAAGACCTAAAACATAAGTGCCGGGCGCGCTAAAACTGGCGGTCGTGGTTAAACTGGCGGAATTGGAAAACACCACGGAACCCGGACCACTTAGTTTTTTCCAATTAACCGACACGGTGGATGACGCGGGCAGCCCGTCGTCATCCGCGACCCCATTCAGGGTGGCCAGGGAACCATATTGCACAATGGCATCCGGCCCGGCTTCCACATAGGGAGGCAAATTATCCGCCGCCACAATTTGCAGGCCGTTAATCACCGCGCTACCATAAGTTGTATATATCCAGAACTTTATATATGGATAGTTGGTCGACTCCGTATAATTGAACTCCTGGTATTGCTTGCCTTCGACCCAGCCATCAAATCTTTGATAAAAATCCCCTACCGCTGTCGCTTTATAAGCGAGTCCAACCTGATAGGAGCCAATCAGATTGGTCCTGGCACCATGGCCGTATAAATACAAATGGTACGTTGTCGGCGGTAAATTCGAGATAACGACCATCACCAGGTCCGTTGAGCAAACATAGGAATCGAACATCGGCTCGCCGCAGGACGGCGAGATCAAGCCGTTGGTGAATGAGTTAGTGATAAATAGCGCGCCACCCACCGTAGTGCCATCGGACAACAACAGGACTTTGTTGGTCCGATCGCTCGCGCTGAAGGTATTCCAAAAATCGGCGGTCGTTTTTCCCACCACTGCGAGCCCGGTTTTAGTGGTGGTAGTGACGCCAAAATCGATGTTGATCAAAGCGCTGTTAACTAAAATAAAATCCATGACTACGCCCGGAGAGGCTAGCGCAAGCCGTTGAGTTGGAATTGCGCCCGGGGCTGGACGGACCCCGTTAGCCGAAGCCAGCCGCAAGGGTTGGGCGGAGCGTTTGCCTTGGAACTGAAGGGGCAAGGACGAGCCGCTTTGCGCTAACCGATAGCTGTTTTGGGGGACGATGGCGGCGGTTCTGGGCAACTCCTCCAGCTGTGATTTTAAGCTTAAATAGTCCGCCGTTTCGATGAGGAATTTACGGCCCCCTTCGGCTTCCAGCCATGTTTTTGCCACGGGCAGGGATTCGGCGTTGTGATCCGAGGCTGTAAACGCGCGGCCCTCGGCCATCTTCATCCAGCCAAAATCGAGCGTATCGTCCTCCGCCATCACGGTTTTAACCGTGGAATTGCGCAATTTAATATTATGAGCTAATTTGCGGGGTGTGGGCGGGTTGAAGAATTCGCTCCACACCTCGATTTTCGCCGTTTGCTCGTCAACCCCTTCCGGCAGCGCGAAATGGGCGCGGAACACCACGAACTGCTCGAAATAAGTCTGGCCATATCGATAGATCACATCGGCTTTAAGGCCATCGATCGCATCGCGGTAAACTACTTCCTTGCCTGTCTCTTGATTGACTTCCCCGACGCAATCCTTGACTTGTCCGAGAAACACACGTTTGCCACTAGCGTCTATCACGCTCACCGCGGTAACATGCCCTTGCAGTTTCAGGTTTTGGGGTAAATTCACCACAATGGCTTCGGAATGGTTTAAATTACCGTCAAAATCCACCGTGTGATATGCCTGGCCATGGCTGCTTGCGGTAGCGCCCTTGGGGCTCACTTGGATATCGATTTGAGGGCGACCCGCCGGCAGAAAGACCGCAGCCGCCGCATTGGTCTTGCCTTTGTTCAGGTCATCGCTTGCTTGGACGCCGTTTACCTCGGCTTGATCCGATGGGGCGTCTCCAGCCTCCGCCAACCCACTGGCGTCTTGAGCCGCCACGTTATTGAAAAGCCCGATGGCGGCAATTAGCAGGGGAACGGCAAAGCGCATAGCAAAGTGGTTCTTTTTCATGGCAATCAATCTCCAATTCCAATCCTGTGGATCGTATGCGACCAAAACGCCTGGTCCATTCAGAGGCGGCGGGCGCGCTAACGGCGCCCGCCTGGCAAGGTTCGTGGCCTGGCTTGGTCGGATCTAGTATTTCCTAATTAATGAGCGCCTATTTACCGATATGCAAGCTGTAATTGTGTTTCATCCAGACTTTATATGCTCACTAATTCGAACTATAAGTAACCATGACGCATACTGGATGGTTCATTCATGTAAAGTGGCCATATTCATGGTGGCCTCATTTCTTTTGTAGAGGAAGTACCCAGGAAATTGGGACAGACCGCTTTAGGTTACACTTCCGCGTCAATCTGGATAAAGGTTCCGCCGGTTGAAACGCCGGTTTGACTTGCTCAGAAACTGGCCGCATAAAGAGCTTGGAAATCATGCCGCAACATCTAAATATTACAGTGTTGGCATGATATGGGAATGCGTATTACGGATAAGTGACGTATTGGCTATGGAATTATTTTACCGCAACCGCAGGCGGGCCATTTGGGCGGCCGCGCTCGAGTCCAAAGTCCCCCACTCCCTCAGCCTGTGGCTTGCCGGCGTAATCCTCATGCTATCCTCAGCTTGCTATGCCGAATCCCATTCTTGGCTAGCCCCTTGCGCGATTACAATCACGCCCGATGAAACGACTCTTTATGTGGCCTGCGTCCGTACACCGGCGGTCTTGGCGCTCCCTGCCTCGCGGGGCGCAATATCCAAAGCTTTCCCTTTGCCGGGACAACCCACCGGTTTTGCGATTTCAGAAAATGGTTTGATTTATGGCACTTGCGCTGGATACAAGGGCTTTATTTCCGTGATCGACTTAACCAACGGCACGATCAAAACCAACTTGCCCGCCCGGCCGGGGGCGTGCGCACCCCTCCTGAACCCAGCGACGCATCAGCTGTTTGTGTGCAATCAATTTGACCACTCGCTTTCGGTATTCGATTTGAGCGGAGGCCAGGAGTTGAAACGCATTCCGGTGGGGCGCGAGCCCGTGGCGGCGGCGCTGACTCCGAATGGGCGGGGTTTGGTCGTCGCCAATCTTTTGGCGGACGGCCCAGCGGACGCCGCCGTTACGACGGTGTCGATTATCGATGCGGTCTCGTTAACCTTACGCACAAACCTGGCTTTGCCCTCCGGCGGAATTTTGCCCCGGGGAGTGGCCATCTCACCCGATGGCCGCTGGGCGGCGGTCGCGCATCAACGGGCCCAGTTCAATGTGCCGGCCACCCAGGTCGAGATGGGCTGGATGAACGCCGCCGCGCTAACGTTGATCGATCTCGAAACTCTCTCCCGGTTTGCCACCGTGCTGCTGGACAGTCCCGACCGAGGAGCCGCCGGGCCGTGGGCCGTGGCCTGGACGAATGACAAATTGCTCATCACCCACGCGGGAACCCATGAATTGAGCGTTATCAACGCTCCAGCCCTGTTGACTAAGTTATCCTCGGGAGAAGTGAATGAGGATTTTTCCTTCATCGACGCTTTCCGGCAGCGAATTGCGCTCCCCGGCCAAGGTCCCCGAGCGATGGTTGTGCGGGGCGACCAAGTTTTTATCGCCAGCTTCTTCACGGACACGATCAACCGAGTGACTTTATCAGAAAAGCCAGTGGTGACCGCCACGTGGCAATTAACCCCAAACGATCCAACCGATTTAGCCCGGGAAGGCGAACGGTTGTTTAACGACGCCAGTTTATGTCGCCAAGGCTGGCAGAGCTGCGCTTCCTGTCATCCGGATGGCCGCGCCGATGGCTTGAACTGGGATTTGCTCAACGATGGCATCGGCAATCCTAAAAACACCAAGAGCCTGCTGCTCAGCCATCAGACACCGCCCGCCATGAGCCTGGGCATCCGCGATACCGCCGAGCACGCCGTGCGGTCGGGATTACGCAACATTTTGTTTGCCCTGCGCCCCGAAGCCGAAGCGCGCGCCATCGACGCCTACCTCAAATCCATGCAGTCCTATCCCAGCCCGCACTTGGTAGCTGGCGGGCTATCCCCCGCCGCGTTACGGGGACAAAAGGTTTTTACCATGGCGGGTTGCGCTCAATGCCACCCGGCACCGCTCTTCACGGATAAAAAGCGACATGGGGTTGGCACGGCCAATACGCATGACCGCCCGGGAGGGTTATTCGATACCCCCACATTAGTGGAAGCCTGGCGCACCGCCCCTTATCTCCACGACGGTTCCGCCGCCACCATTCAAGACGTCCTCACCACCAAGAATCCCCAGGACCAGCACGGACGCACTTCCCAGCTGACAGCTGAACAACTCGCGGATTTGGCAGCCTACGTGCTTTCGCTTTAGCTTGAGGAAGCGGCCTCTCTTCTTGAGTTTTCGCCGTTTCGTTTCGGCTTGCCCCTCCCCCACTTGGCCTTTTAGAGTCTAATTATCTCCGGTGGCGCTTCACCCTGCCGCCTAGGCTTTTCCCTCTTGTCCAACGAAACCCTTCCAGTCAAACCGGAGAACCAGACGATGGTTCTCGCCCCAAAGGACTATTTTCTTGGCCCTGTTTTTGCCGCCGTGCCGCAGTCTGGTCCGCGCCAAGTTGATATTGATGACAGACGCTACCTCATCGGTGGTTTCCACCCGTTGCGGCCAGAATTGCATCCTCCCGCCCTTT
>DBTJ01000184.1:0-347 GCA_002306985.1 Verrucomicrobia bacterium UBA1319
TGGGCGTTAAAGTGCGCGAGTTCATCGAATTGGTGGTCGCCGGCAATTTCAAGGGCGCCGCCGCCAAAATGCGCGAAGATAACGTGTTACCCGCCATTACCGGCCGGGTGTGTCCGCAGGAAGATCAATGCGAAGGAGAATGCGTTGTCGGCAAACGCGGAGCTTCGCTGGCGATTGGCAATCTAGAGCGATTTATCGCGGATTACGAGCGGTCGACGGGCGTCATTGGCTTGCCGGCCAACGCGCCTGCCACCGGCAAAAAAGTGGCGATCATTGGCAGCGGCCCCACGGCATTGAGCGCGGCGGGGGATCTGGTGCAAAAGGGCCACGCGGTGACGGTGTTCGAG